>NZ_JADPJC010000113.1:0-414070 GCF_023073215.1 Bradyrhizobium sp. 35
ACGGCTGAAGTCGCTATCGCAGCCACTGCCCCATTTGGAGGCAGGTCAGCAAGCTGACGTAACTCGGCGTCCCACCAATGCTCTCTTGCGGCACACAGCTTGCCCGGCTCGCCGCAGGGAATTTGGACCAGCCGTTGGCGACTTGTTGCTTAGCCTTCTGTTCGTCGTTGATGCAGTTCTTCAGCGGCTGGCCGACAGAAAGTCCGGCGGCGGCAGCGATATCAAGCTTGCAGCTCCGCGCCACATCGAATTTCGGCACACCGTCAGCTACTGGCATGACCAGCTGCGAGCCGAGCACGATCATCGAAATCGAAATGGGCATTTCTTCCCTCCTGAAGTTTGGTTCATGGCCACGGTGAGGCCGCCCGACAATAATGGTTGTCGAAGCATGGCCTCGTCTATGCAAATTCGGCCTTAGGAGGATGTGTCCCTCATCCCACCGAGCGGGGCAGTAGCCTAAATCAGCGCCGTGGCGGTTTCTGCATAGTCGGCACAGTGGAGTTTGTTAAACTCCCAACATCGTAGTTCTACTTCGCAACCGGGCTGGATCGGCAACGCGCAAGAGGCCGGCATGACATCAAGAGCGCAAGCATCCTGCTTCGGGACACTCACCATTGAGTTCGAGCACCGAAGTTGCACCCAGGCCAGAAAGGCGTTCGAAGCTCGCCGGAGTCGCGGTTCAAACTCGGGTAGCAGGTCGATGCACCCGTGACGGCTCCTGCAAAGCGCAGAGTTCAGCAGGAATAGCCCGATAGGCTTGCCGACTGTCAGGTCCGCGGCGCGACATTATAAAGCCGCCTTTCATCACCTGCCAGTTTGGTTCGCGAAGAAGCATTCGATCAGGTTAAAGGGACCGCAATGCCGAAAGTGAAGGATATTCAGCATCCGAACCCCGTGGCGGGGACGACCATTGCGAAGCGTCAATCCGCCAGTACGGCGCCTACACAGAACAAGGTTTTGAGGTGATGCCGGAGGACGCGCGTCGCCCGGCGATCGTGCTCACTGGTATTGAGAATGCTTGGCCGGAGTGCGAATCCGCGAATCAGCCGTTGTACCGTAGACGAGAAAACAAGTGTGTTGGCAACTAGTACGTACACGCCGCTTTAGCCCGTCACCCCGGTGGCCGAATGTGGGCCTACTCGTGCATCGCTATCTAATCGAGCTGCAGTCGTACGCGCAACTGCTCGACTTTCGCTTCGGTTAGATCAGCCGATGCTGGTCAGACCGGGGAAGTGCTCCAGCAGCCATTCTGACACTGCGGGCATCAGGCCTGTCAGGAACATCACCCCAGCGAGGACCAAGAACGCGCCCATGGTCTTTTCAACGATGCCAAGATACGCCCGCGCACGGCCAAGCACCTGCATGAAGCGGCCGGTAAAGGCAGCCGCAATCAGGAAGGGAACGCCCGTCCCGGCCGAATAGGCAAGCAGCAACAACGCGCCCCGGCCCGCAGTATCTTCGGCGCCCGCCATCAGCAAAACGGCAGCGAGGATGGGTCCGGCGCAGGGCGTCCAGCCGAACGCAAAGGCGAGCCCCATGACGAACGCCCCTGTCAGACCCGCCGGGCGATTCTCGACCTGTACGGTTGCGCTCCGATAAAGCAGCGGAATCCTGAACAGGCCGAGGAAATGCAGGCCCATGACGATGATCAGGGCGCCCGCGACCATGCCGAGCATCGACAGATGAGAGGAGATGAAATGGCCCGCGAGCGAGGCGCTTGAACCTAGGGCGACAAAGACCAGGGAGAAGCCCGCTACGAAGGTCAATGCCGAGACCAGGACGTGCGGCCGCAACTCCGGTCTGTCGCCTGACAGATCCGTTACGGAAACACCGGCCATGTAGCAGAGGAAGGGCGGCACCAGCGGCAGTATGCAGGGTGAGAGAAAGGACAACAGACCGGCAACAAAGGCCGCCCCGAGCGTGACGTCCAGACCCATTGCGTACCCTCACATCTATCACATATGCGAATTTAATGATATAAAGGGCTGAAGAAGTCCAGAGTTGTCACAGGATGCTCAGGTTCACCGCCCCCTTCGCCACTGTCGCGGGCTTTGCGCTGCTCTCGATGGCTCCCTTGCGCGCTGCGGAGCTCGTCATGTTCGAGCGCGCCGGCTGCGTCTGGTGCGCGCGTTTTGACGCCGAGGTCGCGCCGATCTACAGCAAGACCGAGGAGAGCCGGACCGTGCCGTTGCGCCGCGTAGACCGGGACGGCCCTTTACCGGCGGACCTCGCCCGGATCGATCCCGACGCCTTCACGCCGACCTTCGTTGTGGTAGATGAAGGACGCGAGATTGGGCGTATTCGCGGCTATCCGGGGGATGCCTTCTTTTTCGGGCTGTTGGGGCGGATCCTGACCAGCTTAGGATCAGCGTCCGGCCGGTCCTGACCAGCCGTTCTTGAGGATTGTGAAGCAATGCCACTGCCAAAGCTCAAAGATATCGAGGGTTCCGCCGAGCTCGAGAAGATGATCGAGAAGGCGCGCGAGGCCAGCGACATGTTGAAGGCGCTCTCGCACGAATCGCGATTGCTGCTGCTTTGCATCCTGGCAGAGGGAGAGAAGTCGGTCACTGAGCTCGAGCAGTTCCTGGGCGAACGTCAATCGACCGTGTCCCAGCAGTTGGCCCGCCTTCGCCTCGACCGTTTGGTAACGACGCGGCGCGACGGCAAAACAATCTACTACAGTCTCGCCAATGAGGACGTACGCAAAATCCTTACCGCTATCTACGACGTGTTTTGCGAGCCGGTGCGCCGGCGCCGCCGCTAGATCTGCGGCGCTGGATATTTGCATCTTTCTGGCGCAGACTTCTCGAAAAGGGAAGATTGCGAGACCTCCGTGAGGAAATGCTGACCCCTTCGATCGTCGCGTTCGCCTGCGGGCTTACTGCCGGCGCCATACTCGGCGTCGCAGGCCGGGCGGGACGATTCTGCACACTCGCGATGCTGGAAGACGCGTTCTTCGGATCGGATCTTCGCCGGTTGAAGTCCTTTGCGCTCGCAGCAGCTGTTGCCCTGCTGGCAACCCAGACGCTGGTCGAGTTCGGCATCGTCGATCTGTCGCGCTCGATCTACCTGACGCCGTCAATCGGGCTCGGCGGCGCGATCATCGGCGGCCTGATGTTTGGCGTCGGCATGGCGCTGGTAGGCACCTGCGGTTTCGGAACATTGGTGCGGATCGGCGGTGGCGACCTGCGCGCCATCGTCGTTTTCCTCGTGCTCGGCCTTGCGGCGCTGGCCGCCATGCGTGGCCTGACTGGGATGCTGCGCTTAACACTGATCGAGCCGCTGACTTTGCGTCTTTCCGACGGAACCAACCAGACTTTGATGTCCCTGTTCGGCGTGGGTCCCGGTGCCGCCGCGCGCCCTGTCCTGGTCGCAATCATCGTCGCTGCACTCGGATTTTGGGCCCTGGCGGATGGCAAGCTCATCCGCTCGCCGCGACTGCTGGCGTCCGGCCCCGCCGTCGGCGGCGCGATTGCGTTCAGCTGGTTCGCGACAGGCTGGCTCGCGGACGACGAATTCGATCCGGCCCGCGTCAGCTCGCTGACCTTCGTCGCTCCGCTCGGGGACGCCATCCTCTACATCGCGACCTTCTCCGGCGCGCGTCTGAACTTCGGCATCGGCTCGGTCGCCGGCGTCATTGGCGGCTCGCTTGCCGCGGCGATGCTCGCGCGTGGCTTTCGCTGGGAAGCCTGCGACGATGCGCGCGAATTGAAGCGTCATATGGCTGGCGCGCTGCTGATGGGCACCGGCGGAGTAATGTCGATGGGTTGCACCATCGGACAAGGCTTGAGCGCATTCTCAACGCTTGCTGTGTCTGCCCCGTTGACAATGCTGGCCATTGCCTGCGGCGCGCGGCTCGGCCTCGAATTTACCATGACTGGGGAGTGGTGGCCGACGATCCGGAGGTTCTTCGGAGCACGGACCTGACGCGGCTCCCTGCCACCGCAAAACCTGCCGGACGATTGCCCAAACAGGAGCGAGCGCAACGTCCTCCTTAGCTAGGGATGGGGCGCTTTTCGTTCGGTGACCGCAGCGCGATATAAATCGCCGGGATGACGAGCACCGTAAGGAGCGTCGACGACGCCAGTCCAAACAGAAGTGAGATCGCCAGTCCCTGAAAGATCGGATCGAGTAGGATGGTCGCGGCCCCGATCATCGCAGCAAGCGCGGTCAGAAGGATCGGCTTGAAACGGACGGCGCCGGCTTCCAACACCACCTCGCGAAGCGACTTGCCGTCCGCGCTGCTGTGCCTGATGAAATCCACCAGCAGGATCGAGTTGCGCACGATGATGCCGGCAAGCGCGATGAATCCGATCATCGAGGTCGCGGTGAATGGCGCACCCAGCAGCCAGTGCCCGATCAGGATGCCGATCAGGGTCAGCGGGATCGGCGTCAGGATGACGAGCGGCAGGCGGAAGCTCCTGAACTGGGCGACGACCAACACGTAGATGCCGAGGATCGCCGCGCCGAAGGCGGCGCCCATGTCGCGGAAGGTTACCCAGGTGATCTCCCATTCGCCGTCCCACAGCAGCGTTGGACGCGATTCGTCCGCCGGCTGCCCGTGCAGGCTGATCACAGGCTTCGGCAGCTTGCCCCAATCATGGGCATCGACGCGATCGGCAACCGCGAGCATGCCGTAGAGCGGTGCCTCGAAGCGCCCGGCGAGCTCGGCCATCACCATGTCGGCGAAGCGGCCGTCGCGGCGGAAGATTGTCGGCGAGCCCTCCTCCATGGTCGCCTTCACGACCTGGCCGAGCTCGACCACCGTCTTGCTGCCGGGCAAGGTGTTGGCCGGCACCGGGGTCGAGGCCAGTGCCTCATCCCAGACCAGATCACGCTTTCCAAGATGCACCGCGATCTCGATCGGATTGCGGTCTTCGCCGCGATGCGAGTAGCCGATCGAGGTGCCGCCGAACAGGACCTGGATCGTGTCGTAGACGTCGCGCTGCTCGACGCCGAAGAATTCGAGCCGGTCCTGGTCGATCGATAGCCGCAACCGCGGCCGCTTTTCGCCGATGGAATCATCGAGGTCGACGATGAACGGAACTTCCGCGAAGACCTTCTTGAGCTCGGCCGTAACCGCACGGCGCGTGGTCGCATCGGGACCGTAGACCTCGGCGAGCAGCGTCGAGAGCACCGGCGGCCCAGGCGGCACTTCGACCACCTTAATGCTGGTGCCCGCGGACGGAGCCAGCGCCTTCAGCTTCTCGCGGAGCTCGAGCGCGATGTCATGGCTGGCGCGCTTGCGCTCGCCGCGTGCGGTCAGGTTGACCTGCACCTCGCCGAGCTCGGGCCTTTCCCGCAAATAATAGTGCCGCACCAGGCCGTTGAAATTGAAGGGAGCCGGCGTGCCGGCGTAGGACTGCAGCGAGGTGACCTCCGGCAATTGGCGCGCGATCTCGGCCGCGCCGAGCAGCGTGCGCTCGGTCGCCTCCAGGCTCGCTCCTTCCGGCAGGTCGACGACGACCGCGATCTCGGACTTGTTGTCGAACGGCAGCAGCTTGACCGTCACCGACTTGGTCGCAAACAGCGTCATCGACAGCAAAGTGGCGATGCCGACGCCAAGCAGGAATATCCAGGCCGAACGCTTGCTGCGGACGATCGGCGCTGCAAAACGCCGATAGAGCCGGCCAAGACGGCCTTCATTGTGTTCGGCGTGAGCCGCAGCCGCTCCGCCCTTCGGCGCGAGCTTGAGCATCAGCCAGGGCGCGACCACCATGGCGACGAAGAACGAGAACAGCATCGCCGCCGACGCATTGGCCGGGATCGGCGCCATATAGGGACCCATCAGCCCGGACACGAACAGCATCGGCAATAACGCGGCGACGACCGTGAGCGTCGCAACAATGGTGGGATTGCCGACCTCCGCAACAGCTTCGATAGTCGCCTGCAAGCGCGGCCGACCGTCGCGCATGGCCCAGTGGCGCGCGATATTCTCGACCACAACGATGGCGTCGTCGACCAGAATGCCGATCGAGAATATGAGCGCGAATAAGCTGACGCGGTTGATAGTGTAGCCCATCAGATTGGCCGCGAACATCGTGAGCAGGATCGTCGTCGGGATCACGACGAAGGTCACCAACGCCTCGCGCCAGCCGATGGCGATCGCGATCAGCACCACGATCGAAATCGTCGCGAGCCCCAGATGGAACAGCAGCTCGTTGGCCTTCTCGTTGGCGGTCTCGCCATAGTCGCGCGTCACCGTGACCTGGATGTCGTCCGGGATGAGACGCGACTTCAGGCCTTCCAAATGTTTGGCAATGTCATCGGAGACGACAACGGCATTGGCACCGGCACGCTTGGCAAGCGCTAAGCTGACCGCGGGTGTCCGTATCCAGTGCCCCTTGCCGTCTCGCGCATCGTTCCATACCCGGTGCTCGATGGTGCTAGGCCCTACGATGACGGAGGCCACATCCTTGACGTAGACCGGCCGCCCGTCGCGGGTTGTGATGAGCAGAAGTCCGATGTCAGGAATGCCCGAGAGCGTCTGGCCGGCCGCGATGTTGCGAACGGCGCCGGCATTGCGGACCTGACCAGCCAGGAACGAGCGATTGGCATCCTTCACCTTGGCAACGAGCTGCTGCAGCGTAATTCCGAACAACGACAGCTTCTCCGGATCGGGCTCGACTCTGATCTGCTGGGCCGCGCCGCCGGAAATGTAGGTCAGCCCGACATTGTCGACCTTCATCAGCTCCGCGCGCAGCTTGTCGGCGAGCTCGTAGATGCCCTTGTCGGTCCACCGGCTGGCGGCCTCCGGCTTCGGCGACAACGTCAACACAGTCACCGCGACGTCATTGATGCCCCGGCCGACGATCAGCGGCTCGGGAATGCCGACGGGAATGCGATCGAGGTTCGCGCGGATCTTCTCGTGCACCCGCAGGATAGCATCCTCGAACTTGGTGCCGACCAGGAAACGCGCGGTGACCATGACGCGGTCGTCCTCAGTCTGGCTGTAGACATGCTCGACGCCGTCGATAGCCTTGACGATCGATTCTAGCGGTTTCGTCACCAGTTCCACAGCGTCGGGCCCACGCAGGCCATCCGCATTGATGCGGATGTCGACCATCGGCACGCTGATCTGCGGCTCTTCCTCCCGAGGAATCACGATGACGGCAATGAGGCCGACGACGAGCGCCGCGATCAGAAATAGTGGCGTGAGCGGCGATCCGATCGTCGCCCTGGTCAATCGTCCTGACAGCCCGAGATTCACGGCCGCACCAGTTGGTCGCCAGCGACGATGCCGGACAGGATCTCGAGGCCGTCCGGAAGCGCAGGCGTGGCCATGTCACGGCCGCGCTGCACCGGCACCTCGACCGAGCCGTCCGCGTTGCGAAGCTGGACATAGTCGATGCCGAACCGCGTCCTCACATAGCTTGCCGGAATCACGAAAGCGGGCCGCGATGCGCCCGAAATCCAGACCCGAAGCCTGTCACCTACGAAATATTCGCCGAGTCCCTCGACCGTTGCATCCGCGATGACACGCCCCTCTTCGATCTGCGGATAAACGAGCTCGATCACACCCCATTTGGACGCCTCGCCACCGAGCTCCGCGCCATCGACGCGAATCCTGTCGCCGGCCTTGAGAAGGCGTGCATGCCGCTCCGGCACCCGCAGCCGCAGCTTGAAATTCTGCTGGGCCACGGTGGCAATGGCATCGCCGGGCAGCACCACGGAACCGACGGTGACGAGCTTCTTCAGCACGCGACCATCCGACGGCGCCAGCACCTGCCCCTCACTGAGCTGCTGATTAATCACCGCCCGCTCGGCGGTCTTGGCCCGCAGGCCATTCTCGGCGACGTTCAAGGCGGTGCGCTGCTCGTCGAGCTTGACGCGCGGCAAGGTGCCACGCTCGACCAGTCCCTCGATGCGTGTGAAATCGGTCTGCGCCTGATTGGCCTGCGCCTGCAACGCTTCGATCTGTGCATCGAGCGACTTCATTTGCAGGGCGAGCTTGTCGTCGCCGATCGCAGCAATCGCCTGACCGGCGGTGACACGATCGCCTTCCCTCACCTTGAGCTGGACCACGGTACCGCCGATGCGGCCGCGTGCCGGCACCACGCTAATGCTCTCCACCGTCGCGAACACGGCTTTTTCGTCGGCAACCGTCTGTTGCGCAACGGTGAGCAGTTCGGCCGCCTCAAGGCGGGGCGGGACAGAAGCGGCGCCAAATGCTGCCGCCAATCCCAAGGTGAGCACAACGCGTCGCATGAGGCGTACCCGCATAAACATGTGACCATCGCCGCGTTGCGCGGCGTCCTTTCAGTTAATCGGCATTTTCAGGACGGCAGTGTTGATCTCGCTCAACGCGCCGCGGCTCAATCGCTCGTAGCGTTCATTTTGTCCTTGCGGACTTCGGTGCGCAGAAAACTTGGTAGAGCGTCTTCAGAACTTCGCGCGCCGGCTCGCTCGCGATCGAATAGTTGACCGTCTGCGCATCCCGCCGCGCGAACACCAGGCGATCCTTGCGAAGGAGCGCAAGATGCTGCGAGACCGTGGAATAGCGCAACGACAGGAATTCGGCGAGATCGCCGACCGAGCGCTCGCCGTCGATAAGCTGGCAAACAATAAGGAGCCGGTGCCGGTTGGAGAGCGCCTTCAGGAGGTCACTCGCCTGATCCGCCGCGCGCTCCATGATCTCGCTATCAATTTTCATACTTGTTTATATACACATATTCGAATATGTAGTCAATCATCACAGAACGGCTGGGATTAAACCGGCGGCGCATCGAGTCCAATACGGAGAGGTACCCATGGCGGAAGTCGTCGTAATCGGAGCAGGCCTGAGCGGAACGCTGATGGCCTATGAATTGCTGCCCCAGTTGAGAAAGGACGATCGCGTGAGCGTGATCTCGCAGGGCGCGGTCTATCACTTCGTCCCATCGAACCCTTTCTACGAGCGCTTCCTCCTCGACAAGCTCAACATCAACAAGATCAAGGAAATCAGGACCGGCACATGAGTGCAACGCACCAGGTCGTCTGTGGCCATTGCGGGCGGACCAACCGCCTGCCCGCCGAACGCGCGCCGCAAGACGCGCGCTGCGGCGCCTGCCATCAGCCGATGTTCACCGGGCATCCGATCGAAGTCGACGAGGAAGGCTTTGGCCGCCACGTCGCCAACAGCGACATCCCGGTGCTGGTCGACGTCTGGGCGCCCTGGTGCGGTCCCTGCCGCGCCATGGCTCCTCAGTTCGAACGCGCGGCACGCGAGCTGGAGCCGAGGGTCCGAGTGCTGAAACTCAATTCCGAAAATGCACAGGCCCTGTCGTCGCGTCTCAATATTTCGGGCATCCCCACCCTGCTGTTGATGCGCGGCGGCCGCGAAATCGCCCGCCACGCCGGCGCGATGGATGCACGCAGCATCGTCGCCTGGACTGAATCCGGTCTCGCAAATTCGTAAGTTCACTTTGATTCGGAGTATCCCATGAATGTCGACAAAGCCGTTCTCGCCTTCGCAGGATTCGTCGTCCTGCTCGGCCTCGCGCTCGGGACCTATGTGAACGCCTACTGGTATCTGCTGACGGCGTTTGCCGGGCTGAACATGCTTCAGGCCTCGTTCACCGGCTTCTGCCCGGCGGCGATGATCTTCAAGAAGCTCGGCCTGCGCGGCGGCTGCGCGTTCTCCTGATCGCGCGCCTTAAGGAGACAAACGATGACCTATCATTTCTCGAAGACCGTCGATCTGCCGTTCGAGGCTGCGGTCGCGGCCACCACCGCGGCCTTGAAGAACCACGGCTTTGGTGTGCTTACGCAGATCGATGTCAAGGATACGCTGCAGAAGAAGATCGGCGCCGACTTCCGGCCCTATCTGATCCTCGGTGCCTGCAATCCAAAACTCGCCTACCAGGCCCTGACGCTGGAAGACAAGATCGGGACAATGCTTCCTTGCAACGTCGTGGTTCAGCAGCGCGACGGTGGCAAGGTCGAGATCTCTGCGGTCGACCCCGTCGCCTCGATGGCCGCGATCGAGAACCCGGAACTCGGCGCGGTGGCAAACCAGGTACGAGAAATGCTCAAGCAAGTCCTCGCCGAGATTGCCTGAGCCCCCGGCGCCGATTGCGAGGAATTTGCCCATGACCGACGACACATTGATCGAAGGCCCGCTCTACGAGAAGCGCAAGAAGGTCTACCCGCAGTCGGTCCACGGGCGTTTCCGCCGCATCAAATGGGCGATTCTGTGCATCACGCTCGGGGTCTACTATCTGCTGCCCTTCGTACGCTGGGATCGCGGGCCCGGCCTGCCGAGCCAAGCGGTGCTGGTCGACCTGCCGCATCGCCGCTTCTATTTCTTCTTCATCGAGTTGTGGCCGCAGGAGGTCTATTACTTCACAGGCCTGCTCATTATCGCCGCCATGACGCTGTTCCTGATGAATGCGGTCGCGGGGAGGATTTGGTGCGGTTACATGTGCCCGCAGACGGTGTGGACCGACCTGTTCTATGCCGTCGAACGCTGGGTCGAAGGCGACCGGCGCGAGCGCATACTTGGCGATAAGCGCGGCTGGACCTTCGATCATCTTCGCCGTGTTGCGCTCAAGCATTTCCTCTGGATCACGATCGCGTGGTGGACAGGCGGCGCCTGGGTGCTCTATTTCGCCGATGCGCCGACGCTGGTGAAAGAGCTCGCAACCTTCGAGGCGCCTTTCCTCGCCTATCTCTGGATCGGCATCCTGACCGCTACCACCTACCTCTTCGCCGGCCACGCGCGCGAGCAGGTCTGCATCTACATGTGCCCGTGGCCGCGCATCCAGGCGGCCCTCATCGACGAATGGGCACTCAACGTCACCTATCGGCGTGACCGAGGCGAACCGCGGATGTCGGTGAAGAAGGCGGAACTCGCCCGCACTCATGGTGACGTCGCCGGCGACTGCGTCGATTGCCACCAATGCATCAATGTCTGTCCGACCGGCGTCGACATCCGCCACGGCATCCAGCTCGGCTGCATCCAGTGCGGCCTCTGCATCGATGCCTGCGACAATGTCATGCGCGAGATCGGCCGGCCCGCCGGGTTGATCGGCTACGACACCGACATCAACATGGAGCGCCGCCGCGACGGAAAGGCGCCAATCTACCGGATCTTTCGCGCGCGCACGCTGATCTACGTTGTTGCCATCGTAATCGTCGGCAGCATCATGCTGTATTCGCTCGCCACCCGCAGCACGATGGACGTCAACGTTCTGCATGAGCGCAATCCGCTGTTCGTCAAACTCTCGAACGGCGGTGTCCGCAACGACTATACCGTACGCCTTCTCAATAAGGGCGCGGAACGAGGCTTCGCGCTCGACGTCACCGGCCTGCCAGGCGCAATGTTGCGGATTGCGGGCATCGACCGCAAGCCCGACGGCCGACTGGTCGTCGAAGTCGGACAGGACCAGACCCGAGAGGTCAGGATGTCGGTGCAGGTCGGACCGGCGCAGGTGCCGCAGCAGGCGGTAGACGTCGCAATCGAGATCACGGACATCACCAGCGGACAGACCGCCAGCACCCGTGACCATTTCGTACCATCCGACCGATAAGCGCGTCGCCGTGGCGATGCCGCTCGCGACGGTGGATCGACTTTGGCGTGCCGTTGTCGCCGGCCTGTGCGGCAATATCGCGCACGGCACGCTGATGTTCCTGAAGGAGCGGATGGGCTGGCTGCCGACGTTTCAGCCCTATCAGGACCTCCAGCGCATGCTAGGCGAGGCGTTCGGCAGGTCAGTGCAGCCGGCACTCCCCTGGGTGTTGTCGTTCGTCAACGGAACGCTGATCATCAGTCTCGTCTTTTCCCTGATCTACGGCCGGCTACCCGGCCGTAGCGGCGCGGCGAAGGGTTTTGTCCTCGGCCTCGTCGGCTGGGGCGCCATGGGACTTTTCCTGTTTCCCATGCTCGGCCGCGGCCTGTTCGCATCCGGCATAGGGCTCGGATTGTGGCCCGCAGCCTTCTCGCTCGCAATGGTGCTGGCCTATAGCATCTTCGTCGGCATCGCCTATGCGGCGCTCGATCGAACGCGATCAAGGCTCGGTTGACATGACTGCTCGAATTGACGTCTGGCGAAGATATTTCCGATCTTCTCGATCATGATCTCGCCCGATCTAGGCAGCGAGCCAGCGAGCGAGGTCCTCCGGTTTGGGAAGTCCACCCGCATGCACCACTTTTCCGTTGATGACGATACCTGGTGTGGATGCGATTCCGTAGTTCGCGATGGCTTCGTAATCAGTCACCTTTTCGATGGCCACCGGAATGCCAAGCTTATCCGCCTCGGCCTGCAGCATCGCGGCCGTTGTGACGCAGCGTTTGCAGCCGGGTCCCAGCACCTTGATTTCTTTCATGGATGATCTCCGATCGTTAGCTGAAGAACGCGTTGAACAAAAATCCGACGGCAAGTATCCCGGTCGCGACGACTCCGATGAAGACAGCGATGAGCTTGAGACTAAGAACCTTCCGCAGGATGATCATCTCCGGAAGCGACAAGGCGATCACCGACATCATGAAAGCCAGAACTGTTCCGAGCGCGGCGCCCTTCGCGAGAAGGGCTTGAACAACCGGGATAGTGCCGGCCGCGTTCGAGTACATGGGAATTCCGATCACGATCGCGGCGGGCACAGACCACCATGCACCCCGGCCCATGACCGAGGCGAGAAGGTCCGAAGGGACATATCCATGGATGAATGCCCCGGCCGCAATGCCCATGATGATCCAAGGCCAGACCTTGCCCACGATATCTCGCACGGCTTCGAGGCCGGCCTGGATTCGGTCAACGGCTGTGAGGCTCTCCTGCGGCAGTTCGGCGACATTGCCACGAAGATTGCGGACCCATTCTTCCAACCAGCCTTCGAGATGCAGTTTGCCGATCACCCAGCCAGCCGCGATCGCAACAAACAGTCCGAACGCAAGATATGTGAGCGCGACTTTCCAGCCGACCAGGCCAAACAAGAGCCCGAGCGCCACCTCGTTCACCATGGGAGCTGAAATCAAGAATGAGAAGGTGACGCCAAGGGGAACGCCGGCACTGACGAAGCCGATGAACATCGGGACGGCGGAACAAGAGCAGAATGGTGTAAAGATGCCGAGCGCCGCCGCTAGGATGTTGCCGGCTCCTTCCCGCCGACCCGCCAATAGAGCCCGCGTCTTCTCGGCTGAAAAGAAACTGCGCACCACTCCCATGGCAAATACCACGAGAGTCAGCAACATAAGGACCTTCGGCGTGTCGTAGGCAAAAAAGCTGAGCGCCTCACCCAGAGGGCTGTCATGATCGACGGCTACCAGCGCGACGAGCAAGTCGGAGAACGGAATGAGCTGGCTGTAGATGGCGCCCCAGATCAGCAGGGCCACGATCGTTCCCATAACCCACTTGGGGCTTGAGGGAGCACCACCCCGCGTGCGTTCGACCGTTGAGAGCGTCATCCGGCTTGACTTTCCAAGTTGATCCTCAATGCGAGCCCGGCATGAGCGCCTGGTACATCAATAACCTTAGCGCGGGCTCGGCAGTTCGCCTTGACCCATCTCAAGAGCGACGGGAGCTCCAATTTGATCATCGAGCCGCGCGCAGCCGGAGCTCCATTGATTGGGACACAGCTCCAGTGCAGCGGCGAAAAACGAGGGCGAAGGTCACCTACCGAATTCGCCACGGTGCTGGCTCGTCTTACCTCGATTGCGAAATGCGATCACTTAATGGAAGATTTTGTGCCAGCCTCGATAGCGTCAGGCAACGTGTTGATCGGGCGGCCGGCCGACAATTAAAGCAGATGGCCGATATCGACCGATACGCTCGCCGATCTCCTGATTTCAAGTCCACCGCAAACTCAGTCGGCAATTCTCTACTTCCAGCTCCCCCCCCTTCGCCATCTGCGCCAGCGTGCGATAGAGCGATTCGTGAGTCAGCCCGAGCTCGACGGCCCAATCCTTCTTCGACTGGTTCAAGTCGACGACCCCCGCCTCGCCCTCGGTCTCGATGAAGTGGACGATCCGCTCACGCGCGGTCTTGAGGCTCAGCCTTTCCGCGTGGGCGCGCACCTTCCGAAGCTCCCGCGCGAGATGGGCAATCCATCTGTCGCGAAAGTCATTGACGGCAAGCGCTTGGGTGAAGGTTTTTCGCTTGATCGCCAACAGCCGTGTCGGTTCCGCAGCGACTGCGTCGCAGTGGTAGGTCGGCTGGTCGAGGCTTGCTTCGGCCAGAAAGCCGCGCCGCGTCCGCTGCAGAACGATCTCGCTGCCAGTTTTGGATTGGCGGAGCAGCCGAACCTCTCCCGAGAGCACGAAGAACATCGTCTGGGGGCGGTCGCCGCGACGGAACACGGCGCCCTGGCGCTGGATTTCCAAGGACCGCGTGAGCCGCCGGGCCGACTCCGGCAGGGCCGCCAGAAGCGGCGATCCAAGCGACAAGGACTTCCAGTCCGGAGCCGGATGGGATTGAACCCTGAGTTCTTTTTCGATGGTAGGCATATGATCAAGATCATATGCCGTCACCCGCCCTGCGTCTATGGTCTTCCAGGAAACTCAGGAAACTTGCCATGCGCACACTTCTCGCCGTCGCGGTCACGGGCGCCGTGATGCTTTCGGCAGGCCTTGCCGCCGCCCAGCACCACGAGCATCAGAACCACATGGACCACATGAGCCACAAGGACCACGGCGTCTCCGCAGCCGACACGCGTGAATTCGTGAAATTTCCGTCGGAGCTCGTCGAGCACACGATGGCCAATATGCGCGATCACCTCCTTACGCTGCAGCAGATCAACGAAGCCCTCGCCGCCGGAGAGCCGGAAAAAGCCGGGAAGATCGCCGAGAAGCGTCTGGGCATGAGCTCGCTGCGACTGCACGGCGCGGCGGAAGTGGCCAAGTACATGCCGCAGGGCATGCAGGACGCCGGAACTTCGATGCACAAGGCCGCAAGCCGGTTCGCCATCGAGGCACAGAACGTGGGGGTCACCGGCGAGATGAAGCCCGCTCTCGGGGCCCTGGGCGAGGTGATGAACGCCTGCGTGGGCTGCCACGCCAGCTACCGGCTGAGATAGCTCGGTCGAGGCGGGTTGGCCGACGCTTCTAGATTCCAGAGCAAGTGAGGACGCTATGAAGAAATGCCTCCGACGGATGCGCGACGCGGCCAGGCTAGTCGCGACGATTGCCACAATGGGGACGTGCGTTGCGGGCGGTGCATCTACGGCCGCCGACAATCCCCATCAGCATTCGAACGGCTTTCATCACTCGTTCAGCCGAGCCGACGTTTGGGCCAAGGAATTCGATGATCCGAGCCGCGAGGCCTGGCAGAAGCCGGACCAAGTCCTCGATGCGCTGACCCTCGATCGAAAGGCGCTCGTCGCGGATATCGGGGCCGGTACCGGCTATTTCAGCGTCCGCATCGCCAAGCGAGACCCGGAAGGAAAGGTTTTCGCGATCGACGTCGAGCCGGACATGCTGCGCTTCTTGAGCGAACGCGCCCGCCGCGAACACCTGACCAACGTTTTTCCGGTAGTTGCGAACCAGGAAAGCCCGAATATTCCGGAGCCTGTCGACGTGATCCTGATCGTCGACACCTACCACCACATCGACGATCGCACCGGCTATTTCAGTCGTCTGAAAAAATCGCTCCGCCCCCAAGGACGCCTCGCGATCGTGGATTTCAAGCCGGATTCTCCGGAAGGTCCGCCCCCCGAGCATCGGATTTCTGCCGAGAAGGTCACCGAGGAGCTCAAGACGGCCGGGTATTCGCTCGTCGCGGCGCACTCCTTCTTGCCCCGGCAATACTTTCTGGTGTTCACGGCGTCCGGCACGTGATCATCACTGTGTCGTCGGCTTCAGCTTCGGTTTGTGGGGACGAAAGTGGCAGGTGACACGGTGTCGGGCGCAGCGATCGAGGCCGAAGGCCTGACGCTCTACTACGGCGACCGCGCGGCCGTGAATCGGGTCACGTTCTCGGTCGGCCGAGGCGAGATCTTCGGATTTCTCGGTCCCAACGGCGCGGGAAAGAGCACCACGACCCGGATGTTGACCGGCTTCCTCGCTCCCAGCGAAGGATCGGTACGCCTTGCCGGCACCGACGTGGCGAGAGATCCGACGACGGCGCGGGAGCTTATCGGCATCGTTCCGGAGGAGGCGAACGTCTACGCGGACCTGACGGTATGGCAGAACGTCATGCTAATGGCCGAGCTCCACCGGGTCGGCCGGCGCCGTCGCACGGAACGAGGCGCCGAACTTCTCGGCTTGTTCGGCTTGGACGACCGACGGCGCCAGAAGGGGCGCGAACTGTCCAAGGGGCTGCGCCAGCGGCTGATGCTTTGCGGTGCCCTCGTCAGCGATCCCGACATCCTGTTCCTGGACGAACCGACCAGCGGGCTGGACGTGGCGAGCGCGCACATGATCCGGGACATCGTCGTGCGCCTTAATCGCCAGCGCGCGATGACCGTGTTCATCACCACCCACAACATCGAGGAAGCGGGCAACCTTTGCCACCGCGTCGGGATCATCGATCGGGGGCAGCTCGTCGCCATCGACACGCCGCAGCACCTGCGGAGGACGGTCGAGTCGCGTCGGTCGGTCGAGGTGCGCTTTGAAGCCGCGATTGTCCCGCCCGGCGACTTGCTGGACGGACTTGCGACCTCGGAAGTCGTTCCGCTGGCCGATGGCTTCCGCCTTTACACGGCGCACCCTGGTCCGCTGGCGCAGGAGATCGCGACGCGCGCATCGGCAAGAGGGCTGCGCCTCTCAGCGCTCAGCACCCAGGCGCCCAGCCTCGAGGATGTGTTTTTGCACATCACCGCCCACGGGCTGGCGCCGAGCGAGGCGGTTGCTTATGTCGGCTGATCGGACCTGGGCCAGGATTTTTCGGCAAGCCCACGCCGCCTACGTGATCGCAAAGAAGGACGCGGTCATCTACTACCTGAAGCCGCCAGTGGTCAGCTTCGGGATCATCTTTCCCCTTTTCTTCTATCTGGCGTTCGCGGCCGGCCGGAACGTACCGACCGAGAACATGGTGCCCGGCATCATAGCCATGGCGTTGTTCTTCACGGCTTCTTCGGTCGGCCCGCTGATCACGCCTTGGGAACGCCAGGCGCGGACCTACGAACGCCTGGTAACGTCGCCCGCCTCGCTCTGGGCCATCATCGTCGGGGATGCCGCCGCCAGCGCGCTGTTCGGCATTGCGCTCTCGCTGATCCCACTGATGCTAGGATACGCGCTGGCCGGAAGCGTCATCGTCCAGCCGCTGAACTTCTGTTGCGGGATCGTCCTCGGCTCGCTCGCATTCTCCGCGATGGGAATCTTGATCGCATCGCGCGCCACCGACACACCTTCCGAGATTATGATGCTCGCCAATCTCGTCCGGTTGCCGCTGATTTTCATCAGCGGGGTATTCGTGCCACTCCCCGACATGCCGGAATGGGGGCGGCGTGTCGCGCCCTTGTCGCCATTGTCCTATGCGGCCGACCTCATTCGCATCGGGATGGGCGGAACCGGATATTTTCCTCCCTGGCTGGACGTGATTGCGTTGGTGGCGTTCGCTTGCGTGCTCATGTTCTTCGCACATCGCCTCCATCGACGTGCGCAGCGCGCCGGTTAGGCATCTCGATCGTGGGCTACGGTCAAGGAGATGGCCTCGCGCCAAGCGACTGAGCGCCGACGATCCGAGCAGGCGACATCTCGAGCTTTCCGTCGCGCAGCCGGAAAATGTGGTCGAAGCGGTCGAGGATCATCTCGTCGTGAGTCACGCAGATGATCGCCGCATCCTGTTCGACGGCGATCCGGCGCAGCAGGTCCATCACGATCCTGGCACGCTGCGAGTCGAGCGGTGCGGTCGGCTCGTCGGCGAGAATGATGCGGGGCCGGTTGGCGAGCGCGCGCGCAATCGCGACGCGCTGCCCCTCGCCGCCGGACAATTGCGCGGGCATCGCATGTTTGCGATGGCCGACTTCGAGGTAGTCCAGCAATTCGACCGCACGTGCCAGGGCCGCAGACGAACTGAATCCCGCAAGCTGCAGCACCACGGCGACGTTGTCGGCCGCGTCGAGGAACGGGAGCAGATTGGGATACTGGAAAATGAAGCCGATCTTGTCCAGCCGCAGCCGGCGCAAATCCGCCTTGAGCCAGTGGTCGTCGTAGACTGTTTCGCCGTCGAGGGTGATGCGTCCGCTGCTCGGCTGCAGGATGCAGGCGATGCAGTTGAGAAACGTGGTCTTGCCCGATCCGCTCGGGCCCATCAGACCGACGACCTGACCGGGATAGACCTCCATGTTGATGTCGACCAGCGCGTCGACCCGTGCGACCCCCACGCCGAAATACTTGGAGAGGCGCTCGATGCGGACGATCGCTGGTTGGCCGAGCTCGGGCATGGTCCTATCCCGAGCTCGCCAGCGCTTCCGCCGGGTCTATCTTGAGCGCGAGCCGGATGCCCAGCGTGCTGGCGGCGAGGCAGATCACCACCGTCACGACGAACACGATGGCGACGCTGTCGAAGTCCAGCACCAACCGCCGTGGAAAGTAGGGTTTGAAGAGGAGGACGAGCGCGAGTCCTATGAAGTAGCCGAATATCCCCATCGACAGGGCCTGTTCGACGATGAGGCCTATAATGGTCCGATCCGGCGCACCGACGAACTTGAGCGTGGCGATCGAGCGCACCTTGTCCATGGTCAGCGTATAGACGATCAAGGCAATGATGACGGCGGACACGATGATGAGCAGCACCATGATCATGAGCTGCTGCTTGCGCGATTTCTCGATGACCTCCTTGCTCAACAGACGCTCCTGATTGTCTTGCGTCAGCGTCTTGAGGTGTTTCCAGCGCGAAAGCGCGGCGGCAACCTCATTGACAGGGACGTAAGGCGACACCTTGGTGATGACCGCATTTATCTGGTCGCTCGTCTGCAGGGCTCCTCCCCGCGCGACCTCACGCCGCTCGGCCGAGGGAGAAAGCTCGAACTGTAGCGCCTGCGCGTCATGCAACGTGATGTAGCCCACGGGATCGCCGGAAGAGGTGAGTTCATCGCGCATCAGCCCGACGACGGTGAACTTATGACCATGGGTACCCAGGGGGACCTCTTGCCCGAGGGCGAGGCCGGCGGAACGGTCGACGACCATTTCGTAGTGGCTGCGCAAGATATCCCTTCCGGCCAGCAGTCTGCGCGGCCCGCCGGGCCGGTCGTGTTCGAACCCGATGAGGAAGAGGCGGAGCGGCTTGCCGTTCAACTCGGTCTGGATCGACTGATAGGTGACCGCGCCCGCACGCTCAACGCCGTAGACCCGGGCCACAATCTCCCTGGTGTCGCCCGGGATTCGCGATGACTCGGCGAAGGGCCCGTTGGTCCCTGCCTGCACTACCCAGAGATCCGCGTCGGCCGCGCGGGCCTGCCTCAGCGCGTCGTCGATCAGGCCGCCATATACACCGGTGATCACGATCACGATGCCGAGCAGCAGGCTCAATCCGAAGTTTGTCAGGACGAAGCGCAGCAGATTGTGCTTGATGTCCCGATACGCCAGATTCATTTGCGTCGCTCTGCGGCGATTTTGGCCGCGCGGCCGATACGCAGCCCACTGCGCAATTGGTCGACCGCGAGGGCGCTGTCCGGCAGACCGTCAGCAACCTCGTAGCGGCCATCGAGCAGTCGGTGGCCGAGCATCACTTCCCGCTTCTGCAGGCGCCCATCCTCGACGGTCCAGATCGTCCCTCGACCCTGGCCGAGCCCCTCGATCGCAGCTTCCGGAACCAGGAGTGCCTGTGGCAGCCGCTGCGTCCGGATATAGACCTCGGCCTGTTCGCCCAGGTTGAAGCTGTCCGGTATGCGATCGAACGCGATCTCCACCCGACGCTCTTCGTTGACGCGATCGCTTTCCGGTTCGATCCGGGCGACATGTCCCTGCAACCGTTGACTGGGAAGGGATCGCAGGACAAACTCGGCAGGCTCCCCCACGCGGATTTCCCCGGCCTTGCTCTCGTCGATATAGGCGAGCACCCAGACCGATTTCGGGTCGATCAGCGTGAACACCGGCTCTCCGGCCCCAAGCGCCGATCCGAGCTCCTTCAGCCGGGCGGTGACCGTGGCGTCGTAGGGAGCCGTAAGGGTGTGAAAGTCCAGCGTGGCCGCTTGCTGCTGCTGCTGCGCCTTGGCGTCGCCGATGTTGGCCTCTGCCACCAGCACGTCGCTATTCGCCAGGTTCAAATCCGCGAGTGCCGCGTCTTGAGTCGTTTTTGCGGTCTCCGCCGCCTCGACGGAGGTGGAGTTGGTCTGAATCAGTTTTTGCTGGCGTCCGCTGATCCGCGTGGCATTGGCATAGTTGGCTTGCGTCTTCTCGACGCTGGCCTTGGCCCTCTGAAGATTGGCCTCGGTCTGCTCGATGGCCGCCTTGGCCCTGGCGAGCTGTGCCCTCTGCTCGCGGTCGTCGAGACGGGCAAGGACGGCGCCCTTGGTGGCGCGATCACCGACATCCGCACCAAGTTCGACGACCACACCGGAAACCTTGAAACCCACTTTGGATGTGACGCGGGCCTCGACGGTGCCGAGGCCGAAAACCTGGACCGGCACATCTCGCACTGTTCTTGCGACTTGGACGTCGATCGGCCGGGCGAACACCGTCCAGGCCAGAATTCCGGCACCGACGAATGCCGCGAGCCCGACGACAAGCGCAATTGCTCGTCTTGGAGCAATTGAGTTGGCCCACCTCTTCCAAAGGTGGCCCAGCCCGAATCCGACGAAAAAGGCGGCGACGACTGTTCCCGCGATGATGAGCGAGGCGGTTTGCGGAAACGTAAGAGACCCGAGCACATGCGGCTCCGCCCGCCCGAACAGTACAAGAAGCACTCGTCCAGCATGCCAAGCGACGCCCAAGGCGGCCAGCACCAGGCCGGCCTTGATGGGATTGAAGGGCTTTGTGCGGCCCTCCCGAGTCGAGCGATGCGAATCGTCAGCCATTGTTTGCATGAGGGACTCCGCGCCTCGAGCAACCTCGTAGCACCGGCACCCGCGGCAGAGATTGATGAGAATCAAGGATTTCGAGATGACTCAGCCGGCGGGTGAGCGTGCAGCCTGCCCCGGTCGAAGTGTCGGCCGGCGATGCCGCGTTAACATGCGACGACGCCGGTATCGGCCAGCATGTGCCGGTGCCGAAGTTCAAAGGGAGCAGTCTCAGCTCAGTTTGCGCCGGCGAGCGCCCGACATTCCGAGCGTGAACGCGACGGAGAGCGAACTGCAGCCGGCCATTCGGTCTTTGCCGGCGCGTCCGTCATATCCATGCGGCTCTCCTGCGCATGCGTCACGCCGACTTCCGCTACGACTGGGCCTCTTCGCCGCCGCCTCCTCGCTCCTCACCGGCGATAAACATCAACATTTCCTCTTGCCGGCCGTCGCGCAGCCCTTTCGGCCAATCGTCGGCGTGGCCCCTGCCGTCACAGTCCTTCTTCTGTTGAAGCGAGCTTGCATCAAACCAACGGGAGCCAATCAACTGCGTTTCGCGTATTGGTCTTGGACTAGCTTTCTACTGTTGCGGCACCGAGCTCTTGGTTCCGTGCATGAACAACAGCATCTCTTCCATAGTGAGCTTGCCATCCTTGTTGGTGTCCATAGCTTTGAATATTCGTTCGTGAGCGACCTGAAATTCCGATAGCGAGATCGTGCCATCGCCATCGGCGTCCATGAGCGCAAACATCATGCGGAACATGATGGGGGGACCCATCGCGTCACTGCCCATCATGGCGCGCGCCTTCATAGCTCGCCCCATCATACCTCCCATCATATCTCCCCGGCCCATCATCGCCCCGGATTGGCCTGTAGAGGACGTTCCTTGCGAGGACGCCGGTTCCTGGTCCTGTGACGGATGATGGGCTTCGTGATTGCTGTCGATTGAGCGAGCGCGGGATAGCAAAAGGCTGTAAGCAGCAGTGCTGCAGCAATCGTTGGAAATCGCATGGGTATTCTCCGATTTTAGTCTGGGGTATCAACGGTGCCGATCTGAACCGAGTTCGGCTTGAGGCAAATCAACACGCGGTGCGCGAGCGACCCTGCTGCGATGCAGCAGACAGCCAGCTTTGTTTTTGACCTAGGTCAATGCCCTGCGATGCGAGCTCGATCACGCCGAACTCATCGCGGTCAAACGTGCGAGCACATCTTCGACTTCGTCTGACCTCGTAAATTTTCCCAAGCTAAAACGGATTGCTCCCATTCCAATGTTCTCGGGCACGCCCATCGCGGCGAGAACGGGCGAGAGTTCAATCCGCCCCGAGTGGCACGCCGAACCCGTTGATGCCGCCACATCGCTGAGCTGTCCCAGGATGTCCGCCCCGATCCTGCCGACAAACGACACATTGAGGGTGTTGAGCAACCGATGCGTCGCGTGGCCATTTAGGACAACGTGATCGCTGAAACGACTTTGCAGGCCGTGCCACAATTTATCTCGCAGGGCCCGGATGTGCTCCATGGGAGCGAGGTCCTGCGCCAACTCGGAGGCTGCCCCGAGGCCAACCGCGAGCAACGCGCTCTCTGTCCCCGCGCGGCGGCCCAGCTCATGACCGGCGCCGTGGATCAACGGCTCCAATTCGAGACCGCCGCGCACGTAGAGCGCACCGACGCCTTTCGGCGCATAGAGTTTGTGACCCGCGATCGACAAGAGGTCCACCCCGAGTTCGTTGATGTTTGTCGAAATCTTGCCGACCGACTGCGCAGCGTCGGTGTGAAAACGGATGCCGTGCTCCCGCGCGATCTCGCCGATCTCCTCGATTGGCTGGATGGTGCCGACCTCGTTGTTGGCGTGCATGATGCTGATCAGGGTCGTCTGCGGCGTGATAGCGCGTCGGACGTCGTCCGGATCGACGCGGCCTGTTGGGTCCACCTGGACACAAGTAATCGAGGCGCCGAAGCGCTCGAGAAATCGACAGGGCGCAAGAACAGCCGGATGCTCGATGGATGTGACCTGCCATCCGCCGCTGACGCGTTCGACCAACCCATGGGAAAAGATGTCGAGATCGGGCACCCGCGCGGCGAGCCGCTTGGTCCGATCCGCCCATTCGCGGCCACTGGTCGCCAGGATGGCCATGTCGCGTTTGAGGTCCTCCATGACGGCGAAGCCATCCGAATAGCTCACCAGGATCTTGAGGACCGTCACCTGGAAGTTCACGCCCCCTCCGGATCAATCAGCGCCATATCGTGGGCGCACGGGACAGGGCGTCGCGGCCGACCTGCCTGAGGCCCTCGGGAGAAACCTCGCCGTTGGTGGCAGCCTCTAGGATTTTCGATGCGACGTGAGTACGAGCTCCAATCTCGCGGCGCGAGACCCTTTCGCAGACTTCATCAAGGACCACGCGCAAAAGCGCGGTGATTTCCGGGTCGAACATGAAGGGCCCCCACACGGAAGCCACACCCTAGCCCGGTTTTGTCGGCTTGGGATTCAGGCATGTTAAGCTTCGCGACAAATGCGCTCGGAACTTTGAGGAGCAGAGCGCTGCGCCGACGCCAGTATGCAGTCGACGCCGACGGCGGCGCGTCGACTACCACACGCACGAGTGGGGGTCGCGATCTGCTGGTCGCTTCGGTGCGATCTCTCAACCACACCGACGTCGGCTTGCCGGGTGCGAACAGACCAAGCTCGAAGATGGCTGCGACGCCCGCAAGTGATCCGAAGCGGTCATTCCGACCCTAGCCGAAGGGCCGGTGCATATGATTGAATAGCCCGGATCGTCCGAACGCGGAGGCAGTCCCATGGACAAGCTCAGCTTTCAAAATCCCCTTTTCCATACCTATGTAATTGCCGCCTGTATAATGATTCTCAAAGCCGTCATGATGTCGTGGTTGACGGTTGCTCGGATGATGCAGGTAAATGGCGGATTTCGCTCGCCGGAGGACGTCAAGAAGACGATCCTCAACCCCAATCCAAATGCTGAACAATTGGCGCCCAATGAATACGTAAATCGCATTCGGCGAATTCAGCTAAACGATCTTGAAAATTTGCCGTTTTTCTTGGTTGCTGGGTTTCTCTTCATTTTGACCGAGCCATCCATAGCGCTCGCCCAATGGCTGCTTTATGGCTACGTCACCTCACGGCTGTTGCATTTTGCCGCGTATTTCACGGCAAGGACGCACGACACGCGCGCAACGCTCTGGACCCTAGGTTCTCTGATTTTGATCTATATGAGTTGCTGGACGCTTTTTGTTGCATTCCGTCAGTAACAATGTCCCCATCGCTACCGTTGAGGCGGTGCCGCTACATGTCGGCTCAGAGCGGTAGACCGGAAGTTTGCAGCGGAGTGCTAGACTGACGCTTTTGACCCCGAGCGGACCTTGAGCGCCGCTACCACCCTAGAGTTCGAGCAAATCCCGTCCAGCTATAATTTCGCCGGAGAACGCTTTGCGAGCTTCATCCACGAACACCTGATCGGGCACAGCACCATTCCCCGGTACGAAATGACTTAGCACCAGCTTTTTGACGCCTGCGGCTTGAGCCACTTCGCCCGCCTGTTCGACGGTGAGAGCGTTCCCTGAAATGCTTTTGAAAAGATCATCTGCAGTGTCCTTGTCGAACCTGCCCGCCTTCACAGCTTGATCGAGCGCCCTGCGCACTCCCGAAAGATGCTGCGCCTCGCATACGAACACGTCGACGCCCTTGGCAAGCTCTATCAAAGCGTCGGTCTTTCGAGTATCTCCCGAAAAAACGACCGAACGATCAGGCGCCCGTGATCTCCGTACCCACCATCACCATGGAGGGAGACGGATGCAATGAACGTGTTCGTCCTTGCGGTGGACGAGGGAAGCCTCGCGGCGGCGGGGCGCAAGATCGGCCGCTCCCCGGCGGCCGTCAGCCGCGCCATCGCCTTCCTTGAGGAGCGGGTCGGCGCCGAGCTGCTGCACCGGACGACGCGATCGATCAGGCTCAGCGAAGAGGGCGAGCACTACGTGGCGGTCTGTCGCCGCCGAGTTGGAAGAGGCAGACGACATCGCGGCCGGACCGCGCACGGCGCCTCGTGGCCTGCTGACGATAACCGCACCCGTGGTGTCGGGCGAGATGGTGCTCCGACCGATCCTCGATGCGTTTCTCGACGCCTATCCGACGGTCTCGGCAAAGCTCCTGCTGTTCGACCGTTCGGTCAATCTGATCGACGAGGGTGTCGACGTCGCGCTCCGCATCGGCCATCTCGCCGATTCGACGATGGTCGCGGTGCGGGTCGGCGGGGAGCGCGGCAGCCGCTCGACGTCGTTCATCGGAATCCTTCATCTTCGGTTTTTGGCGGTTCTGATCTTCAACATCGGGAATTCGCTCCCTCTCTGCCGCTCGTTCATCCAGCCTCAGGTAATCTCTCCGCGGGGTAGAGATAGCTTCCCGCTCCCGGCTTGTTAGGCTCCCTGCCCAGTCTCGAAAAATCGCTCGACGTCCCCGTCCGTTTTGGTTTCGATGGTTCGCATCCACCTCATCGGCCCGAATGGCGTTTCGCGCGGCTTACCCGGGAGCTCCACCACAACTGCGATCGAGTTGGAGGAAAAGCGAACTTCGGCAAGCACGGTACGGATCCTTTGTATGATCAAGCGTCTGAGGCGAACGAGCTCGTCGCCTGGACGCGCTTTCGAGCCGGCGGGCGAATGCGCGCGCCTCTGCCCAGGAAGATCTCGCTTCGAGCAGATCCATCCGTGCCAACTCCGCTTTCGCGGCCCGGTCGCGGTCGCGCTCTGCAGCGACTATCCCTGCCCTGAGCTCGTTGATTTTCGCCTTGAAAACCGGATCGTCCACGCGACCCGCCGATGCCCCCATTTGCTTGCTGTGTTCGCGACTGGTTTCATAGCCCTATTCGCGAAACCGCTCGCGGCCCCACACGCACCATTGATAGTGGATCGCCACGGGCACGAAATAGTCTTCCGTTCTCACCGGCGGCAGCCCGTCGTTGAAATGCAGAAGCTTGTCCTGGCGCACGATGAGCCCGCAATCGATCAGCTTCTGAAGGGTCGCTTTCGAACAGCGCGGAATCTGGTTGATGGCGATGGCCTCGAAGGCGAGGGTCGCGGCTCTGGTCATGCCCTTGCAAGGATGATCGGTCATGTACTTTAAATCGTGGTTTCGATTTTCTGCTGCTCAGAAGTATTTCGCTCTCGCGCGATGCTTCTGTTCGAAGGCGACAACGCCGGGATCGCCCAGGCGCCGCTCCACTTCGGCATGGCGCAACGCCTTGCGGAGGCACTGGAGCACGAGGCCGTCCTCCTGGAGCCTCTCCGCAATCGCCATCGCGCAGTCGCCCTCCGGATAGTGGTCGACATTGCTGCTCTCGGCGACCTCGATGCACTCCAGCAACCATTCGATCAAAAAGCGTCCTGCGCAGTCCAACGCGAAATCAGGTACGGCGCCGCAGCGCGCGACCATCAAACGCTGGATCCGCTCGACGAGCTCCGCGTCGGAAATATTGGTCTCGATCCGTCCGTAGACGCTACCACCGCGTGCGAAGGCGCCTCCGTAGCGCGTCATCTCTATGTCGAGCCCGAGGTCGAGTTGTTCGTTGATGAAATCGCGGATGCCCGCCATGAAGATACGGACAATCTCGGTCCTGACGTCGGGATGGAAGATCGAGGCCGCGACGGCATCCACGAACGTGTCCGGATCGTAGGGATGGACGCACTTCGCCGCCGCCTCGAACGCCAACCGTTCGATCGCCGCATGGTATGCGCGCTCCCAGCCCGTGCCGTCGAACGCCATGTCGTAGAGCTCTTCCGCCTCGAAGTCCGAGTCCGTCACCGCCACCTCCCGAATATCCATTGGCGAATTATGCCGGCGCGCGGGGGCGAGACAACGAAAAACAAATTTAGTCAATTTGACAAAAATCTTTTGCTGTGGAGAACGGCCGCGATCTCGATTTCGCACCGCCTATAACAAGAACACAGAGTCGAGTCCGGGTTCGGGGGCATGGCTTTTCGTTTGGGGCAATGCCTCAAGGAGTTTGCCGACTTCCATGTTAACTACCTGCATCCCAGCAAGCGCCGTCGTGCCGGTCCAGGATGGGTCAATCGCTTGGCGAAGCGGAGACCATCGTCGCGCAGCTGTTTTAGGGTCTTATTCACGTGGACGGTAGACAAAGCCTTCACGCGCCTGCACTCCCGCGAAGGCATTAACCAATTGCTGCCGTGAGGCTTGAAGCCGTTTACAAGAAAACTTAAGTAGGTGGCTTCGGTTGTACGCATCTGCCATGTGTTTTCCGCGTTCCGCGCGGGTAGGTTTTGCTTTTTTCCGCGTTCGCGCGGGTCCGTTATCAACACCATTAGAACTCCGCGTCCAAGCTTTAGCTTGTATGAAACGGAGACTGCTGTGGTCACACAGAGTTCGGCAGTTCTATGGCTTTCGGAGAAGACGAATGAAGCGGAAGGGTTTGAAGCCAGTGGAAGTTGGTGAGTTTGTGCGGGAGTGGGTTGCGCCGGGCGGTGATGTCACCGGGCAAACCACGGACACAGAGCTCCAAGTCATCTGTGATGCCTATCTGAACCAGGCAAGGGAAGAGGGCTGCGCGGTCGATGGCTCGCTCATGGACGGGCTTGTCGAGCTGCGAGATTGGGTCCGCAGCCGCTGAATGCTTGAACCCGCCGTCACGGCGGGTTCTTTTTAAATTGCATCTGCTTCTTGGATCGACCGGGGTGTACGGTGGCTCGGCTTAAATGAGATGCGATGTAGCGCCCCGGCAACCAAGACGATATTCCCGATGCTTCGCGCCGCTGGTGTTCTCGAACGACACTGTAGATGGCGCACACGGGGTCGCAATAGCGAAGGAAGTTGTGGAAGAATCTCTTCCATCGATTCCCTGCTGGCTTCTTGGTATTAGCCGCGTCAGTGCGAGTTGTTCACCTACACGTTGGCGTTAACGGCGGTCATGGGGTGCTGAGCCCGAGCGGTCATCACGCCAGCCCACCGCTTCCGCAATTCCTCGTCGACGTAGCGCGGCTGCTGCTGGATCCCGTACGCATGCGCCGCCTCAATCCGGGCCTTGTAGTGGATGAGCACGCGGTGAGTGGTGACGACGAAGAGGACCGACTTACTCCACAGCGACGGCTGGTTGGTTAGCCAGCCCACCGCCCGCTGGGCGTGGTGGACGTCGCCGGCGCACACCGCGACGTCAAAGTCCAGGCCCCCCCGGAACGTCGTAGTCGTGCGGCCCGACCTCGCTGTCGATGTCGGCTGCGATGAAGACTTTCATGAGACGAACGATCGTGTGCGCTGCGGCAGAGAGGCAACGCTATTAAGCGGTGCGTCTGATCACGAAAGATAAGCGCCGAACGCTTGCTACGGATTTGCTACGGAGTTTTTCGCCGAAGGACCCATGGCCATAAGCGATTGACTTTATTGCATTTTTGGTAGCGGGAGAGGGACTCGAACCCCCGACCCCAGGATTATGATTCCCGTGCTCTAACCAGCTGAGCTACCCCGCCACAGGGTCGCGAGGGCCGAAACAAGCCGACCTCGCGAACGCGCGGCATATAAGGAAGGGGGCGGCGGGCTGTCAATCCGAGTTTGGCAAAGCTTCCACCTTCGCCAAGGCTTCCGCCTTCGCTAAAGCTTCGGCGGGACATGTCGGCGGGGGATTTGGGCCTTTTGGCGCTGAATCCGTCATGGCCGGGCTGGTCCCGGCCATCCCGGCCGGCCACAAGAACGTGGATGCCCGGGACGAGCCCGGGCATGACGACGAGATTGGGATGCGGAACAGGCTCCGCCTACGCCAAGGCTTCGGCGCGACGAGCTATTTCGGCCGCACCGTCGGGTCGCCGCCGGGGCTGCCGGGGGGCGGGATGACGGGCATGGCGCCGTTCGTGCTGGGCGCCGGGGCGTGCATCTCGGGATCGACGCCGGAGGGCGGGCAGAGCACGCCGTCCGATTTTGCCAATTTATCGCCGAGCGGTTCCCGGGACTGGCCGGTGGTGGTGCCGTCGGCCGAGCGGTTCGGGCGGTCCTGCGGCGTGCAATTGGTCGCATGCTGCGGGGATGGCGGCGCGGTCGCTTGCGGCGGCGTCGCCGGGGCGGGCGGAGCCTGCGCGATCGCGCTGCCGGAGGCGGCGATCAGGAGACTGGCCAGAATGATGTTTGATGTCGTGCGCATGGGAGGGAAACGCGCGGGTCAGCCCGCGTGTTCCGCACCCCCGATCACGATTTGAGGTAGCGGATCAGCGAAAAGTGGCCCATCGGCGGCATCGGGCGGCGCTCGGCCAGCGTAACGCCGCCGTGTTTTGCGGCCCAGTCGACCAGGCGCTGCCATGGAAATTCCGGGCGCCAGCCGAGGCGGCGGGCGAGCGGCGCAAACGCGAGCTCGGAGAGTTTGCGCAAACCTTTTTCGGCCCCGATGTGGTTGACCAGGATCAGCTCGCCGCCGGGCTTCAAGACGCGCATGAACTCGTCGAGCGTGCCTTCGGGATCGGGCACCGCGGTGATGACGTATTGTGCGACCACCGCGTCGAAGAAGTTTTCGGGGAAGGCGAGGTTCTTCGCGTCCATCACCGAGAGTACTTCGACATTGCTCAAGCGCATCGCGCGCACGCGCGATTGCGCCTTGCGCAGCATCGGCTCGGAGATGTCGACCCCGCAAATCTTCGTGGTGCGCGCATAGTCGGAGAGCGACAGCCCGGTGCCGACGCCGACGTCGAGGATGCGGCCGCCGATGCGATCGGCCTCGGCGATGGTCGACTGCCGGCCGGCGTCGAACACCTTGCCGAACACGAGATCATAGACCGGCGCCCAGCGGCCATAGGCCTTCTCGACCCCGGCCCGCGAGATGTCTGCTGCCATGCCCCCTGCCCTGCCTAGATTCTTATTTTGCGCATGATCTGTTCGGAAAACCGCTGCACACTTTTCCGGATCATGCGCTTAGCCGCGGACCGCTTCTGCGAGCGGCCTCGTCGTGCTGCTTGCGGCCTTCGCGGCGGCGCTTTGAATGAAGCCGCCGCCGAGCACGCGGGCCTGGCCGCCAGGTGCGTCGTAGAACACGCAGGCCTGTCCCGGCGAAACGCCCTCTTCGCCGGCGACGAGCTCGACCTCGTAATGGCCGTTCGCGCCGCGCAGCCACGCCGGCTGGGGCGCGCGGGTCGAGCGCACGCGCACGAACATTTCGAGGCCATTGCCGATGGCGCGGTCGATGTCGCCATCGCCGATCCAGTTGACGTCGCGCAACACGATGCGGTGCATCTTCAGCGCCTCGCGCGGGCCGACGACGACGCGGCGGTTGGCGGCCTCCAGCCGCACCACGAACAGCGGCGCGGCGGCTGCGATGCCGAGGCCGCGGCGCTGGCCGATGGTGAAATTGGCGATGCCGTTGTGCCGGCCGAGCACGCGGCCGTCGAGATCGACGATGTCGCCGGGGTCCATCGCGTTCGGCCGCAGGCGGGTGATGATGTCGGTGTAGCGCCCGGTCGGCACGAAGCAGATGTCCTGGCTGTCGTGCTTGTCGGCGACGGCAAGACCGAAGCGCCGCGCCAGCTCGCGCGTCTCGGGCTTGGTCATGTCGCCGAGCGGAAAGCGCAGATAATCGAGCTGCTCCTGCGTGGTCGCGAACAGGAAGTAGCTCTGGTCGCGATCGGCGTCGGCGGCACACACCAGCGCGCGCGAGCCGTCGGCGCGGCGGCGCGAGGCGACGTAATGACCGGTGGCGAGCGCGGTGGCGCCGAGTTCGCGCGCGGTCTTCAAGAGGTCGCGGAACTTGACCGAGCGGTTGCACTCGATGCACGGCACCGGCGTCTCGCCGAGCGCGTAGCTGTCGGCGAAATTGTCGATGACGGATTCGCGAAAGCGATCCTCGTAGTCGAGCACGTAATGGGGAATGCCGAGCTTGGCGGCGACGTCGCGGGCGTCGTGGATGTCCTGGCCGGCGCAGCAGGCGCCCTTGCGATGGGTCGCCGCACCATGGTCATAGAGCTGCAGCGTGATGCCGACAACGTCGTAGCCTTCCGCCTTCAAAAGCGCAGCCGTCGTCGATGAATCGACGCCGCCTGACATGGCAACGACGACCCTGGTATCCTCAGGACGGCCTTCGAGATCCAGACTGTTGAGCATGGGCCTTAAAGCGTTGTGGACGGCGGCGCTGGGCGATCCGCTGGGTGCTTCCGGCGGGACAAAGGCAATCCCCGGGAACCGAGAGTTCCCGAAGGGCGCGGCCTGCCCGGTCGAAAGCGGTTGAGAGCTCTCTCTTTAATATAGGCGGCCTTCCGGTGAAGCAATCACGGACCCCGCAAGGTTTACGGCAATTCTTGCCGGGGAGGCAGAAATGGCGGGGCTTTGGGAGGCTCCGCGGCGGGGCGCGAATTCGTCAACGCATTGATTTGATTGGATAAAATTCCTACCCACAAGGGTGGCCCGCTCCTTGCTACCTCTCATGGCGAAGATGTTTCCAAGGGGTTGCCTGTGGTCGGTCGAACGTCAGATGTCGTGGCAAGCGTGCAAGTCCCAAGCGCGCAGCAAAAGCCTGCCCGGTCGCAAGCGCCGAAAGACAGGTCCAACGACTCCTTTGGCTCGCTGGTGGACAGCAACACCCAGGCGATCAGCGACAGCGCGGCGTCCTCCGTGCAGGACTCCCCGCGCCGCACCGATTCCTCGTCCTCCGCCTCCGACAAGAGCCCGCGCGATCGCTCAGCGAGCGACCAGTCCTCGCAGAGCAAGGCCAGCGACGACGCCAACAATTCCGCGCCCGCCAAAAACGACATCAAGAACGACGCCAAGAGCGACGCCAAGAACGACTCGACGGCTGATGCGGCCAAGGCTGATAGCAAGACCAAGGACAAGCCGGAGGCGTCCGACGCCAAATCGGCCGACAAATCTGCGGACAAATCCGACGAGACCAATGCGGACAAGGCCGGCGGCATCGATGGCCTCGCCGCCGCCGTCGATACCGCCGCCGCCGCGCAAGTCGACGCGACGCAGGCCGCCGTACCCGATCCGAATGCACTCGTGGTCGCCGTGCCGGTCGATTCCAACGCGGCTGCAAACCAAGCCGCCGGCTCCGCCTCCTCGCCGCTGACGATTGCCGCCGCCGGCATCGCCGCCAGCGCATCCATCGCAGCGCAGATCGCCGGCACCAAGACCGATACCGCGACGCCGGGCGACAAGAGCGCCAAGACCGCAAGCGCCAAGGTCGATGCCGACACCTCGGCAGTGCTGGCCGATGCCGCGACCGGGACCACCGATTCGACCGCGGCCGATGCCAAGACCAATGGCGGCCTGATCGCCGCCGTCGACCAGGGCACGCCAAAAACCTCGTTCAAGGCCGCAGTCACTGCGCAAGGCGCGAGCGACGTTTCCAATATCGGCCAGGACACCGGCAAGGCCAACGCCGCGCAGACCTCGGCGACGGCAGCGTCCGCCACCGCGGCGCATCCGCACGCCGACAAGCCGCCGATCGACGCGAACGCGGGCGACACCAAGGCTGGGACTTCCGACCGCACCGCCGATGCGGCACCGGCGACTGCGACACCGCATCCCCATGCGGGCACGCAGGCCGCTGTCCCCACCACCGACACCGGCGCGCAGGCGGCCTCCGCCGTGCAGGCGTCACTGACCAATACGACTTCGGCCGCGACCGCATCGACCGCGACGCTCACGGCGACCGCAGCCACCAATACGGCCATTCCGATCACCGGCGTGCCGATCGAAATTGCCGCCGCCGCACGCGCGGGCAAGACCCGGTTCGACATCAGCCTCGATCCGCTCGACCTCGGCCGCATCGACGTCCGCATCAATGTCGACCGCAACGGACAGGTCACCTCGCATCTCACCGTCGAGAAGCCGGAGACGCTGCAGATGCTGCGGCAAGACGCTCCCCAATTGCAGCGCGCGCTCGACGATGCCGGCCTGAAGACCGGCAGCAACGGGCTGTCCTTCAGTCTGCGCGACCAGAATTCATCGGGCCAGAACTCCGGCCAGAACAACGACAATGGCGGCAATGCCCGCCGGCTGATCGTCAGCGACGAGGACGCAGTTCCCGCGGCCCCGGTCGGGCGCAGCTACGGCCGCATGCTCGGATCGAGCAGCGGCGTCGACATCAGAGTGTGAGGAGTATTCGATCATGACCACCACGAATGCCGCCACCGCCCCTTCCGTCGTCTCGGGCACGACCGACCTGCCGAAATCCTCGTCGAACCCAAGCCTGGGCTCGACCACCGGCGCGACGCTCGCCGGCAACTTCCAGACCTTCCTGACGCTGCTGACGACGCAGCTACAGAACCAGAACCCGCTCGATCCGCTCGACACCAACCAGTTCACCCAGCAGCTGGTGCAGTTCGCCGGGGTCGAGCAGCAGCTCAAGACCAACGACTCGCTGTCCCAGCTCGTCACCCTGCAGCAGACCACGCAGGCGACCCAGGCGCTGGGCTTCGTCGGCAAGACCGCCCTGGTCGACGGCACCACCGGGACCATGACGAATTCGTCGGCGACCTGGCATCTCAACGTGCCGAGCGACGCCACGGTCGACATCACCATCGCCAATGCCAGCGGCCAGACCGTGTTCACCGGCAAATACACCGCCGGCGCCGGCACCGACGTTCCGTTCACCTGGAACGGCCAGGGCAATGACGGCACGCAATGGCCCGACGGCAAGTACACGATCTCGGCCACGGGCAAGGATGTCGCCAACAACAATGTCGGCATCGCTGCGCAGGTGCAGGGCACGGTGTCATCCGTCGACCTGACCCAGTCGCCGCCGCTGCTGACCATCGACGGCGCCAGCTACACGCTGAGCCAGGTCAAGAGCATCATCGCGACGGCCAGCAATTAAAGGCGAAATGCCCCTGGATAACGGTGTCGTCCTGGCGAAGCCAGACCCATTGCCACCGAAAGTCGCTTTGGTTCGTAACCCCGAGTCGTCGTAGCGACTCCTCCCTGGGGTAATGGGTCCTGGCTTTCGCCAGGACGACAATTGGGGTCTTGCAGCGCCGCGCGCAGGCCTCGTTCGTTAGTAAAGTATTTACGAACACCCCCTTCGGCCCGCCTGGACGCACCGTCCCGCCGGCCGAGTCGGCTGCGTTCCAGCCATTTTCAACGAGAATTGTATTGAAGCCTTAGGCTTAGCGGATTTTTAAGCCGGCGCGCGTAGGGTTCCTGAGTGAGTTCAGTGGTTGAGAGTTTGTGAGTACGCCATGACAGAACCCCATCGCCCGAGGGTAAAATACGTCATCGGGCCGGACGGTAGTCCGTTGACGATTGCGGATCTGCCTGCACCCGGCACCAAACGCTGGGTCATCCGCCGCAAGGCCGAGGTCGTCGCCGCAGTTCGTGGCGGTCTTCTCTCCCTCGAGGAGGCCTGCAGCCGTTACACGCTGACGGTTGACGAATTCCTCTCCTGGCAGTTTTCGATCGACCAGCATGGTCTGGCGGGACTTCGCACCACCCGTATCCAACAATATCGCCAGTAGGCAATCCGGAAATCTGCGGCTTTTGACGAAAATCGGCCTCGTCTTGCGAGGCCGATTTTTTTCATGCTTCGTTTTGGCGCGACTTTTGTCGCAGCTCTTAACCTTCGTTAACCATATCGAAACCATCACCTAGGCAATAATTGCCCAGTCGGCCTTTCCTGTGAAAGCAGCCGAATCTGTCGGGGCGGTTGCTTGCAAGGTCTTGCGGACTTTCTGAAGGGTATCGGAGCCGCCCGGTTCGGGGCGATGATCGCGGTCACCGCCGCGCTCGTCGGCTTTTTCGCGTTCGTCATCATGCGCGTCACCACGCCGCAGATGACGACGCTGTTCACCGACCTCAGCGTCGAGGACTCCTCGGGCATCATCAAGGACCTGGAGCGTCAGGGCATCCAGTTCGAGCTGCGCAACGAGGGCACCATCATCATGGTGCCCAAGGACAAGGTCACCCGGCTGCGGATGAAGCTCGCCGAGGGCGGCCTGCCCAAGGGCGGCGGCGTCGGCTACGAGGTGTTCGACAAGTCGGATGCGCTCGGCACCACCTCTTTCGTCCAGAACATCAACCATCTCCGCGCGCTGGAAGGCGAGCTCGCCCGCACCATCCGCGCCATCGACCGCATCCAGGCCGCCCGCGTCCATCTGGTGCTGCCCGAGCGCCCGCTGTTCTCGCGCGAGGCGCCGGAGCCGTCGGCCTCGATCGTGGTGCGGGTCCGCGGCGCGCTGGAAGCCCAGCAGATCCGCGCCATCCGCCACCTCGTCGCCTCGGCCGTGAACGGGCTGAAGCCGCAGCGGGTCTCGATCGTCGACGAGACCGGGCAGCTGCTCGCCGACGGCGCCCAGACCGATCCGGACCAGCAGATCGGCGACGAGCGCCGCACCGCCTTCGAGAAGCGGATGCGCAAGCAGGTCGAGGACATCGTCTCCTCCGTGGTGGGGACGGGACGCGCCCGGGTCCAGCTCTCCGCCGATTTCGACTTCAACAAGGTCACCCAGACCTCGGACAAGTACGATCCCGAAGGCCGCGTGCTGCGCTCGAGCCAGACCCGCGAAGAGCAGAGCATGACCGCCGACAACAACGGCCAGGTCACCGTCAACAACGAATTGCCGGGCAACCAGCAGAACGGCGGCGTTGCGGCCAAGGACCAGAGCAAGAAGAGCGAAGAGACCAACAATTACGAGATCTCCCGCACCACCAAGACCGAGGTGACCGAGGCCGGCCGGGTCAACCGCATCTCGGTCGCGGTGCTGGTCGACGGCATCTACTCCAAGAACGAGAAGGGCGATCTGGCCTACCAGGACCGCACCAAGGAGCAGCTCGACCGCATCGCCACGCTGGTGCGCTCGGCGATCGGCTTCGACCAGAAGCGCGGCGATCAGGTCGAGGTGGTCAATCTGCGCTTTGCCGATGCCCCCTCCACCCCCCCGATCGCCGAGCCGAGCGGCTTACTCGGCATGCTCCAGTTCACCAAGGACGACGTCATGTACTTCGTCGAGCTCGGCGTGATGATGCTGCTCGGCCTGGTCGTGCTGTTCCTGGTGGTCCGGCCGCTGGTCAAGCGCATCCTGGCATCCGACGAAGTCGCAGCCGCCATCTCCGGCGCCCTCACCGGTCCGGCGAGCGACGAGGCCGCGCCTGCCAGCCAGGCGCTCTTGCCGAGCGGCGCCGCGAGCGCGATCGACGTCGCCACGGTCCAGGGCCAGGTCCATGCCCAATCCGTCCATCGCGTCGGCGAACTCGCCGAGCGCAATCCCAACGAGACCGTCGCCATCATCCGCCAATGGCTGACCGAACCCACGAAATAATCGAGAAGTGATCTGATATGGCCGCCGCCCTGCAAAACGCCAATTCCAACGACATCACCAGCGTGATCTCCACGCTCGGTCAGCGTGCGGGCAGCCGCGGAGGCGCGAAGACCGAAGCGGTGGCGGGGCCGAAGCGCGCCGCGATCCTGATGCTGGCGCTCGGCGAGCAATATGGCGGCAAGATCTGGTCGCTGCTCGACGACGACGAGGTGCGCCAGCTCTCCCTGGAAATGTCGACGCTCGGCACTGTCGAGGTCGACACCGTGGAGGACATGCTGCTCGAATTCGTCTCGCGGATGTCGGCCTCCGGCGCGCTGATGGGCAATTTCGACGCCACCGAACGGCTGCTCCAGCAATACCTGGCCCCCGAGCGCGTCAACGGCATCATGGACGAAATCCGCGGCCCCGCCGGCCGCAACATGTGGGAGAAGCTCTCCAACGTGCAGGAAGAGGTGCTCGCCAACTATCTCAAGAACGAATATCCGCAGACCATCGCGGTGGTGCTGTCGAAGCTGAAGCCGGAACACGCCGCGCGCGTGCTCGGCATCTTCCCGGAGGACCTGGCGCTCGACGTCGTCAACCGCATGCTGAAGATGGAGGCGGTGCAGAAGGAGGTGATCGAGAGCGTGGAGAAGACGCTGCGCACCGAATTCATGTCCAATTTGTCACAGACCCGCCGACGCGACGCCCACGAGGTGATGGCGGAAATCTTCAACAATTTCGACCGCCAGACCGAAACGCGCTTCATCACCTCGCTGGAAGAGGACAACCGCGAATCGGCCGAGCGGATCAAGGCGCTGATGTTTACCTTCGACGACCTCGTGAAGCTGGATTCCGGCTCCGCCCAGACCCTGATGCGCAACGTCGACAAGGACAAGCTCGGCGTCGCGCTCAAGAGCGCCAACGAGGACGTCCGCAACTTCTTCTTCGGCAACATGTCCTCGCGTGCGGCAAAAATGCTCCAGGACGACATGGCGGCGATGGGCCCGGTCCGCCTGCGCGACGTCGACGAGGCTCAGGCGCTGCTGGTCAACCTCGCCAAGGATCTCGCCGCCAAGGGCGAGATCATGCTGACCAAGAACCGCGCCGACGACGAGCTGGTGTATTGATGGCCGCTCCGGCAAAATTCCTGTTCGACAACGACTTTGCAGCGCCCGACCGGACGCGCGAGAAGGCCGCCACCGCGGCCGAGATCGCCCAGAAGGTCGCGGAAGCCGAGGCGCGCGCCTATCAGGACGGCTTCGCCGCCGGCCAGCGCGAGGCCAAGGCCGAGAGCGACCGCCGTGTCGCGCTCGCCATGGAAGAGATCAACATCGCCATCCGCGGCATCGCTTCGGGCATCGGCAACATCGAATCCAAGATGGAAACCGAGGCGGTCGACGTCGCGGTCGCGGTGGCGCGCAAGCTGTGCGCCGATCTGGTCGCCGCCGAGCCGCTCGGCGAGATCGTCGCGCTGGTCAAGGACTGCTTCTCGCATCTGGTCGCGACGCCGCATCTCGTCGTCCGCATCAACGACGCGCTCTACGATTCCGCGCGCGAGAACATCGAGCGCCTGGCTAGGCAGAACGGCTTCGAAGGCCGGCTGGTGATTCTGGCCGAACCCGAGATTGCCACCGGCGACTGCCGGATCGAATGGGCCGATGGCGGCGTCGTGCTGGAGCGCGCCGCCATCACGGCCAAGATCGACGAAATGGTGGGACGCTATGTTGCGTCCCGCAGGGGGAGTTAAGCCATGAGCGACACTGACGGACAGGTCCCGCTGCCTGATCTCAACGGCCCGATGCCGCCTACCGGCACCGACGTCGGCTACAACGAGGACGAATACGCGACGCGCGCCGCCGCCGACCTCGAGGCCGTGTTCGACGTTCCGGTGCAGGTCTCGGCCGTGCTCGGCCGCTCCAAGATGGACGTCAGCGAGCTGTTGAAGCTCGGACCCGGGACCGTGCTCGAGCTCGACCGGCGCGTCGGCGAGGCCATCGACATCTATGTCAACAACAAGCTGGTCGCCCGCGGCGAAGTGGTCCTGGTCGAGGACAAGCTCGGCGTGACCATGACCGAAATCATCAAGACTGAACGCGCCTAAAGCGACGACGCGCGGCAGCGCGTCCAGACGGACAGGAGACTGATATGCGGCTTCTCATCGTTGGCACATTGAAGGGCCAGCTCACCACCGCCACCAAGATCGCGATGGCGAACGGCGCCACCGTGACCCACGCCGAGGATAACGAACAGGCAATGCGCGTGCTGCGCGGCGGCAAGGGTGCCGACCTGCTGCTGGTCGACGTCGCCCTCGACATCCGCGATCTCGTGATGCGGCTCGAGGCCGAGCACATCCACGCGCCGATCGTCGCCTGCGGCATCACCAACGACGCCCGCGCCGCGGTCGCCGCGATCCACGCCGGCGCCAAGGAATACATCCCGCTGCCGCCGGACCCGGAACTGATCGCGGCGGTGCTGGCTGCCGTCGCCAACGATTCCCGCGAGCTGGTCTATCGCGACGAGGCGATGGCCAAGGTGATCAAGCTCGCCCAGCAGATCGCAGGCTCGGACGCTTCGGTGATGATCACCGGCGAATCCGGGACAGGCAAGGAAGTGCTGGCTCGCTACGTCCACACCCGCTCGGCCCGCGCCAAGCGCCCGTTCATCTCGATCAACTGCGCCGCGATCCCCGAGCATCTGCTGGAGTCCGAGCTGTTCGGCCACGAGAAGGGTTCCTTCACCGGCGCGATCGCCCGCCGCATCGGCAAGTTCGAGGAGGCAACCGGCGGCACGCTGCTGCTCGACGAAATCTCGGAGATGGACGTCCGCCTGCAATCGAAACTGCTCCGCGCCATCCAGGAGCGCGTGATCGACCGTGTCGGCGGCACCAAGCCCGTCCCGGTGGACATCCGCATCATCGCGACCTCGAACCGCAACCTGGTGGACGCGGTGCGCGAGGGCACGTTCCGCGAGGACCTCTTGTTCCGGCTCAACGTCGTGAACCTGAAGATCCCGCCGCTGCGCGAGCGTCCCGCCGACATTCTCGAGCTCGCCCAGCACTTCGTGAAGAAATACGCCGAAGCCAATGGCGTGCCGATGCGCCCGATCTCGGCGGAAGCGCGCCGGGTGCTGTCCACCAACCGCTGGCAGGGCAACGTCCGCGAACTCGAAAACACCATGCACCGGTCAGTCCTGATGGCGCAGGGCGACGAGATCGGCGCCGATGCGATCCTCACGCCCGACGGCGACCGCCTCGACCTCGCCAAAACCGTGCCGGCCGTGGCCCATGCCACCATGGCCGCCGAGCAGGTGACGCGGGCCCTGGTTGGCCGCACCGTCGCCGACGTCGAGCGTGACCTGATCCTGGAGACGCTGAAGCACTGCCTCGGCAACCGGACCCATGCCGCCAATATCCTGGGCATCTCGATCCGTACGCTGCGCAACAAGCTCAACGAATATTCCGACGGCGGCATTCCGATCACGCCAGCGGGAACGCCGGGTGAATATCCACGCATGCCGATGGTGGGGGCGTAGGCGCTCTACGCTGACTGAGAGAAACGAATGCCCGGGCTGGTCCCGGGCATTTTTCTTTGAGAAGAACGCAAAGCAGTCACCACAATCCGTGGCTTCCGGCGAAAGTCAGGATCCATTACTCAGTGCGAACGGTAAGCCACGCCGACCCATTCGGAGCTACTCTTCCGCCGCGTGAAGCAGTTCACAATCAAACCACAACAAGATGGTTAAAGTCCTCGAGCCGCGCGACGTGATGTCGGGCAGAGCCGCATTGGTCTCGCGAAACGTCCTTTACATCGAAAGGGCATCCCATGAAGAACTCGTCGTGGACCATCTTCCGCCTCTCATTGATTGTAACGCTGCTCGCAGCGTCGGCGCCGCTTGCGCGCGCCGACGTGATCATGGATTGGAATGCAAAGGCCGACGCGATCGCCACTGAAAAGCAAATCCTTCCAGCGCCCCACAGCCGTGCCTTGTCTATGATGCACGTCGCGATGTTCGAGGCGGTCAACGCGATCGATCGCCGGTACGCGCCTTACAAGCTTGCCCTATCCGCGGATCGTTCGACGTCGCGGGGAAGCTGCGGCCGCAGTTGCGGCTCACGACGTGCTGCTGTCGCTCTATCCGGACCTCAAGCCGGAGCTGGATGCGGCGCTGACGAGTTCTCTGGTGCCGATCGCCGACGGCGAGTCCAAGATCGCGGGCATCGGCCTCGGCAAGGAGGCCGCGATGCAGATCATCGCGCTTCGTGAGAACGATGGCAGCGCCGCCCTTGAAACTTACCGGCCCCTGACAACGGCGGGTGCCTACGTTCCGACGACCGTCCCGCTGTTCTCGATCGCGGGCGCGACGACGCCCTGGGTCATGACGTCCGGATCTCAGTATCGCCCCGGCCCGCCGCCGGCGCTCGGTTCAGAGCTGTGGACCCGGGACGTCAACGAAATCCGCGAGGTCGGCAGCCGAACAAGTGTGATCCGGACGCCCGAGCAAACCACGGTCGGTCGATTTTGGTTCTTTGTCGGTGCCCGCACCTACAATCCGATCGTGAGGCAGGCGGCAACGGCCAAGGGCATGGATCTCGTCGACTGCGCCCGGCTGTACGCGCTGACCTCAATTGCCGGCAACGACGCCTTCGTCGCCGTTTTCGACGCGAAGTACCACTACAATTTCTGGCGGCCGATCACGGCCATACGCAACGCCGACCTGACATCGAACGCAGCGACGCCTCGCGACGCATCCTGGCTGCCGCTGGGGGACACGCCGATGCATCCGGAATATCCCTGTGCTCACTGCATTACGTCGGCAGCGATTTCGACCGTGCTCCAGACCATCGTTGGAGATTTCGGCGAGTTCTCGGTGACCAGCCCCACGGCACCAGGCGTCACCCGCAAATGGACGCGGCTCCAGGACTATAGCGACGAAGTCTCCAACGCCCGTATCTGGGCCGGCTTTCACTATCGGTTCTCGACCGAGATCGGCAAGGAGATGGGCCGGAAGATCGGCGCGCTGACCGTCGCCACGCAGCTTCGCGGCGTGGAAGCGATGGCGGAGCCGAGGCGTTAGCCGGTTGCCACACGCTCAACTTCGTTCTGGCGAAAGCCGGGACGACGTGGAAGGCACGGTGCGTCCAATTCCGTGGACCGGCGACATGGCCGCACCGCGTTCTCCGACTAGGTCACACCGGCGCTAGGCCCTATAACCCGCGTGAGAACCACGCGAGGGTCAACATGTCTCAAGCTCAAATCACGGACTGGCTGGCGACGCAGCGGCAGGCGATGATCGACCTGCTGCGCGATGTCGTGAACATCGATTCCGGGTCGTATGACAAGGAAGGCGTCGATGCGGTCGGGGCGCGGTTCGAGCGGCATTTCGCCGAGCATGGCATTCCGTTCCGGCGCGAAAGCCATGCCACATTCGGCGATGCCATCCATGCCGAAGTCGCAAAGCCCGGCAGCAACGAGAAGCCGGTGCTGTTGATGGGACATCGCGACACCGTGTTCGGCAAGGGCGAGGCCGCGCGGCGTCCGTTCACGATTCAAGACAAGCGCGCCTATGGTCCTGGTGTTGCCGACATGAAGTCCGGCGTCGTCATGAACATATTCGTCGCAACCGCGTTCCACAAATTCGGCGGCAACCCGCACCCGATCAAGCTGCTGATCACCTCGGACGAGGAGATCGGCTCGCCCTCCTCGCGGCCGGTGATCGAGCGCGAAGGGCGCGCCGCGCGCGCCGTGTTCAATTCCGAGCCGGGCCGCCCGACCGGCAATATCGTCACGGGGCGCAAGGGCGGCATCTTCATGCATGTCGCGATCACCGGCAAAGCCGCGCATTCCGGCGCCAATTTCGCCGCCGGCGTCAGCGCGATCGGCGAGCTCGCGCACAAGATCGTCCATATCCACGCGCTGACTGATCTCGACAAGGGCATCACGCTCAATGTCGGCCTCGTCTCGGGCGGGCAGTCCGTCAACACGACGGCGCCTTACGCCGAAGGACAGATCGACCTGCGCTACGTCGATCCGGCGGACCGCGCGAGGGTGATGGCCGCGATCGAGACCATCATCGCGACGTCCTACGTTCCTGGCACCAGCGCGACGCTGACGGTCAAAGGCGAGTTCGTGCCGGTGGTACAGAGCGCCGATTCAAGGGCGCTGTTCGAGAACTATCAGGCCGCCGCAAGGCAGGCCGGCCTCACCACGCTCCAGGGCGAGTTCTCCGGCGGCTGCGCCGATTCCGGCTTCACCGCCGCGGTCGGGACACCGACCATCTGCGGGCTCGGCCCGGTCGGCGGGCTCGCGCACTCGCCGGAGGAATATCTCGAGCTCGACAGCATCGTGCCGCGCGCACAGGCGCTGGCGCTGGCGATCTTGCGGGGGTAAAAACAGGTGCCGCGCCCGCCCGCGAAAACCTCACGAATAGCTCGGCGCATCCGGCCTGCGGAAGATCTGGATGGGGTCGCCCGGCACGATCGGATGGCCGCTGAACATCGCATAGGCATAGAGCGCGAGATAGGCGATCGCGAGCGCGCCGACCGCATAGAAGGCCCAGGTCGCGACGCGTTTCATCATTGCGCTCCATTGCTGTCCCGGCGGGAGGCTCAGGCAGCGCTTCTAGAGCGATGAGGAGGAAAACGCCAGCCTGCACGGCCTGTCGCCGGCGGCGATCAAATGCCGCGCCGTACCTGGGTGGGAACGCTGACGTCCGCAAGCCGGAGTGCGTCTTCGTCCTGATCCACCGCCACGTACTGGCCGTGCCAATAGGCCAGCGCAGCGTTGCGGGTCGAATTCCTGACGTCTCTGACACGCCCGATGATGATCCCGTGCGAATGGCGCTCGAAGATCTCTTCGACCTCGCAATCGACGGCGGACAATGCGCCAACCAGCAGCGGAACACCCGAGACCGCCGTCACCCATCTGGCGCCCGCGAAACGATCGGCACCCTTGAGCCCGCCCTTGCCGGCAAAGCGCTCGGCGATGTCGAGCTGATCGGCCGCGAGGATGTTCACGCCGAAGGCGCCGTGGCGCCGGATCAGCGGGAAGGAGGAGGCGTCGCGGTTGATGCTGACGATCAGCGTCGGCGGATCGACCGAGAACGAGCTGACCGAGGTGACGGTCATGCCGGTGATGTCCTTGCCCCGTCCGGCGGTGATGACGCTGACGCCGCCGGTAAGGTGGCGCATGGCGCCGCGGAAATCGGCGGAGGAGACGGCATTTTCGGTCATGAGATCGCGGGGCACTACATTCATGGCTTCGTCCCCAAGCGGGGTCCCTGTCTATCTAGGTACGATCGTCCGCCGACAAAAGGTGGCTCAGGATCGAGCCTTCGAGACCCGCGAGCTCGGCCGAACCGCGTTGGCGGGGCCGGGCCGTGTTAACCACGACGTCATGGGCGATCCGCCCTTCCTCGATCACCAGCACCCGGTCGGCCAGCGCGACCGCCTCGGCGACATCGTGGGTCACCAGGATCGCGGTAAAGCCCTGGTCGCGCCAGACGCGCTCCAGCAACCGTTGCATCGAGATGCGGGTCAACGCGTCCAGCGCGCCAAGCGGCTCGTCGAAGGCGAGCACGCGGGGGCGCGAGACCAGCGCGCGGGCAAGCGCCACGCGCTGCTTCTGGCCGCCCGACAGCACCGAGGGCCACTGGTCGCGCTTGTCGGTCAGTCCGACTTCGGTCAACGCCTTATCGGCGCGTGTATGCGCATCACTGGATGGACGATCGCGGCCAAGGCCGACCTCGACATTGGAGAGAACGCGGGCCCAGGGCAACAGCCGAGGCTCCTGGAACATCACGCGGATATCCTCGGGCTTCACCGCGTCGCCCAGCGAGATGCTGCCGGCTTCGAACTTCTCCAGGCCGGCGATGAGGCGCAGCAGCGTGCTCTTGCCGCAGCCGCTCTTGCCCACGATGGCGACGAACTGGCCGGCGGGGATCTGCAGGTCGATGCCACGCAGCACCTCGTTGTCGCCGTAGGATTTGCGCAGGCCGCAGATGCTGAGCGGCAGGCCAGAGGTCTGCACCGGGCGCTCCTCGCGCACGACGCGGGCGTGAGGCGCGAAATTGGCCCGGCTGGCGAGTTCGGTGTCCGGAAGGGAGGTACGAAGGGCTGTCTGCATGTGATTCCCAGTATGTCTGCTCAGCGTTTCCAATAAGCGGGGTGCCAGGAGAGCGTCAGGCGCTCCAGCACGCGGGAGGCGCTGTCGGCGAGCTTGCCGAGCAGCGCGTAGATCAGGATCGAGAGCACCACGACGTCGATCAGCATGAACTCGCGCGCCTGCATCGCCATGTAGCCGAGCCCCGAGGACGCCGCGATGGTCTCCGCGACGATCAGGGTCAACCACATGATGCCGAGGGCGAAGCGGATGCCGACGAAGATCGAGGGCAGCGCGCCCGGGAAGATCACGCGGCGGAACAGCTCGCCGTCGCTCATGCCGTAGATCCGCCCCATCTCGATCAGCTGCGGGTCGACGGTGCGGATGCCGTGCAGCGTGTTGAGGTAGATCGGGAAGAACACGCCGAGCGCGACCAAAAACAGCTTCGCGCTCTCGTCGATGCCGAACCACAGGATGACCAGCGGGATCAGCGCCAGATGCGGCACGTTGCGCACCATCTGCAGCGTGGTGTCGGTGAGCTTTGACGACAGCTGCGACAGGCCATTGGCGAGGCCGAAGGCAAAGCCGATGCTGCCGCCGATCAGGAAGCCGATCGAGGCGCGCCAGAACGAGACCCAGATGTTGCGAACGAGCTCGCCGGAGAGCAGCAGCTTCCAGCCCGCAAGCAACACGTCGCTCGGCGCCGGCAGCACCCGCGTCGGCACGAAGCCGGTGACGCTGGCGACCTGCCAGATCGCAATGATGGCGAGCGGCACGATCCACTGGATCAGGCCGTCGACGCGCGGCAGGCGCAAACTGCGGGGAAGTGAAACGCTGTCGATCAGACTCATGACTGCGACACCTTCTGTTGCGGACGGAAGTCGCTGCCGACCGTTTCACCAAAAGGACCACCGTTGAAGTGCAGCCTGGTCACGTTGCTGGGCTGCTCCAGCGAGAGCAGCGGAAACACCAGCTCGGCGAAACGATAGGCTTCTTCCAGATGCGGGTAGCCCGACATGATGAAGGTATCGATGCCGATGTCCTGATACTCCCGAATGCGGGCCGCGACCGTCTGGGCGTCGCCGACCAGCGCCGTGCCAGCGCCGCCGCGCACGAGGCCGACACCGGCCCACAGGTTCGGCGCGATCTCGAGCTTGTCGCGCTTGCCGCCGTGAAGCTGCGCCATGCGCTGCTGGCCAACCGAATCCATCCGCGCAAAGTTCTTCTGCGCGGTCGCAATCGTTTCGTCGCTGACGTGCTTGATCAGCTCATTCGCCGCACGCCAGGCCGCGTCATTGGTCTCGCGGACAATCACGTGGAGCCGGATGCCGAAGGATAGTTTTCGACCGCGAGTTGCTGCGACCTCCCTCACCCTCGCGATCTTCTCGGCGACTAAGGCCGGCGGCTCGCCCCAGGTGAGATATTTGTCGACGGTGTCGACGGCGACGTCGATACCGGCATCCGACGAACCGCCGAAATAGAGCGGCGGACGCGGCGACTGAACCGGCGGAAACAGCAGCTTGCCGCCTTCGACATGGATGTGCTTGCCCTCGACATTGACGGTCTTGCCGGCGAGCAGCTCGCCATAGACGTTGAGGAACTCGCGGGTGACCTCGTAGCGCTCGTCATGGGCGAGGAAGATGCCGTCGCCCTTGTTCTCGACGGGATCGCCGCCGGTGACGACGTTGACCAGGAGCCGGCCGTTGGTGATGCGGTCCAGCGTCGCGGTCATGCGCGCGGCCACGCTCGGCGATTGCAGGCCGGGCTTGACCGCCACGAGATAGCGCAGCCGCTCGGTGAACGGCGCGACCGAGGAGGCGACGATCCAGGAATCCTCGCAAGACCGCCCGGTCGGCAGCAGCACGCCGAAATAGCCGAGCTGGTCGGCGGCCTGCGCGATCTGGCGCAGATAGTTGAAATTGACCTCGCGGCCGCCGATGCCGGTGCCGAGATAGCGGCCGTCGCCATGGGTCGGCAGGAACCAGAGGATGTTGGCGTTCGCTTGCTTGCTCATTTGTTTGCTCATGATCCTGGCTTCCGGGCCACGTCGGAAATCTTGATGGATTTGGGAATCAGGTTGAGCGCGAAGAACGCGTCCGCAACCTGCTGCTGATTGGCGATGACGGCATCGGTCAGCGGCTTGATGCCGTAGGATTGCCGCTTCAGCGCGACCTCGACCACCGGGACTGACAGGCCGATGGACGGCGCCAGCTGCTCGGCAACTGCGTGGATGTCGCCCTTGGCCCAGTCATCGACCGCGCTCAGCTCGGCCAGCACGGCGTCGACGATCCTCGGATTGGTTTCGAGGAATTTCTTCGAGGAGAAATAGAACTGGTAGTTGGCGACGATGCCGGTGCCGTCGGCGAGCGTGCGGGCGCCGGTCGCGGCTTCCGCGGCGGCCTGGAACGGATCCCAGATCACCCACGCATCGACCGCGCCGCGCTCGAAAGCGGCGCGCGCATCGGCTGGTGCGAGAAACACCGGCTCGATCTCGGAATATTTGACGCCGGCTTTCTCCAGCGCCTTGACCAGGAGGTAGTGGACATTGGAGCCCTTGTTGAGCGCGACCTTCTTGCCTTTGAGGTCGGCGACCGATTTCAGCGGGCTGTCTTTTGGCACCAGGATCGCCTCGCCCTTCGGCGCCGGCGGCTCGTAGGCGACATACTGGATCGGCGCGCCGGCGGCTTGCGCGAAGATCGGCGGGGCTTCGCCGGTGTTGCCGAAATCGATCGCGCCGATATTGAGCGCCTCGAGCAGCGGCGGGCCGGAGGGGAATTCGGTCCACACCACCTTGTAGCCGTCGGCAGCTAACTTCGGCTCCAGCGTGCCCTTGCTCTTGAGCAGCACCAGCTTGCCGTATTTCTGGTAGCCGATGCGGACGACCTTGTCCTGTCCGTAGGAGGTGCCGACCGCGGCGGCGACGATGCCGATCGACAGCACGATGGCTGCGATCAGACGCTGGATGATACGCCTCATGTTCAAACCCTTTTGAATGGGAAGGCTGGTTGGCACGATCAGGCTGCCGGGTTGCGCCAGACGATGTCGCGGATCACGATCGGCTTCGGGATCAGGCCGAGCTTGTGGAAGCGGTCGGCGACGCCCTGCTGGGTCGTGACGATGTCGTCGGTGACCGGGCCGACCACGAAATTCGCGCGATTGGCGGCGACGGTCTGGATGTCCAGTGGAACGCCGGTGACCGCGGCGAGCGATTTGGCGACCTCGTCGCGGTGCTGTTCGGCCCATTGACCAGCCGCGGTCGTCACATCGATGATCTGCTGCAGGATGGCGCCGTGATTCCTGGCGAATTCGCGGTTGGCGATGAAGAAGGAATTGGTCTTGGTGACTTCGCGCGCATTGATCAGGATGCGGCCGCCCTGCTTGGTCTCGCCGATCGCGAAATACGGATCCCAGATCGCCCAGGCCTCGATGCTGCCATTGGCAAAGGCAGGCCCGGCATCCGGCGGCGTCAGATAGACCGGCGTGATATCGGCATAGGTCAGGCCGGCTTTCTCGAGCGTCTGCACCACGATGTTGTGGGCGCTGGAGCCCTTGGTGAAGCCGACGCGCTTGCCTTTCAAGTCGGCGATGCCGCGGATCGGCGAATCCTTCGGCACCAGGATGCCCTGCCCGTTGGTGATGGGCTGGCCGGCGGCATAGACGATCGCCGCGCCCGCGGCCTGGGCGAACACCGGCGGGGAGTCGCCGACCGCGCCGAAATCGATGCTACCGACATTCATTGCCTCCATCATCGGAGGCCCCGACGAGAACTCGACCCATTTCACGTCGATGCCCAGGGGCGCGAAATGCTTTTCCAGGGCGGCCTGCTGACGCGTGATAACCAGCACGCCGGTCTTCTGGTAGCCGACACGAATGTCCTTCACCGCGCCTTGTGACGTTGCTTGCGCGTTGGCGTGCGAAACGAATGCGGCGGCTGCCGCAGTTCCAACGGATAGTTTGAGAAAATCCCGACGTTGCATCCGACACTCCCGGCCGCGTGCGGCCGTCCTTCATTCGTGCTCGGGAATGATGGGGCGGCTTATCGGAGGTGTCGAGACGCGCGGAAAAATAGCGATGCATGCACTGCGCACGTGGCGGAGCGCATGATTAATCTTTCGATCCACGGAGCGAACGCAGGGGATATTTTTCCGCACGCGAATGTGAAAAACGCACGCAACCGAGCCGAGAAATTAAAAATCGCGAAAACAACCCCATGCACAGTAGCCGGGGCGCGCGAAAACAATGACTTACGCTTATCCGAAATTGACCTTGACTCGTCGGGCAAAACAGGAGCAGGATGGCATCGTGGCGGCGTTGCGGATGGACCGGTCCCTGCCGGCCTAATGCAGCCATCTCACCGGTAGATTCTGCAGCCCGCGAAAGGCCCATCCGCCGATCCGTACCGGCTCGTCGTCGGCGATCTCGAGCCGGCCGGCACGGGCGAACAAGGTCGGCAGTGCGACGTCGGCAATCATGGCGCGCGAGGCCCAGGCGCCGGCGCAGAAATGCGGACCGGCGCCGAACGCGACGCTCTTGGCCGTATCACGCCGCACGTCGAACTGGTCGGCGCGCTCAAAATGCTTCTCGTCGCGGTTGGCGGAGCCGAACATGAGGAATACGCGTTCATCGGTTTCGAACGCGACGTCGCGGATCGTCCACGGCTTTGCGATGCGCCGCGGCGACATGCCGATCGGCGAGATCCAGCGGGCATATTCCTCGAAGGCCTGGAGCCACGTCACCTCGCCCTTGCGCACGAGATCGAGCTGGTCGGGATGGGTCAGCAGCGCCCACACCGTGCCGGCGATCGCCTTGCGCGGCTCGTTCTGGCCGCCGGAGATCGCGAGCTTGACGTTGGCGCGCACGCTCTCCATCGCCATGCCGGACGCGAGGAGCACGCCGAGGATACTCTGGTCGGGATGCTTGCGCATCACCGGCAGGATGTCGTCGATCGCGGCATCGATGCCCGACGTCGCTGCATGGCAACGCGCCTCGACGGCCGCGTCGCCGCTGTAATTGGCGATGCCCTCGATCATGCCCTGTGACCAGGCGTCCATGTCCGCAAAGCCGATATTGGTGAGGCCGGTGATCGACTTCAGGCATTCGCCGGAGAACGGCAACGCGAAGTCGCGCATGAAATCGATCCGCCCGGGCTCGATCGCGTCGATGATGCGGTCGGCATGGGCCTGGAACAGCGCGGCCCAGTGCGCCTTCACCGTCTTCGGCGACACCGTTGGAAACATCGCGCGGCGCTCGACCTGATGCGCCTCGCCGTCCTTGCGCATCATGTTGTGGCCCATCAGCCGGTTCATCAGGCCCGCGGGCTGGTGCGAGGAGAACACGTCGATCTGCTTCTCGGAGATCGAGATATCGTCGCGGCTCGTCAGCAGTGTCGAGCCCAGCTGCGGCACGAAGGCGATCGGCGCCTCCTTGCGCATCGTTGCCAGCATCGGATATGGATCGGCCCAGAATGCGGCCGGGTCGATGTCGATGCGCGGCGCGGTGCTCAAGCTTCGCTCCATTGCTGTTCGCCACCGAGGTTAGCGGCTTCAGGAGGCGCCGTCTGTCCCCAGCGATTGGGACAGCTTCAGTTCAGGCCGCGCGGGCCGGCGAGCAGGCGCAGCACGATCGCAAACAGCTCGCTTTGTGACGAGATGCCGAGCCGCTCATAGGCGCGCTTGCGATAGGTTAGCGTCGAATGCAGGCTGATGCCGAGCGTCTGCGAGATCGCCTCGGAGCTGAAGCCGGAGAGGATGCGCCGGCAAACGTCCTGCTCGCGCGGGGTGAGGCTGGCGAGCGGCGCGCGCGTCGCGAAGAGCGCGGCGAGAGACTGCTCGGTCGTCGCAGCCGAGCCGTGCTGGAAATGGCGTGCCACGCTCGCACTGATGGCCGGTGCGATGGCCTGAAGCCGCGCACGCTGGGGGGCGCTGAAGCGGCCCTGGACAGCGATGCGATAGAAATTGACGTAGAAGCAGGTGTCGTCGACCCAGATCGCGGTCGCGCATTTGTCGACGATGCCGGAATCCACAAAGAACATTTTTCGGTAGCGGGCGCCGTACATGCGCGGCGCGAAGGCGGGCAGCACGAGCGTGGCGCGGCCCTCGCCTTCGAACAGCGCATCGCGGTTGGGATCGGATTGGTGGAACTGGCCGGCATAGGCAGCGCCGAGATCGCCGCCGATCGGGATGTTGCCGGCATCGAGCAGGCAGTGTGCGGCGCCCGCGCGGCTCAGCGCGAACACCATGCAATGCCCGACCCCGGCCTGCCGACGCAACGTCTCGATCAGGACATCAGGGAAATCCGGGCGACCGATGGCAAGCACGGCGGGCGTGACATCCCCAGCTGCCGGATTTGCGGGCGTCCCGCGAGGGCGCATCGTTTTCTCCCCATCGCCCTTTTGACGAAATTTATCAGCAATGGCCGCGCAGCGGAAGGCGGGTGTCGCCCGATATCTCCTGCCACGTCGCCGAGCCGGCGGACGAAGGGGCTCAGGAAGCACTTTTGGCAGAATCCTGTCCATTGCTTTTCCCTTGGCCAGCTCATCGATCAGCTTGTCCAGGTAGCGGATCTCTCGCATCGTGGGTTCTTTGACGTCCTCGACCCGGACGCCGCAAACCACGCCTGTGATCAGGGTTCGCGAAGGATTGATCTTTGGGGCCTTCGCAAAGAAGGTTTCGAAGTCCGTCCCCTGCTCCAGTTGAGCTTCCAATTCCGTCTGACCATAGCCCGTCAGCCAGGAGATGACCTGATCGACCTCTGCTTTGGTACGTCCTTTCTTCTCCGCCTTCGCAACGTAAAGCGGGTAAACGCTTGCGAAGCTGGTGGTATAGATCCTGTGTTTCGCCATAACCACTCCATGGATCTCGCTGCGGCCGAAGGCCTTATACGATATCATCGATGGAGTTGCCTGTAGAGGTTCTGACTGAGAAGCCCCGCGAAGCAATATACGGCGGCAAATGCGCTCCATCAAAGCGCCAGTGATATCGGTCACTGAGCGTTCAAGGCAGTTGCGGCACTCTGCATCGTGCCAGCGCAACCACGTTCCGGGCGGCCGCTGAGGTGACTGTCTCGACAGTGTTTTGCCGGCACCCCCTGCTAGGTTAGCAGAATTCGCACCCAGCAGGGTATGCTCGGATGTGAAGCTTACTCGCCATGTTCGGGTTGATCTCGTAGTCGGCGAGCTTGGCGAGACGCTTGGTCATGGCGTTGTAATAGGCGTGCACCCAGGCGTGCGCGGCGTCTGCGCTGACGAACTGGAAGCCGAGCGCACCAAAGCCCTGGCGGCCGGCGCGCTCGATGGTCGGCAGCTGCGAGCAGGCCATCCACAATGGCGGATGCGGCTTCTGCACCGGTTTTGGCACGACGTTGCGCAACGGGATGTCGAAATATTTGCCGTGGTGCTCGCTTCCTGCGTCCTTGAACATCGGGAAGATCGCGGCGACGGCCTCCTCGAACACCTCTTTCTTGGTCTCCATGTCGCGGCCGAACGGCGTGAGCTCGGTGATGGAGGCGCTCTCGCCCATGCCGAATTCGCAGCGGCCGTTGGAGAGCAGATCGAGCACCGCGACGCGCTCGGCGACACGTGCGGGGTGGTTGGTCGTGAGCTGGAGGATGCCGTGGCCGAGCCGGATGTTCCTGGTGCGCTGGCTCGCGGCTGCGAGAAACGATTCCGGCGAGGGCGAATGCGAGTATTCTTCGAGGAAGTGATGCTCGACAACCCAGGCGTGGTCGTAGCCGAGGCTGTCTGCGAGTTCCATCTGCGAGAGCGCGTTCTGATAGAGGCTGAGCTCGTCGCCGGCCACCCACGGCCGTGGCAGTTGCAGCTCATAGAAGATGCCGAACTTCATGACGCCGTCTCTCCCAGGTTTTTTTGCAGGTTTTCTTGCAAGTTTTCTTGCCGTTTATGTTTTTGTTGCGGGCATCTTAATGGGCGGGGCGGCGCTGTCTACGCAGTCGCAATTCCGCCTTGCGGGAGAAGGTGCTTTTCGGCACGGCGGCCATTCAGGACCACGCCGATGAAGGTGAAGCGCACCAGCAGATGATAGCTCGCCAGCATCGGAGGAAGCGCGACGACGAGAAGAACACCGAACTTGATCAGACCGGGCCAGTCGAGCTGCGACAGCGCGACCTGCAGCGCCATCACGATCGGCAGATGGATCAGATAGAGCCAGTAGGATGCATCGGCGAGATAGCGCCAGGTCGGGCTGAAGCCGGACATGAAGCGGAGCGCGAGGCCGATGACCGCAAAGGTCGAAATCCATATCGCCGGCGCATACAGGATCACGGAGACAAGCCGGAGCGTGGCGAAGCCGAAAGGCAGTTTCGGTGCACCCGGCGCGGACGTCATCGCCCCAACCAGCACGAAACTGATCAGGATCAGAGTGATTGCGAGCAGAAGATGCGGGAGCCAGCGCCGCTCAATCAGTCGCAGCAGATCGATCTGCCGATGCAGCAGCCAGCCGATCGCGAAGGCGGTGCCGAAGCCAATCCAGGCCTGCGCGTTGGTGACGAGCGATTGATCCGGCGTCCTCACGCCCGTCACGTTGATCCAGCGTTGGTCGAGGCAGAAGGCGGCGCCGATCGGGATTGCCAGAACAAGGGGGGCCAGCGGACTTTTCATGATCCCGGCGAAGACGCGGTCAATCACCGCTCGCCACCTGCCTGACGCATTTAGCCAGACAAATGCGCCGCGCAGCAGCAGCACGACGACATAAAGCTCCAGCAGCACATAGATGAACCAGAGATGGGTCAGGGGGAAATTCGGCAGCACCGGTGGCCAGCTGCGGGACCAGCCGCCGTTCGGGAAATGAGACGCCCAGATCGCGATGAAGTACATGGGCGTGAACAGGATCGGCCAACCGATCACGAGCGGCAGCCCGATTCTCAGGAGCCTGTCGCGGACGAAGCCCCTGACGCCCCGGCGATGAAAGCTCATGCGCGCGAAGAAACCCGCCATCAGGAAGAAGGTCGTCATCCGGAAGACGTGGATGGTGAAGGTCAGCAGGCCCAGGAGCAGGCTTGGATGGGTGTCCTGGATGAACCAGAACCGGGGCGTGGCGGGCACGAACGACATGGCCGCGTGCAGGACGATGCCGAGCAGCAGGGCGCCGCCCCTGAGTGCGTCGAGAGCGTGCAGCCGGTCCGATGCAGGGGTGGCGGCGGTCGAAGGTGACATGGGTGGGCTCATTCGGCTGGCGAGAGGATCTGCCGGACAGTCTGCCCAATCCGGGCGCGGCGCTCTTGCCTGATCCAAAAATCGGCTAGCCGATTTCGCGGCGCGGCGGGCTAAGTTCAGCGCTGTCGGGCCGGCTCAGCGCCTCACGCCGGAATTCGGTCGGGGTCATGCCGGTTTCGGCCTTGAACGCGCGATTGAAAGGTCCGATCGACTGGAAGCCCGCATCCATGGCGATGGTCAGCACCGGGACGTCCCGTTGCGTCACGTCGGACAGCGCGAGCCTGGCGTCCTCGATACGGTAGCGGTTCAGGAAAGCGTTGAAGTTGCGATAGCCCAGCCCTTCATTGATCGCCTGGCGCAGCCGATGCTCGGGTACGTCGAGCCGAGCCGCGAGCGCCCCGATCGCGAGACCTTCCTGCCGGTAGGTTCGCTCCACCGTCATCAGATGGTCGAGGCGCCGGAGCAGGATCGGGTCGACGACGACCCGACCCGCGGCTGGGCCGGCGGCCGGGGGTTGCCTCCCCGCCTCGCCGGATGCGATCGCGGCCGTGGCGTCATTGACGGCCATCGCCGGCGCGCTGAACAGGCCGATGCCGGCAAGCATGGCCACCACGAACAGCCCGAGCGCGGTCGGGAGACTGCCCGGCGCGCCAGGAACCGCGACGGGAATTGCGGCGAAGCCGGCGACGGCGACGGTCGCGATGAGCACGACATTGATCGCAAGCATCGCCAGCCGCAGTCGGCGTCGCCGCGCGACCAGATCGGCTCGCCAGGTCTTGACCGTCTGAACCGCAGCAGCGAGGGCCAGCACCAGGGTGGCCAGAGCCAGGACTCGGCCGCCTGCGCCGGCCAAAGCGGGCCAGTTCGCCCAGGCCAGCGTGATCGCAAATCCGAAAACCACGATGCTCAGCCACAGGGCGCCGTGCCAACGCCTCAGCACGAAATCGTCGTCGAACGCCGCGCGCGCCCACAGCCAGAAGACGGCAGGCTGCGCGGACAGGATCGGCAACACCCACCACCACGCCGTTTTGGGGAGATTGGGCGCCGTCGCGATCGCATAGAACATGCCGCCTGCGCACATCGCGATGCCCAGCAAAGCCTGTTGGCCGGTTGCACGACGCAGCAAGGCCACGAGAACGATCAACAGGAACACGCCGCTGGCCGCGCCGCGAAGTCCGAGATCGATCGCCGTCAGCCCTGTCGCGTTCACAACCCGGATCCCCGTTCGATGCCAAACTGTCGCATCGCCTTCGCACGGGTACAACCCAAACTTGCCGTCGTGGCAACGGCCGCAGCGACAGCCGCAGATTGGCGGATTGATCCAGATCAACGCGGCAGCGGCCCGAATGCATCAAAAATGCAGCAAGGCAACGGCCCGGATGCCGTCCCAATCCCCCCATTCAGAGAGACGAGCATGTCGGCGCGTGACGACACGACCGGGCGTGTGCGCCGCAAGCGCATGGAGATTTTCGCATTCCTGTTCCTGACCGCGGTCGTGATGCCCGTCCTCGCGGTCGGAACGGTCGGCTCCTACGGCCTCGCCGTCTGGATCTACCAGATGTTCGCCGGCCCTCCCGGCCCACCGCCCTCCCTGCATTGATCCCTTAAAGCGAAAGACAGGCATCATGGCCCACGCCACACTCAACCGCCGTGCCTTGATCACCGGCCGGGTGCTCAGCGCCGAGCGCGTCATCGCCCCGCCCGGTTGCGAAATCGCCAGCATCATCGTGCAGGCGCGCCCCGAGCGCCTGGACCAGCTGGAAGCCGCGATCACCGCCCTTGCCGGCTGCGAGATCCACGGCCGCGACCCGCGAGGCAAGCTCATCGTCGTGACCGAGGCGCCTGATTCCGGCAGCCTCGGCACCCTGCTCAACACCATCCAGTCGCTGCCGGACGTCTATTCGGCGGCGCTCGTCTTTCACGCCATCGAAACGGCTTAAGGCCGGGAGAGTCGTCATGACATCGCCAAAGCTCGACCGCCGCCAGATGCTGAAGCTCGAGGCCGCCGCCATCGCGGCCGCCGCTGCGGGCATGCCGGCACCGGCGCTCGCCGCGAACCTCATCGCCGAGCGCGACGTCGCCGAACTGAAATGGGACAAGGCCGCCTGCCGCTTCTGCGGCACCGGCTGCTCCGTGATGGTCGCGACCAAGAACAACCGCGTCGTCGCCACCCATGGCGACACCAAGGCCGAGGTCAATCGCGGCCTCAACTGCGTCAAGGGCTACTTCCTCTCCAAGATCATGTACGGCCACGACCGCCTGACGCAGCCGATGCTGCGCAAGACAGGTGGCAAATACGACAAGAACGGCGAGTTCACGCCTGTGTCCTGGACCGAAGCCTTCGACATCATGGAGGTGAAGTGGAAGGAGGCGATCAAGAAGCGCGGGCCGAACGGCGTCGCCATGTTCGGTTCCGGCCAGTGGACGGTTTGGGAGGGCTATGCGGCCGTGAAGCTGTTCAAGGCCGGCTTCCGCACCAACAACATCGACCCCAATGCACGGCACTGCATGGCCTCCGCCGTGGCCGGCATGATGCGCACCTTCGGCATCGACGAGCCGGCCGGCTGCTATGACGACATCGAGGCCACCGACGCCTTCGTGCTGTGGGGCTCCAACATGGCGGAGATGCATCCGATCCTGTGGACGCGCCTCGCCGACCGCAGGCTCTCCGCGCCGCATGTCCGCGTCGCCGTGCTCTCGACCTTCGAGCATCGCTCGTTCGACCTCGCCGACATCGGCATGATCTTCAAGCCGCAGACCGACCTTTACATCCTCAACGCCATCGCCAACCACATCATCAAGACCGGCCGGGTCAACAAGGACTTCGTCGCCGCGCATACCATCTTCAGGCGCGGCCAGACCGACATTGGTTATGGTTTGAGGCCCGAGCATCCGCTGCAGAAGAAGGCGACAGGCGCGGCGAAGGCCAACGATTCCACCGAGATGAGCTACGACGAGTACGTCAAGTTCGTCTCGGACTACACGCTGGAGAAAGCGGCGGAGATGTCGGGCGTGCCGCTCAATCGCCTGGAGGCACTGGCCGACCTCTATGCCGATCCCAAGACCAAGGTGGTCTCGTTCTGGACCATGGGCTTCAACCAGCACACCCGCGGCGTCTGGTGCAACAACCTCGTCTACAACATCCATCTTCTGACCGGGAAGATCTCCTCGCCCGGCAACAGCCCGTTCTCGCTGACCGGCCAGCCCTCGGCCTGCGGCACCGCGCGCGAGGTCGGCACCTTCTCGCACCGCCTGCCGGCCGACATGGTCGTCACCAACAAGGAGCACCGCACCAAGGCCGAGCACATCTGGCAGCTTCCCGAGGGCACCATTCCCGACAAGCCCGGCGCGCACGCCGTGTTGCAAAGCCGGATGCTGAAGGACGGCCTGATCAATGCCTATTGGGTGCAGGTCAACAACAACCTCCAGGCCGGTCCCAACGCCAACGAGGAGACCTATCCGGGTTTCCGCAATCCCGACAATTTCATCGTGGTTTCGGACGCCTATCCCTCGGTGACGGCGCTCGCCGCCGATCTCATCCTGCCGACCGCGATGTGGGTGGAGAAGGAAGGCGCCTACGGCAATGCCGAGCGCCGCACGCAGTTCTGGCACCAGCTCGTCGCTGCCCCGGGCGAGTCGAAGTCCGATCTGTGGCAGCTCATGGAATTCTCAAAGCGCTTCAAGATCGAGGAGGTGTGGCCGGAGGAGCTGATCGCCAAGAAGCCGGACGTTCGCGGCAAGACGCTGTTCGACGTGCTCTACAAGAACGGCCAGGTCGACAAATTCCCGAGTTCGGAGATCGAGGACGGCTACGCCAACGAGGAGTCGAAGGCGTTCGGATTCTACGTGCAGAAGGGCCTGTTCGAGGAATATGCCGCGTTCGGCCGCGGCCATGGTCACGACCTCGCGCCGTTCGACGCCTATCACCGCGAGCGCGGCCTGCGCTGGCCCGTCGTCAACGGCCAGGAGACGAAATGGCGCTTCCGCGAGGGCAGCGACCCCTACGTCAAGCAAGGCACCGACGTGCAGTTCTACGGTTATCCCGACGGCAAGGCGCGGATCTTCGCCCTGCCTTACGAGCCGCCGGCGGAATCGCCCGACAACGAATATCCCTACTGGCTCTCCACCGGCCGCGTGCTGGAGCACTGGCATTCCGGCACCATGACGCGCCGGGTGCCCGAACTCTACAAGGCCTTCCCCGAGGCCGTCTGCTTCATGCATCCTGACGACGCGCAGGAGGCGAAGATCCGCCGCGGCGACGAGGTGAAGGTGGTCTCCCGCCGCGGCTTCATCCGCGTCCGCGTCGAGACGCGCGGCCGCGACCGGCCGCCGCGTGGCCTCGTATTCGTGCCGTGGTTCGACGAATCCAAGCTGATCAACAAGGTGACGCTGGACGCCACCGATCCGATCTCGCTGCAAACCGATTACAAGAAGTGCGCCGTGCGCATCGAGCGGATGAACATGTCATGATGAAACGATTTGGAGTAGCGCTGCTCGCAGTCGCGATCGCGGCTGGCGCGAGTTCGCTGACCGCGCAGACGGTGACGTCAGGTCTGCGCGGCCCGACGCCGCTCAACGACGAAGGCCCGGCCCCGCCGATGCTGCCGAACCGCAACACCTCTGAAAGAGAAGTGCGCAACTATCCGGAACAGCCGCCTGTCATTCCGCACACGATCGACGGCTATCAGATCGACCTCAACGGCAACAAGTGCCTGTCCTGCCATGCGCGGGCGCGCATCGCGGAATCGCAGGCGCCGATGGTCTCGATCACCCACTTCATGGACCGCGACGGCCAGTTTCTGGCTTCGATCTCGCCGCGCCGCTTCTTCTGCACGGAATGCCACGTGCCGCAGAACACCGCCAATCCGCCCGTCAGCAACGACTTCACCGACATCGACACGCTGCTGTCGCGCGCAAGCCCCGGTGGCCGCCGATGACGACGACCGCTGATGAACCCGGCGAGGGACTGAAGGCCAGACGCGGCTTCGTCGCGCGAAGCTGGGACTTCGCGCGCGAGCTCTGGCAGGTGCTGATCCGTCCGAGCTCGGTGTTCGGGCTCGGCGTGCTGGTGCTGGCGGGCTTCATGGCCGGCGTGATCTTCTGGGGCGGCTTCAACACCGCGCTGGAATTGACCAACACCGAAAAATTTTGCACCGGCTGCCACGAGATGAAGGACAACGTCTTCGCCGAGCTGAAGTCGACCATCCATTTCGCCAACCGCTCCGGCGTGCGCGCGACCTGTCCGGATTGCCACGTGCCGCACAACTGGACCGACAAGATCGCCCGCAAGATGCAGGCCTCCAAGGAGGTCTGGGGCAAGATCTTCGGCACGATCGACACCCGCGAGAAATTCCAGGATCACCGGCTCGAACTGGCGGCGCATGAATGGGCGCGCTTCAAGTCCAACGATTCGCTGGAATGCCGGAACTGCCACAGCGCCGATTCCATGGACATCACCAAGCAGTCGCCGCGCGCCTCGGTCGCGCACCAGCGCTTCCTGTTCACCAAGGAAAAGACCTGCATCGACTGCCACAAGGGCATCGCCCACCATCTGCCCGACATGCGCGGCGTTCCCGGCTGGCAATAGGGCGCCCCGCCCGGCTTGAACCAGCGGTGCGAATGGTTAGTTTTGGGGCTGGCGAATCGCTCCGTTTTCGCCCCCTCCTCAAGACAGACATGGCCACATTCACCCCGCATCAGGATGCCGCGCTCAAGGCCGTTGGCGACTGGCTCAAGGCCAAACCCGGCCGCAACGGCACGCCGCCGGTGTTCCGCCTGTTCGGCTATGCCGGCACCGGCAAGACCACGCTGGCGCGGCACATCGCCGACGGCGTCGACGGCGAGGTGAAGTTCGCCGCCTTCACCGGCAAGGCGGCGCTGGTCATGCGCAACAAGGGGTGCGACGAAGCCTCCACCATCCATTCGCTGATCTACCGCACCCGCGAATCCGGTGAGGAGCAGCCCAGCTTCGAGCTGTGGGACGACGCCCCGGCCTCCAAGGCCAAGCTGATCGTGATCGACGAATGCTCGATGGTCGATGCCGAACTGGGCCGCGACCTGATGTCGTTCGACTGCCCGCTGCTGGTGCTGGGCGATCCCGCGCAGCTGCCGCCGATCCAGGGCGGCGGCTTCTTCACCAATACCGAGCCCGACGCGATGCTGACCGAGGTGCACCGCCAGGCCCAGGACGATCCGATCGTGCGGATGTCGATGGACGTCCGCGAGGGCCGCGAGCTCGACATCGGCCGCTACGGCGAGAGCGAGGTGGTGTCGCGCAAGGAGCTCGACCCTGATCGCGTCATGGCCGCCGACCAGGTGCTGGTCGGCCGCAACAACACGCGACGCGCGTACAACATGCGGGTGCGCCAGCGCCAGAACATCGAGGACATCTTCCCCGTCGCCGGCGACAAGCTGGTCTGCCTGCGCAACAACCGCAAGAAGGGCCTGTTCAACGGCGGGCTGTGGCGCGTGAAGTCGCGCAACACCTCGCGCTCGAAATCCCGCATTCTCAGCATGAGACTGTCGCCGGACGAGGATCTCGGCCACAAGGTGACCAAGGTCTCGGTGCGCGCCGATTGCTTCGAGGGCGGCGTCGAGGCGATCGCCTGGGAGCAGCGCAAGCCCTATGACGAGTTCGACTACGGCTACGTGCTGACCGTGCACAAGTCGCAGGGCTCGCAATGGGACGACGTCGTGCTGTTCGACGAGAGCTTTGCGTTTCAGGAGAGCCGGGCGAGGTGGCTGTACACGGGCATCACGCGGGCGGCGAAGCGGCTGAGCATCGTGGTTTGAAACTGCGGTAGTCCGGATGGAGCGCAGCGTAATCCGGGGTTAGCTCCGCGATCGTGATTCCCGGATTTCGCTGCGCTCCACCCGGGCTACGAAGTCACTTCCCCGCGACGAAATAAAAATCCTCGCGCCCCGGCGGCGAGCCGTAGGAAAACGGCTGCTGCTCGTGCTTGGTCACAAGCCAGACATCGTCGCGAACGATGTCGAACAGTTTTCGGATCTCGACGCGCGGCATCTTGATCTCGCGAGCGAGCGCGGTGGCGAACGGGCTGTCGGCGCCGCCGTCGCCATCCATCGCGGTCTCGCCGTGCTTGGCGGCGTAGACCACCATGAAGCCGGCGCCCGGCTCGATGTTGGAAAAGCCCTTGTCCACGAGCTTGAGCGACAGCGTGCGCTGCATGGTCGGCGCGAACGGATTGTCGCGACAGGCATCCAGCATCACCAGACGCACTTTTCGCGCAGCGCCCACCGCCGCGATCACCTGCTCCAGCGCGACCGCCTGGGTCTCGGCGTCCCTGTCGGCGGCGAGCTTGGCGTCGACGGGAACGAGATAATTCACGCCGCCGATCTCGAACCCGTGGCCGGCATAATAGACCACCGCCCAATCCGCCTTCTCCGCCTCGGCGGCAAACGTCTGCAACGCTTCGAAGAACTTGTCGCGGGTGAGGTCGCTGACGGATATCACGGTCTGGAAGCCGACATCGCGCAGCGCGGCTGCGATCATTTTCGAGTCGCGTGGCGGATTGGGCAAGGCGTGGACGTTCTTGTAGGCGCCGTTCCCGATCACCAGCGCCACACGGCGCCCCGTGGATCCGGCCGGTGCCTGCGGGGTCAGCGCGGCCAATCGCTCCTGCGCGATCGCGCGGGCGCGCGCGACGTCGAGCTCGTCGAACTTCGTCAGCGAATAGGCCGCCGCACGATAGTCGGCACGGGCCTGGGCGAGATCCTTCTTGCGCTCGTAGATCTGGCCGCGACCTGAATGTGCCCGGACGTTGTTCGGGTTGATCTGGATGGCCGTGTTGTAGTCCTTCAGCGCGGCGTCGAAATCGCCCTTCAACATGTTGACGTCGGCGCGATTGTTGATCGCGTACGTGTTCTTCGGCTGCTTCTCGATTAGGCCGTTGCAGTCGGCGAAGGCCTGGTCGAACTTGCCCATCATGCCGTAGGTGATGCAGCGGTTGCCGGTGATCTGCTGCGCGGCCGGTTCGATCTTCTCGGCCTCCGCGAAATCGGCAATCGCGCCGTCAAAATCCTGCATCAGCGTGCGCACGCGGGCGCGGTTGGTGTAGCCGAGCAGGAACCTGGGCGCGTATTTGATCGACAGGTTGAAATCGTCGAGCGCGCTTTGCAGCGCACCCCGGCGCAACTGGATGACGCCGCGGTTGTTGTAGGGGACACCGTAGGTCGGGCGCTTCTGGAGCGCGAGGTCGTAGTCCGCCATCGCATGATCGTCCTGGCCCGTCCGCTCATAGGCGAGGCCGCGCAAATTGAGCGTGACGACGTTGTCGGGATCGAGGTCGACGGCCATGGACAAGGTCTCGATGGCGTGGCCGTAGTCGCGCTTGTTGAGCAGTGTGTTACCGCGCACGGAGAGCGCGATGGCCTTGTCCTTGCCGGTGAGCCGGTCGGCGTTGAGCAGCTTGTCGCAGGCCTGCGCCCTCGCCTGTGCATCCGCCTGGCGGTCGCGGCAAATGGCGAGGTCGTCGCCGGGTTGCGGTTCGGCCGCCGCGAGCGAGCTCCAGCCGGCCAGGATGGCGAGCACGACGACGAGGGTCAGGGATGCCACGCGCAGCATGTTGTCAGGTCAGCTCCAGCCACGATTCTCTTAAGTCGATCACCGATCGCGCCGGTTCATCTAGCGCGGAGTTCCGGTCGTCGCCAAGCCGGGCCGCTGGAGGCGGCGCGTTTCACGGACTCGTGTCCCTCCGGCCGTAACAATCGCCCGGTCCGCCCGTATCTCGAATGTCCGAAAATGCCGGGCAGGCTGTTCGCCCGGCCCCAACCGCCCTAGACTGTCAGACCTTCCGAAAGAGGATCGCCATGCGCCGACCTGCCGTCCTGTCCCTGCTCGCCGCAACCACCGCACTGACGCTGGCCTTTGCCGCGCCGACCCGGGCCGCAGAGGATGCGGTCGTGATCCCCGCTCCTGCCGTTGATGTGGCCCCCGCAAGCGGGATCCAGACCGCCGTGATCGCCGGCGGCTGCTTCTGGGGCGTGCAGGGCGTGTTCCAGCACACCGCGGGCGTCGTCAACGCGGTCTCCGGCTACGCCGGCGGCACCAAGGCGACGGCCGACTACCAGACCGTCTCGAGCGGCCGGACCGGCCACGCGGAATCCGTCGAGATCAAATACGACCCCAAGAAGATCTCCTACGGCAAGATCCTGCAGATCTACTTCTCGGTGGCGCACGACCCGACCCAGCTCAACCGGCAGGGCCCCGACACCGGTCCGCAATATCGCTCGGCGATCTTCACCACGTCCGACGAACAGAAGAAGGTGGCCGAGGCCTATATCGCCCAGCTCAACGGCGCCAAGGTCTTCAGCAAGCCGATCGCGACCAAGGTCGGCGCGCTGGAGGCATTCTATCCGGCGGAGGCCTATCACCAGGATTATCTGACCCTGCACCCGAACCAGCCCTATATCGCCTACAACGACCTTCCGAAGGTCGAGAACCTGAAAAAGCTGTTCGCGGATAACTATATCGAGAAGCCGACGCTGGTGAGCGCCAGCAAGGCCACCAACTGAAAAAACGGGAGACCCATGCCCGACACCAAGACGAAAACCACGGACGACAAGGTCATCAAGAGCGAAGAGCAATGGCGCAGCGAGTTGTCGCCGATGCAATTCGCGGTGCTGCGCGAGAAGGCGACCGAGCGTCCCTTCTCCGGCGAATATGAGCACGACCACCGCGCCGGCACCTACACCTGCGCCGGGTGCGGCAACGTGCTGTTCGAGTCCGACGCGAAGTTCGATTCCGGCTGCGGCTGGCCGAGCTTCACCCAACCCGCCGTCGAGGGCCATATCGAAGAGGAGCGGGACGTCAGCCACGGCATGATCCGTACCGAGGTGCTGTGCGCCAAGTGCAGCGGTCATCTCGGCCATGTCTTCCCCGACGGCCCGGGACCGACGGGCTTGCGTTACTGCATCAATTCCGCCGCGCTGAAGCTCGAACCCAAATAAACCTTGCGCGGCGCCGAGTTCCGTCATGGAACCCGGCGCCGCGATGTGCTTTTCTTCCCTGGTGGTGCGGCTGGCTATGGCGTGGCGGCGGCCGCCAGGGAGGATGCCATGACGCTTGGGACCATCCTGATCATCCTGGTGATCATTTATCTCGTCGGCGGCCTGTCGGGCCGCTTCGGCGGCTACGGCTACGGAATGGGTCATTCCGGCATGGGGATCGGCGGCCTCGTCCTGGTGGTGCTGCTCGTGCTGCTGCTCCTTGGCAAGCTGTAGACCATTCAAGTCGCTGATATTCCTGCAATTTCCCGGGCTGCGGAGCTGCCATGCGCAGATTCATCATCTCGCATCGCGGGGGTCGCAATTTTGTCAAAACGGGCTATATTAGAGGACGAAAATGACATGTGCGGCGCCCACTCAATCGTGGCCTCTGCCCGTCCCAACCCCACGCGCTTAAAGCCCCAGAGAGATCACGAGGTCTTTGACCATGCGTCCACTGCGTCCGTTCAACTTCAACACTTCCGCCGAACTCTTCCCCGCTGCGATCCGCAAGAAGAAGCGTGCAGGCTTCACCTATCGCCGGTTCGGCACCGCGGCCGAAGCCGTCCAGTTCGCGATGGAGCAGTTGCCGACGGATTCGCTGAACGGCGCCTATCTCCAAGTCGAAGAAGCGCGCTTCGACCAGAACGGCATCCGGTCGCTCTATGAGAGCGAAGCCTTCCCGCTGCCCCGCCACCGCAAGCCGGTGGAAGCCAGCACCGACGCTGCCGACGCGGCGTAAGTTTTCGTCACGCGCTCCGATGTGCGCTGAAAGCGCGATGGCCCGAAAGGCCGTCGCGCTTTTTGCGTTTTGGGGCGTGTCAGATGCGAGGCTGCTTGTCGAGCCAGCGGCGGAGCAGGCGCACGTTGCGCATGTTGGCACGGAACATGACGTCGAATGCGTCGCCCGCGAACGGGACGATACCGACGACGCCGTCGAGGGCGACATTTCCGAGCATGCGCGCGGTGATGTACCAGGGCGCCCCGAGCGCCCTCGCCTCTTGCACCAGCCAGAGCGAGATCGCGGTGGTGATGATGTCGCCGACGACGGGGATCAACCCGATCAACCCATCGATGCCATAGCCGATGTTGGTTCCGGGCAGCACGAAGGCGACGTCGAGCAGCTTTGCGATCGCCTCGATCCGCGCGATCCGCTGCTCGCGCGTTAGATTGCCAAACGGGTTGCCGGCGAAGGGACTGTCCTTCCCGAACTCGAAGCGAAATTCGCGAAAGCCCTGCCCCAGCGTTTCGGGCCGGATCTCGTGACCGTCCTGATCGATGATCGGCCCACGCCCGTCGGTGCCCGAAGAGGCCGCACCCGAGCGGCTTCCCGAACGGGATCGACGCGGAGCAAGAATATCGTCATCGGACATGGTCATGGCCTGTAGGGAACGCGCCAGCGCGGCGGAGGTTGCTGCGGCGTGATCGAAGGTCGCGCCCTCAAGTCTGTGCCGCCGCCGGCTGCGGCTCCGCGACATATTTATGCACGAGCCAGGATGAAATCACCGCCGGCACGAACCCGACGAGGCCGTACAGGATGAACTGCACCGCGCCCGAGTCCGGCCCGCGCGAGCTGTAGGTCAGCGAGGCCAGGATGAAGGCGAACACGCCGACCAGCAGCATCCGCAGCACCGGGCCGATCCGGCGGACGTGGACCAGGATATCGTCGACCGCACCGATCATCAGCGAGGGCAGGAAGCCGAACAGATAACTGTATTGCAAGGATTTGAAGAACACCGCGAACAGCTTGCCGACCTCAGCGAGACTGGTCTGGGTCCAATAGCCGGACTGATAGGTCGTCGTCAGCAGCAGCAGGAACCCGCCCACGAACGGGCCGACCAGCGCAAACACGAGATAGCGTTTCATCAGGCACCCTCATCCTTCACCTTACTATAGCAGCGCCGCGGGAACCTTGAATAGCGGGGGTGCGGGCTCTGCGCTGGGAACAAGCGGCATAGCGACGGACTTGAAATTCACCTCTCAGATTTGGAGCCGCCGATGTCCCGCAAACTGTTCTTCCTGGCGACGATCGCACTGACGGCCGTGAGCGGCCTGTCGAACGCGCCCGCTCTCGCACAAGGCCATATGGGTTCGCCGCAGGAGCAGCAGGCCTGTTCGCGGGACGCCTCGCGCTTCTGCCGCAAGGACCTCGGCAATGACGGTGCGGTGCAGGCCTGCCTGCAAGCCAACCGGACCAAACTGTCGCGGTCTTGCAGCAAGGTCTTTCAGAGCCACGGCATGTGAGGACCGGAACCATCCCCGGCGAACGGAGAGTGAAGCCATGTTGCGCGACGAACAGCTCTCGATCCTCAGGGACATCAGCCAATCCATCGCCTTTGCCGACGACCGGCACGGCAAGATAGGCGAGCTGATCGCCGACGGTTATGTGATGAAGGACGGAGATCTGTTCGAGCTCACGGCAAAGGGCGTTACGGCGGTCGAAGAGCATGCAGCGCTTGGCGCAAGCGATGTGGAACAAGCGAGCGTATCCTCCGATCGGTTGATCTGATCGCACGCGAGTCGCGTTGTGCGTGACGTGCGCGCAACAATTGCGAATTCCTTTTTGCCTGCCATTGCGGTCGCGCAACAATGGCGCATACTTGGCTCGGGCGGCGCAGCACTTTTCGATTCGAACATCACCAGAGATCGAGCAACCACATGCGGGATTGAGGTCCCGGCGTGATGGCTGAGACATGCGGCAGGTCAAGCCGCGTGCGGCGCCCCAAAACCAAGTGGCTCAAGCCCACGGAACTCGGGGACGCATTCTACATGACACGCAATCAGACGATCGCAACTCTCTTCGCCCTCGCCACCACCGCCATCGCAATCCCGACATCGCCAAGCTTCGCGTTCTCGTCCGAAGCGCAGCAGATGTGCTCGGGCGATGCGATGCGGCTGTGCTCCAGTGAGATCCCCGACATCCCCAGGATCAGGGCCTGCATGGTGCAGAAGAAGGCTCAGGTCAGCCCGGGCTGTCGCGCCGTGATGGACCGCGAGCACGCCGCCGCGACAGGATCGCGCAAGCGGGAAGCAGCCGCGCAATAGAGAGAGCGTATCTGCGGCCATCCTGAGGGCCCGCCCAAGGGGCGGGCCCTCAGGATGAGGTCTCGTTTCGCGGCGAGATATCAAACCCTCATGGTGAGGAGCCCGCCAAGGCTGGCGTCTCGAACCATGCAGGCCGAGGTCTCACGGAGTAGAGATCTAGTCGCCCCACTGCGCGAAGGCGTCGTTGAAGGCGCGCTCGCCGGGAGCGCCCTTCTCGATGGCGATGATGGCGCGGCGCTGGTTGGCGTAGACCAAGGGCACGTCGAACCAGGAGCGCTCCTTCAGCAGCTGGACGTTGCGGCTGCGGTCGGCATCGACGTTGGAGAGGCCGACCAGGAAGAAGCCGTCGGTGACCTTGACCGCGAGGCCTGCGAGCGGCGTGCCGCGTGCCTGCTCGTTCGACTTCATCAGGATGCCCGGCACGTTGGAAACGCCGCCGCCCGGAAAGTCCGGCGGCAGGACGAAGGTCAGCTCCGCGGTGTGGCTCGCCGGCAGCGAGGAGTCGGTGTTGCGGCGGAACGACATCGTCATCTTGAACTTGCGGTCGGGAATCTCGATGTCGGCGCGCACGGCGACGTCGGCCTTCTGGTTGCCCGACGCCTTGATCGGCTCGAGCCGCCACACCACCGAGCCGACATATTGCTTGCCCTTCGGATCGGATGGATCCTCGTCGTAGAGCACGACTTTCTGCGCCACCGGCGCGACCGGCTGGTCGCTGGCCGAGGGCTGGCCGACGCGATCCGGAATCTTGGGCTTGCTCTGCGGCTGAGACGAATCCTTGGGCGCCTCCACCACCTGCGTCGGCGAAGACTTCAACAGGTTGGTCGCGGTCTGGACCAGCTGCTTGCCCCACAGGATGCCGGCACCGACCAGGATCAGCACGATGCCGACGGCGATCGCGCTCTTGAACGGAAAGGCGCGGCCGGTGCGGGCGCGCTTCTTCTTGGGTTCGCGGTCGAGAACGGGGATGTGCGGACGTTGCGACGGCGGCTGCGACGGCGGCGCGTAGCGCTCAGCTTCCTCGATCGATTCGTCGTAGGAATACGGCGCGTCGGCTCCGGCGCCGCGATTCTCCAGGCTCGGCTCGAGCCGGTCGAATTCCGGCGAGGGCGAGGGCACGTTGGCGTAGGTGCGGCGCGCCGCGCGGTTGGCCTGCGCGGCGGCGCCGCCGAGCTCGTTGGCGTCCGCCGTGATGTCGCGGAAGCCGCGCACGCCCGGTGCGGGCGGCAGCGGCGGTGGCGGTCCCATGTCCGGCGGACGGCGCCCACCAGCGCGATCACGTCCGACCGGCGGAGGCTCCGGCATCGACGACGGGGCCGGCGGACCCGGCTGCCGCGGCGCGTCGAAACGCGGGGCCCGCGGCGCACGCGGGGCGTCGCCCTGGTCATCGACATTGAAGGAGGGCCGGTCAGCCCGCGGCGGCGGCGGAGCCGGACGGGTGCGCGGCGGGGCAGCCGTTTGCGGCGCGGGCGAGTTGCCCTCGGTGGCGCGGGTGCTGGCGCGGCGGAAGGCGTCGCCGCTGCCGCTGCTGCGGGCGCCGCCAGCGGGGCGCGAGGCCTCGCGGGCACGCTGGGCCGCCTCTGATTCGACCTTGCGGACGGCCTCTTCCAGCGAGAGGCGCTCGCGGGTGATCTCGGATTCCGAGAGCGGCGGCTGCACGCTGCGGAGCTGCGCGATCAGCGCCGTGCGCGCCCGCTCATAGAGCGCGCGACGGCTCTCGCCGGGAGCGTTGGGGTCCAGGGCGGCAATAGCGCGGGCGATCAGCGGGTAGTAATCAGCCATTTCTACTCAATTATACGCGCGTCCCGGTAAGAGATCGTTAAGCCTCAAACGGATTTTGTACCAGGATAGTATCCTCGCGTTCGGGGCTGGTGGAAAGCAGCGCCACCGGGCACCCCACCAATTCCTCGATCCGGCGGACATATTTGATCGCCTGGGCCGGCAGCTGGGCCCAGGACCGCGCATTGGCGGTCGGCTCCTTCCAGCCCTCGATGGTCTCGTAGATCGGCTCGACCCGGGCCTGGGCGCCTTCGCCCGCCGGGAAATGATCGATCTCCTTGCCGTCCAGCCTGTAGCCGGTGCAGACCTCGATCGAATCGAAGCCGTCGAGGATGTCGAGCTTGGTCAGCGCCAGACCGTTGATGCCGCAGGTCCGGACCGCCTGGCGAACCAGAACCGCATCGAACCAGCCGCAACGGCGGGGCCGCCCGGTATTGGTGCCGAACTCGCGGCCGCGCTCGCCGATCTTGCGGCCGGTCTCGTTGTCCTGCTCGGTCGGGAATGGGCCCTGGCCGACGCGGGTCGTATAGGCCTTGCAGAGGCCGAGCACATAGCCGACCGCGGCGGGGCCGAGGCCCGAGCCGGTCGCCGCCTGCGCCGCCACCGTGTTGGACGAGGTGACGTAAGGGTAGGTGCCGTGATCGACGTCGAGCAGGGCGCCTTGCGCGCCTTCGAACAACATGCGCTTGCCCTCGCGCCGCTTGATGTCGAGCAGCCGCCACACCGTCTCGGCATAGGGCAGGAGCTGCGGCGCGAGCGCGGTCAATTCCTTCACGATCTCCTTGCCGTCGAACTCCGGCAGGCCGAGGCCGCGGCGCAATGCGTTGTGATGCGCCAGCAGCCGGTCGATCTTGTGCGGCAGGGTGTCGAGATCGGCGAGGTCCATCAGGCGGATGGCGCGGCGGCCGACCTTATCCTCGTAGGCCGGGCCAATGCCACGGCGGGTGGTGCCGATCGCGGTCGCCGCATTGGCGGATTCGCGATGCGCGTCGAGTTCGCGGTGCAGCGGCAGGATCAGGGTGACGTTCTCGGCGACCCGCAGATTGTCCGGGCCGACCGCGACGCCCTGCGACCGCAGCTTGGTGACCTCGTCGAGGAAGGCGGCGGGATCGAACACGACGCCGTTGCCGATCACCGACAGCTTCTGCTCGCGCAGCACGCCCGAGGGCAGCAGCGCCAGCTTGTAGGTCTTGCCGTTGATCACCAGCGTGTGGCCGGCGTTATGGCCGCCCTGGAAACGGACGACGATGTCCGCCTGCTCCGACAACCAGTCGACGATCTTGCCCTTTCCTTCGTCGCCCCACTGGGCGCCGACGACGACAACATTGGCCATTCGCGGGTAATCCCTATGCAATCTGTCAGATGCGCCCAGCCCAATCACGGCCGGGGCCGCTCGAACGCGAGGCAGCCAACCGGATAAAGGATGCAGCCTCTCTAGGCAAGCAAGAACGGGACTTTTTCGAGGCCGCGAGCGCACTCCAAGCCTTTGATATCCCCTGAAAATCCAGAAACCTTCGCGGCGGGTGCAATGCTTCGACCAAAGCGTGAGAGGCTGCTTCCGCCGCTGCATGGTCGCGATGCATCCGGCCCCCGTTGATGCAACCTCGATTTCCGTGTCTTTGAACGGGGCCGGGTTTGAACCGGCCCGGGTGCCACCGGGCTGGAGGCTTGGCGCATGACGCGGGGCCACAACAATCCAATGTCCGCCACCGACGAGACCACCGGCGCCGCCACGTCCGGCCACAACTGGATCGCCAACCAGCCCTATCTGCTGCTCAGCATCACCGCGCTGTGCTGGGCGGGCAATGCCATCGTCGGCCGGCTCGCCGCCGGTCACATCCCGCCGGTGACGCTGTCGTTCCTGCGCTGGTTCTTCGCCTTCCTGCTGGTGCTGCCGTTCGCCTGGAAACACCTTGCGCAGGACTGGCCCGCGATCCGCGGCAAGCTCGGCCTGATGGTCACGCTCTCGATCACCGGCATCGGCGCCTTCAACACGCTGCAATATTGGGCGCTGGAGCATACGCAGGCGCTCAACACTCTCCTCTTGCAATCCGCCGCGCCGCTGGTCGTGGCGCTGTGGTCGCTCGCCATCCTCGGCGTCCGCCTCACCGTAGCGCAGGCCTTCGGCGTGCTGCTGTCGATGTGCGGCGTGCTGATCATCCTGCTGCATGGCGACTTCACCACGCTGTCGAACATCGACTTCAACAAGGGCGACCTCATCTTTGTCGTCGCGCTGATCATCTTCGCGCTCTATTCGGTGCTGACCTTGAAGCGGCCGCCGATGCACGGCCTGTCGTTCCTCGCCTTCACGTTCGGCTGCGGTGCTGCCTGTCTCATTCCGCTGGAGATCTGGGAGTTGTCCGCGCGTCCCGGGATGAAGCTCGACGGGCCGAACCTCCTGACCCTCTTCTATGTCGCGGTATTCCCCTCGACGCTCGCCTATCTCTGCTTCAATCGCGGTGTCCGCCTGATCGGCGCCAACCGCGCCGCGCCGTTCTTCCATGTCGTGCCGGTGTTCGGCTCGATCATGGCAATGGCGTTTCTGGGCGAGCACCCGCAGGCGTTCCACTTCATCGGCTTCGCGCTGGTGCTGGCCGGCGTGTTCGTGGCGTCACGGAAGCAGGCGAGCTAGGCTTGGGGCCCGGTTCGATCGGCTGCGATCAAGCGTTTGTCGACGGGTTCATCCACACCATCTCCCAAACATAGCCATCGGGGTCTTCAATGTGTCGGTTGTACATGAAGCCGAGATCCTGCGCCGGATTGGGATCGGCGCGACCGCCCGCAGCCACCGCGCGCGCCAGCGTTGCATCGACGGCATCGCGGTCGTCGACCGTGAGAGCGAACATAGCCTGGCTGTGGCGCCGCGCGTCGCCGATCTCGCGGCTGGTGAATTCACGATACCGGTCGTGGGTCAGCAGCATCACGCCGATCGCGTCCGTGAACATGAGCGACGTCGAATTTGCTCCGGAGAATTGAGGATTCACCGCGCCACCCAGGGCTACGTAGAACGCTGTCGATGCGGCGAGATCGCGTACCGGCAGGTTGACCAGAATCATCTTGGACATTGCTTTTCCTTCGAAAGCGGCTGGAAGCCGCGCTATGGTCTGACATTGGGAACAGAGAGCTCTCAACACTCCTCCCTGGACTGCATTCAAATGTAGCGCGCGGCGCCCATGCAGAGCGCGGCCATGCCCAGCAGGCCGGCCGCCGCACGTTGGGCGGCGGCGATACGTGCACGGAGGTCCTCCGGCTTGCCGGTGCCGCGACGCAAGGCCGCGAGCGCACGAGGACCGATGACAGCCTGAATAGCGGCCGCGATCAGTGCACAGACAGCACCGACGGCGAGCACCTGCTCGGTCGTGCCGAAGCTGTGGGAATGAACGAGATGGCCGAGATAGCCGCCGGTCAGGATGGCAATCGTCGCCGCGCCGAGTTGTGGAAAGACCAGCTGCTCACCGGCAACTCCGCCGATGCGGGCCAGCGCAAAGCTTGATCCCGCCCAGAACACGGACGACAACACATGAAGTGACAAGGCGATCACGAGGGCAGTTTGCATGGCAAGCTCCGAACCGGCTTCTAAATTAGATATACTACATGTATAGTCAATACGTCAACAGAATGGCAAGGCGATGCCGAAGCGCAATTATGTGAGCTCCGCGCGGGCTTCCGCGGCGGCGGCGACGCGCGAGCGCATCATCGCGGCCGGCGCGCGACTCCTACGCGAGGACGCGAGCATTGCGAACTTCTCCCTCGACGTGGTCGCCAAGGCGGCCGGCGTCACGCGATTGACCGTCTACAACCAGTTCGGATCGCGGCGGGGATTGCTGGAGGCCGTGTTCGACGACATCGCGCACCAGGGCGGACTGTTCGAACTGGCCGAGGTGATGACGATGGCGGATCCGCGCGCCGCGCTCGACCGCGTCATCGAAATCTTCTGTACGTTCTGGGGGCGCGATCCCGCCATCGGCGGGCTCAACCAGGCCATCGCGACCGATCCGGAATTCGGCGAGGCGCTGATCGAGCGTAACGAGCGACGGCGCGAATTGCTGACCGCGCTGCTGTCGCGGATCGTGGGCAAGCACGCGGCAAAGCGCGCCATGCGGGACACGGTTGATTTGATCTTCGTGCTGACGAGTTATCCGACGTTTGCAGCGCTGAGCCGGCAGCGGTCGACGGAGGAGGTCTGTCGCTTGCTGCAGACGGCGTGCCACGCGGCTGTGGACGGGCTGAAGTAAGCCGGCAGCAGGCGGCGCTACTTCATCTTGAACTTGCTGTACGCTTCGCTGGTCGCAATGATGACGTGCTCGGCGCAGGCGTTGACGCGGTGCGGATCAGCCTCCGTCTCGTAGGCCTTCGAGGTCATCATGTCGATGAAAGCCGTGACGGTGGGATAATAGACCAGCGCCGCGAAATCCCAGTCGTTGCCCTGCTGCGGGCCGAGCGCGACGGCCCTGGCCTCGCCGGTCCAGAGCAGCGTGCCGCCGCGTGCCTTGATCATCGGCACTGTGACCGCACTGTAGCGCAGATAGGCGTCCCAGCCGGAACCGTCGCCGTCGCCGGAGTGCGCGTGGAAGCGCATCAGGTTCAACATCACCACCGGTGCATGCCGATCGAGCCGATCAAGGCCATCGATGTTCAACATATTAACCGCCAATGCCGCCTCCTCTGGTCATGCCTGCATTGTAGCATTGCGGTCGCATGACTTGTGTCACGACGCAAATCCGGCGCAAGCTCGTATGCAACGCCAATGACGATCGCTTCGCCCGCGCCACCGGCCTCCAATCCGGCCAGTTGGCTCAACAACCAGCCTTATCTGCTGCTCAGCCTGAGCTCGCTGTTCTGGGCCGGCAACATCGTGCTCGCGCGCCACGTCGGCGCGCATGTGCCGCCGCTGACGGTGACCACGATCCGCTGGTTCGGCGTGTTCCTGATCCTCCTGCCCTTCGCCTGGCCGCATCTGAAGCGCGACTGGCCGAATCTGCGCAAGAGCCTGCCGCTGATGCTGTTCCTGTCGCTGGTGGGCTTTGCCTTCAACAACGCGATCTCGTACTGGGCGATGCAGTACACGGAAGCGCTGAACGCGCTGCTGATCCAGTCGGCCGGACCGTTGTTCGTGGCGCTGTGGTCGCTGGTGCTGTTCGGCGTGCGGCTGACCGGTGCGCAGCTCGCCGGCATCGGGATCTCGCTTCTCGGCGTGCTGATCATCATCCTGCGCGGCGATCTCGCCGCGCTCGCGAGCATCAGCTTCAACAGGGGCGACATCATGTTCGCCTCCTCGCTGGTGGCGTTCGGGATCTACTCTGCCTTCATCCCGCGGCGGCCCAAGATCCACCAGCTCTCCTTTCTCTCCTTCACCACCTGCTGCGGCGCGACGATGCTGCTGCCGACCGCGATCTGGGAGGCCTGGAGTGGTCGCGTCCTGCAACTCGACGGGGTGACGCTAGCGACGCTGGGCTACATCCTGATCTTTCCCTCGACGCTGGCCTATCTCTTCTTCAACCGGGGCGTGGCGCTGATCGGCCCGAACCGCGCCGCGCCGTTCTTCCATCTGGTGCCGGTGTTCGGCTCGGCGATGGCGATCCTGCTGCTCGGCGAAAAGATTCAGCCCTTCCACCTGATCGGCTACCTGCTGGTGCTCGCCGGCGTCGTGATCGCCTCGCGCCAGGGTTCTGCGGTGAAGTAATTCCGCGACGCGAGACGAGGCGACAAACTCGCGCCTTCCGATTTCGACGAGGAGACGCTAGGTTCCCCGCCAACCAAAAAAGAGGGAACGACCAGACATGCTTTCAGCGTTGATCCGAAACCTGCGTGCCATCGGCACGGGCGCCCTTTGTCTCGCCGCCGCGTCCGCTGCGCAGGCCGACAATTATCCGAGCCGCAACATCACGCTGGTGCTGCCGTTCGCCGCCGGCAGCGGCACCGACACCACGACGCGGCTGATCTCGCAGCATTTGTCGCAGGCCCTCGGCGTCGGCATCGTCATCGAGAACAAGGCGGGCGCCAACGGCATGATCGCCGCCACCTATGTCGCGCGCGCCGCGCCCGACGGCTACACGCTGCTGGTGACCACCAACACCACGCATTCGGCCAATCCCTATCTGCTCAAAAGCCTGACCTACGATCCGGTCAAGGACTTCACCCCGATCGCGCGCACCGGCGACCTGCCCTTCATGCTGGTGATCCACCCGGAGGTGCCGGCCAAGACCGTCGGCGAGCTCATCGCCTACGGCAAGGCCAATCCGGGCAAGCTGAGCTACGCCTCGGGCTCGTCCTCGGCGATCGTGTCGGGGGCGACCTTTGCACACAATGCCGGGCTCGACCTCCTGCACGTGCCCTACAAGAGCTCGCCGCCGGCGCTCAACGACGTCATGGGCGGCCGCGTCTCGATGATGTTCGTGGACATCCTGACCGGCCTGCCGCATGTCCAGGGCAACGCGCTACGCGCGCTCGCCGTCACGACGAAGGACCGCTCGTCGCTGGTGCCGAACCTGCCCTCGATGCAGGAGGCCGGCGTGCCGGACTTCGACATCTCGTCGTGGCAGGGCTATTTTGGCCCCGCCGGCATGCCCAAGGAGATCGTGACGCGACTCAACGCCGAGATCCGGAAGATCGTCGAGAAGCCGGAGATCAAGGCCCAGCTCGCCACCCTCGGCATGGACGCGTTTTCGGGCACGCCCGAGCAGCTCGGCACGTTCGTGAACGAACAGCTGGTGTTGTGGGAGAAGCTGATCCGCGAGGCAGGGATCGAGAAGCAGTAGGGGCTCGCGAAAGCCGCGCGCTCGGCATTCTCCGTCATGGCCGGGCTTGTCCCGGCCATCCACGTCGATCAAAGCGTCCGGTGTCCAAGAACGTGGATGCCCGGGACAAGCCCGGGCATGACGATAGAGGAGATGGCGTCGCTTTGGTGTGGCGACCTACGCCGCGCGCACCTTGGCGAGGAAGCCGTCGACTGCGCTGCGCAGCGCGCCGGACTGGCTGTCGAGCTCGCGAGCGTTGGTGAGCACGTCGCTTGCCGCCGTGCCGGTCGCTTCCGCGGCCGAGGTGACGCTGCCGATATTGGCGTTGATCTCGTTCGATCCGGCCGCGACCGACTGAATGTTGCGGGCGATCTCGCGGGTCGCCTCGCCTTGCTGCTCGATCGACGCGGAAATGCCCGCGGTGATCTCGCTCATCTCGGCGATGGTCTGAGTGATGCCGCCGATGGCGGCGACCGCATCGCTGGTCGATGTCTGCATCGCCGCGACCTGGGCGGAGATTTCCTCGGTGGCCTTGGCGGTCTGGTTGGCCAGCGCCTTGACTTCGGAAGCGACGACGGCGAAGCCGCGGCCGGATTCACCGGCACGCGCCGCTTCGATGGTGGCGTTGAGGGCGAGCAGATTGGTCTGTGCCGCGATCGAGTGGATCAGCTTGACCACCTCGCCGATCTTCTCGGCGCCGGTGGAGAGTTCCTGCACCGTGGCATTGGTGCGCTCGGCGTCGTTGACAGCGCGGCTCGCCACTTCGGTCGAGCGGGTGACCTGGCGCGAGATCTCCGCAACCGAGCTCGACAGCTCTTCGGCAGCCGCGGCAACCGTGCCGACATTGCCCGACGCTCTCTGCGAGGCCGCGCCGACCGTCGCCGCACGCGACGAGGCGTCGCCGGCGGTCGCGGTCATCGATTGCGCAGTGGCTTGCATGCCCGTCGCAGCCGAGGAGACCGAGCGGACGATACCATTGACGCTGCGTTCGAAGTCGCTGGCGATGCCCTCCATCACGCTGCGACGTTCCGCCGCTGCGCGATCCTTGGCATCGGCTTCGCTCTTCTCGATGTCGCGGATGCGGACAGCGTTGTCCTTGAAGATCTGGACGGTCGACGCCATTGCGCCGACCTCGTCACCACGGCCGACGCCCGGAATGTCGCCGTCGAGCTTGCCCTCGGCGAGATCCTTCATGCGGGCTCCGAGCAGGGCGAGCGGGCGGCTGATGCTGCGACCGATCAGCCAGGCAACGCTGCCGGCGACGATGACGATACCGAGCATGGCCAAGCCGAGCAGCCAGTAGACCGGACCCATCTTGGCGTCGATATCATCGAGATAGGCGCCGGTGCCGAGATACATGTCGAAGCCGGGGACCGCGACCGCGTAGCCGAGCTTGCGGATCGGCTTCTCCTGGCCGGGCTTCACATATTCATAATACAGCAGGATCGAACCATTGGCCTTGACCCCGTCCATCAACTCGGCAGACAGCTTGCGGCCGTTGGTCACGACATCCATGCGGTTGCTGCCGATCTGCTTCGGATCGGGCGCGAGCTGGGTGATGCCGTCATAGGACGTGCCGAACAAATAGCCCGCACCGTTGTCATACGTCATTGCATTGCCGTAGCGACGAATCTCGGCCATCGCCGCATCCTTCGTCAGCTCGCCGGCGTCGACCCGCTTCTTGAGGGCAGCGGCGTAGTTGCGCCCCATCTCCACGATCGCCTTGGCCTGATCGATGCGCGCGTTCACCATCTCCTGCTTCATCAGGTATCCGGCGAGGATCCCGGAAATGCACAGTCCGAACAAGGTGACGCCGACGAGGATGCCGAGCTTGGGGGCGATCTTCATATTGCTTAATTTCACGGGATGCTCCGGCAACACAGGGATAAGGACGCGCGAGTGAATCGATCGAAATCAAATTAACCTTTAGGGGGTGACCCCTTAGCAAGCTGTTACGGGGCGCCCCGTAGAAGCCCGGAGAAGACGTCGAACCAGTCGTATAAATCGCCTCAATGACAACCGGGAATTGTACGCGACCTCCTCGATTTCGCGTAAAAGACGCAAAGGCCCGCGCAAAGCATGGGTCACAACAAGAAACCAAATCGGGAGCAGGACATGCCGAGATACAGGGTGGTGACGCCGAAGGGCGCGAGCTTCACGGTCGCGAGCAGCGATTATTCCTACGAGCGCGAGGCGCTCGATCCGATCGACGCCGAGATCGTCGAGGCGCCGGCCGACGAGGCCGGGTTCATCGCCGCCGCGAAGACAGCGGACGCCATCTACGCCAAGGGCATCCCGATCACCAAGACCATCATCGACGCGCTGGAGAGCTGCAAGGTCATCACGCTGGGCTCGGTCGGCGTCGACAGCGTCGACATCAAGGCCGCGACCGCGCGCGGCATTCCCGTCACCAACATCCCCGACACCTTCATCGAGGAGGTCGCCGACCATGCCATGATGCTGCTGCTCGCTGGCTTCCGCCGGCTGGTCGAGCAGGACCGGATGGTGCGTAGCGGCCGCTGGGCCGAGGGCCGGCCGGCGTTGTCGAAGATACCGCGGCTGATGGGCCAGACGCTCGGCTTCATCTCGTTCGGCCGCGTGGCGCGTGCGGTTGCGAAACGCGCAGCTCCCTTCGGCCTGCGGATGATGGCCTACGATCCCTTCATCCAGGAAACGCTGATGTCCGACCACGGCGTGATTCCGGCGACGCTGAACGAGGTGTTGTCGCAATCCGACTTCGTCTCGATGCACGCCCCCGCCCGGCCCGAGGTGCATCACATGCTCACCGAGAAGCACTTCCGGCAGATGAAGAAGGGGTCCGTCTTCATCAACACGGGTCGCGGCGCCACCGTGGACGAGGAAAGCCTGATCAAGGCGCTTCAGGAGGGCTGGATCGCCCATGCCGCCCTCGACGTGCTGGAGAAGGAGCCGCCCTCGCACAACAATCCGCTGCTCGGCATGGACAATGTCACCCTGACCGCCCACGTCGCCTCCGCCTCGGCACGGTTTGACGAGGCGCGCAAGCGCCGGGTGGGCTACGAATTGTCACTGGTGCTTCAGGGCATGTGGCCGGTAAGCTGCGTCAATCCGTCGGTGCTGCAAGACACCGCGCTCCGCCGCTGGCAGCCTGTCAGCATGGACCGCGGCCCGAACAGCTAGACGGGACGGCCGCGAAGGCGCGCCGGCAACCGGAAAGACCCTTCACCGGCGATCAACGCCGGGAAGGGAAACATATAGGGAGGAACCGATGAGGAACGACATCACGCGTCGTGATGCCTTGGCGCTGGGCCTGTCCGCTGCGGCAATCGCGGCAACCGGTGCTCCGGCAAATGCGCAATCCGCGATCAAGGCCGCGGACGTCCCCACACCGAAACTGCCGATCGAGAAAGGCGCATCCCTGCGCATGCTGCGACCGGTACGTTTCGTCCAGGCCGACGAGGACGTGTTCCGCGCCAATGCGGCCAAATTCACCAAGGAGACCGGGGTCGAGGTCAAGGTCGACTTCGTCGGCTGGGAGGACATCAACCAGCAGACCGCGGTGACCGCGAATTCCGGTGCCGGCCCCGATATTATCATCGGCTTCTCCGATGCGCCGCACATCTATATCGACAAGCTGATCGAGCTGACCGACGTCGCCGACTATGTCGGCAAGCGGTACGGCGGCTGGCTGCCGCTGGCGCAGCGCTACGGCAAGAAGAACAAGAGCGACGCCTGGATCGGACTGCCGTTCGGCGCGACCGCGGGTCCGCTGATCTACCGCAAGTCGATCCTGCGATCGGTCGGCTTCGACAAGGTGCCGGAAGACCATGCCGGAATCCTCGATCTCTGCCAGAAGCTTCAGAAGGCCGGCAAGCCGGCCGGCTTGGCGCTCGGCAACGCCAAGGGCGACGGCAACGGTTTTGCGAACTGGGCGCTGTGGTCGCACAACGCGGCGCTGCTCGACGAAGAGGGGAACGTCGTCATCAACAGCAAGGAGACGATCGCCGCACTGAACTGGGTCAAACAGCTCTATCCGACCTTCATCGCCGGCACGACGTCATGGAACGACGTCAGCAACAACCGCGCCTACGCCGCGCAGGAGATCTCGCTGACCGCCAACGGCGTCTCGCTGTATTTTTCACTGAAGAACGATCCGGCGACCAAGGCGATCGCCGACGACAGCGAACATCAACTGCTGCCGAAGGGTGTCGCCAAGGTCTCGCCGATGGCGGGCCTGACGCTAAACGCCATGCTGTTCAAGCACAGCCAGTACCCCAACGCCGCAAAGGCCTTCCTGCAATACATGCTGGAAAAGGACCAGTACGAGCCGTGGCTCAACGCCAATTCCGGCTACTGGGCCCAGCCGCTCGCGGCTTACGCGGAGGCCAAGGTCTGGAGCGAAGATCCCAAGATCAAGATCTTCAAGGACACCATGAACACCATCTACTATGACGGCTATGCTGGCCCGATCTCGACCGCGACCGGTGCCGTCAGCGCCGACTACGTGCTGATTCAGATGTTCGCATCCGTCGCGACCGGCGCTGCCACGCCGGAAGCCGCAGCCGCGGAAGCCGAGCAGCGCTGCAAGCGGTACTTCCGGCGGCAGAAGTAGCGCTGGCCAAAAGCGCGTCATCGCGAGCGAAGCGAAGCAATCCAGCCTGTCTTCCCAGTTACAGCCTGGATTGCTTCGTCGCCCCAGTGCAAAATTGCTTCGCAATTTTGTTACGGGCTCCTCGCAGTGACGGGCCTGGTGACTTTCAGAGACGGGACAACAAACCGATGTCCGTGACCACACTCTCTTCTCCTGCCCTCGTGCACCGGCAACCCTCCTGGCTGGTGCGCCTGTTCGACTACAAGCCGTTCCTGATCGTGATGTGCCTCGCACCTGCGATCGGGCTGCTCACGGTGTTCCTGACCTATCCGCTCGGCCTCGGCATCTGGCTCGCCTTCACCGACACGACGATCGGCAGAAAAGGCGTCTTCGTCGGCTTCGAGAATTTCCAGTATCTGCTCACCGATTCCCTGTGGTGGAACGCGGTGTTCTACAGCGTGGTCTACACGGGGATCGCGACCTTTGGAAAGTTCGCGCTCGGCTTCTGGCTCGCACTGCTGCTCAACAACCATTTTCCGTTCAAGAGCCTGTTGCGTGCGATCATCCTGATGCCCTGGATCGTGCCGACGGTGCTCTCGGCGCTGGCGTTCTGGTGGATCTACGATCCGCAGTTCTCGATCATCTCCTACCTTCTGGTCGACGTGCTGCACTGGCGCACCACCAATATCGACTTCCTCGGCTCGCCCTGGCCGGCGCGCTTCTCGCTGATCGCCGCCAATATCTGGCGCGGCATTCCCTTCGTCGCGATCTCGCTGCTGGCGGGCCTGCAGACCATTTCGCCCTCGCTCTACGAAGCCGCGATGCTCGATGGCGCCAGCGCCTGGCAGCGGTTCCGCTACATCACCTTCCCGATGATGATGCCGATCCTCGCGATCGTCATGACCTTCTCGATCATCTTCACCTTCACCGATTTCCAGCTGGTCTACGCCATCACCCGGGGCGGCCCCGGCAACTCAACCCATTTGCTGGCAACGCTGGCCTTCCAGCGCGGCATTGCGGGCGGCGAGCTCGGCGAGGGCGCGGCGATTGCGGTGTCGATGATCCCGTTCCTCGTGTTCGCAACGCTGTTCTCTTATTTCGGCCTGGCGCGCCGCAAATGGCAGCAGGGAGAGAGCAATGACTGATACCGCCGCCGAGCCGGCCGCCGTCGCCACCACGCCGCCGGACACCATGGCCTGGGATTCCGGGCTGCGGCGGCTGATGATGATCTATCTGCCGCTCGGCTGCTTCGTGCTGATCCTCCTATTTCCGTTCTACTGGATGACGATCACGTCTTTCAAGCCGAACGCAGAGCTGATGAACTACAAGGAGCACAACCCTTTCTGGATCTCCTCGCCGACGCTGGCCCACATCAAGCACCTGTTGTTCGACACCGCCTATCCGCGCTGGCTGTGGACGACGATGCTGGTCGCGGTCGGGGCGACTACGCTGTCGCTGATCGCGAGCACGCTGGCCGCCTATGCGATCGAGCGCCTGCGCTTCCGCGGCAGTCCCTATGTCGGCCTCGGCATTTACATGGCCTATCTCGTGCCGCCGTCGATCCTGTTCATTCCGCTCGCGACCGTGGTCGTGCAGTTCGGCCTGTTCGACAGCCCGCTTGCGTTGATCCTGGTCTACCCGACCTTCCTGGTGCCGTTCTGCACCTGGCTCCTGATCGGCTATTTCAAGTCGATCCCCTACGAGCTCGAGGAATGCGCGCTGGTGGACGGTGCCACCAGGCTCCAGATCCTGCGGCGGATCACGCTGCCGCTGGCGGTGCCCGGCCTGATCTCGGCCGGCATCTTCTCCTTCACGCTGTCCTGGAACGAGTTCATCTACGCGCTCGCCTTTATCCAGAGCGGCGCCAACAAGACGGTGCCGGTCGCGATCCTGACCGAGCTCGTCACCGGCGACGTCTATCAGTGGGGCGCGCTGATGGCGGGCTCGCTGCTCGGCTCGCTGCCGGTTGCGATCTTCTACTCGCTGTTCGTCGATTACTACGTGTCGTCGCTGACGGGCGCGGTCAAGGAGTAGCTGTCGGCTGCGGCGTTTGGCCCGGTTTCACAAAACTGCAATGCGCGGTCCGCATAAGACGGCCTCCGTTAACAGGAGACGCACATGCGCGCGACTTTGCTTAGTACCGTCGCAACGATCATTCTGACCGCGAGCTCCGCGCTGGCGCAGAGCGAAGGCGAATTCCCCGCCAAGCTCGCCGGCCACGTCGTGATGCCGGCCGCCACGTTCATCGACGCGCCGGCTGATGCTCCCGCCGATCTCAAGACATCCGGTAAATACACCACCGGGAAGCGGGTCGACGCGCTCGGCACGGTGATGGGCAAGTCCTATGAGCGGGCCACCGGCGTGTCGCTGCCGTTCAAGGGCCAGCCGCTGCAGGGCCATTCCGGTATCAAGTCGATGGGGGACGGCACTTTCTGGGTCATCACCGACAACGGCATGGGCGCGCGCGCCAATTCGCCAGATTCGATGCTGTACCTCAACCGCTACAGGATGGATTGGGCCGGCGGCAAGATCGAGCGGCTGGAGACCGTGTTCCTGCACGATCCCGACAGACGCGTGCCGTTCCGCATCGTGCATGAAGACACCGAGAGGCGTTACCTCACCGGCTCCGACTTCGACACCGAAGGTTTCCAGATTATCGGCGACACCTTCTGGATCGGCGACGAGTTCGGCCCCTACATCCTGAAGGCCGACAAGACCGGCAAGATTCTGGCCGTATTCGAGACGGTCGCCGACGGTAAGCCCGTGCGATCGCCGGATCATTGGGCGGTGGCGACCCCGGGCGCGCCGGGTGCGACCTACACCAACGTCAACCTCCGACGCTCCAAGGGTTACGAGGGCTTCGCCGCCTCGAAAGGCGGCAAGTTTCTCTACGGCCTGCTCGAGGGGCCGCTCTGGGATGCCGAGAAAAAGGACTGGGAGAAGGTCGACGGCAAGGAAGCCTCGCGCATCCTCGAATTCGACGTCGCCGCGGAAAAATTCACCGGCCGCTACTGGCAGTATGTGTTCGAGCAGAACGGCAATGCCATCGGCGACTTCAACATGATCGACCCGAGCGCCGGCCTGATCATCGAGCGCGACAACGGCGAAGGCACGCCCGAAAAGGCCTGCCCGCAAGGCACCCGCGGCGAGAACTGCTTCCCCGACGTGGCCAAGTTCAAGCGCGTCTACAAGATCGAGCTCACCGACGCCAATGTCGGCAAGCCCGTGCGCAAGATCGGCTACATCGACCTCCTGAAGATCAGGGATCCCGACAAGAAGGCGAAGAAGCCGCTCAATGACGGCGTCTACACGTTCCCGTTCTTCACCATCGAGAACGTCGATCGTGTCGACGAAACCCACATCATCGTCGGCAATGACAACAATCTGCCGTTCTCGTCCAGCCGCGATCCCAACAAGGCCGACGACGACGAGTTCATGCTGCTCGATGTCGCGGACTTCCTGAAGGCGAAGTAAGCCAGCGCTCTCTCAACGCGGGTCATCGCCCGGCTCGACCGGGCGATCCAGTACGCCGCGGCGCCAGCGATCAAATCGTGAGGCCGCGGCGTACTAGATGCCCCGCCCTCGTGCGTAACTGCGCACTAGGCGGGACATGACGGACAGTGAGCGAGCACGAGGTAAAGACAACTCGCACCTCGGCGCCGCACATCAACCCGCCGGCACGATCACCATGCTCTTGTCCTTCGGCCAGCGAATGCGCCAGACGAAGTTGATGTCCTTGACCTCGCCGGGCTTGGCGTCGAACGACCATTCCAGCACGCCGCGCCGGTCGCGAATGTTGCTTGCGGTCGGCGGCGTGGTCGCAGGCAGCATCTCGACGAGGATGTCCTCGTTCTCGCTGACCGGCAATTGATCCTCAATCGCGACCTTGATCGGGAAGTCGTGACCATTGCGGATCGTCGTCTTGAACGATCGCTCGTCGGTCTTCGACGTCGTGACCAGGAGACCGGCCGAACCTTCGTTGCGCTTGAGCACCGCGCGCTCGATCCTGACCTTGTCGTCGGCGCCGAAGCCGAGCCGCACGATATCGTCCTTGGCCGAAGCCGAGAGTTTGCCGCGGTCGACGAAAGTCCCGTCGCGATAGATTGCGACCTTGCCCGGCAACAGGCTCGTGTCGTCGGTCTGCTTGAAGCTCGCTTCGAGGAAGGCGGTGGGGTCCATCACCGGTGCCGCGCGCACCATGAGATCGGCGGGCACGGTCATCGAGGCGATGCGCAGGCTCTTGGCGCCCTCGGCGGCCCCGAGGCTGACGCGGCCGGGAATTTTGTAGGTGGCCTGGAAGTCACCGATCTCGGCGACCGCCTGCTGCTCTTCGGCGCGTTCGCGGATATCGTCCGCCGCCTTGGCCGCGGAAGTTTCCATCTTGCGCTGCTGCATGGGCGCCGCCGCAGGCATTGCCGAATCCGAAACTGAGCCCAGCGCCCGCGGCTTCGGCACTTGCGGATACTGCGCGACCAGCGAATTCAGCTCCGGCGCGCTGCCGCCGCGGCCGATGCGGACCGTGGAGACGCCGAGCGCGACGTTCGACCAGTCCTCGCCGGTCGCCTGCGTGACCTCGGCGCGGCGGACAAGCTCGAGCTGCGGTTTGCGGTCCTTCGCGCCGGTATCGAGCCGGGCGTCGTAGAGCGGCAGCCAGCGCGCATTACGCACATTGTAGGTGACCCGCAACGTCGCCTTGGTTGCTGCCGGCGCCGCGATGTCCATGCGGACTTCGAGCTTGCTCGGCGGCTTGGCCTTGCGCTCGACTTCGAGCTGGGCGATCTGCCGATCGATCTCGCGCATCTTGCGCGTGGCGTCGCGAACGGCGGTATCGGCGCTCGCAATTTCGTCGCCAACGGCGGCAAAGGCCGTGCGCCATTCGGCAATCGGCCGCGCCTCGCCCTTGTCGCCGATGCCCGCGGGAGAGGCTTCCGCAAAGTGCTCCGCGAATTTGCGCCGCGCAATGGCCGAGTCGATCGCGCCTTGCAGGTCGGCGCGCTGGTCGTTCAGCGCCTCGATGCGCTTGTCCAGCTCCGGCAGATTGACCGGCGCCGCACGCGGCGTTCGCGCATCGATCGTACCGATGGTGAGCTTCGCTCCCCCCTCACCCTCCACCCGGATCGAGGAGGTGTCGAGACCAAGCGGGAAGTCCTTGGCAATGAGCGTCGAGTCACCAGACGGCAGGTCCACCGCGATGACGCGGGTGACGGTCGCGCCATCGGGGTAAACCGTAACGGTATCGATCGCCGATGTGGCGTCCAATTCGGCGGCCCATGACCACGACGCGAATGCCGTGGTCACCAGAACCAGGCTCGTCGTTGCCAAACATTTTGCGGTGATGTGCATCAAGTCCCTCCTCCAAGTCATCGCCGCCGCCAGCCGGACGCGCGATCCAATGCCTCGCCAACACGGTTGGACGCGGCAGGGGAGGAACTGGTTCGATTGGGGTTTCCGTGGGGCGCCGCCGCGGCGGCAGCAAGGCCCGCGACGGAGCGCTTAATCCTGAGGGGTAGAACCCTGCGCGAAGATGCGGCGAAGCAGGTCCGTCACGTTCTTCGCACCGGCCTTCCTCAGAATGCCGGCGCGATAGCCCTCGACCGTGCGCGCGCTCAGATGCATGCGCCGGGCGATCTCCTTGTTGGTCAGGCCCGCGGCGAGATGCTCGAGCACGTCGCCTTCGCGCGCGGACAGGGGTTCGCAGCCGGGCAACCACCGCTGCCGGTTGGAGCCCGGCTGCGCGAACTCGTCGATGGCGGCATCGATCCGGTCGACGATGTCGCGGGTGCGGAACGGCTTCTCGATGAAGTCGGCCGCGCCGCTCCTGATGGCATCCACCGCCATGGCGATGCTGCCGTTTGTCGCGGTCACCAGCACCGGCGCCATGCAGTTTTCCTCGCGCAGGCGCTTGAGCACGTCGAGACCGGAGCGATCGGGCGGCATCTCCAGCAGCACGCAGGCCGGCATCCGCGCCTTGGCCTCCGAGAGCAGAGACGCGCCGTCGGCGAAGCAGATCACGTTGTATGCGCTTTGTTGAAGCGCGGTGGACAATTGTTCGCGGGAGGCGGCATCGGTGTCGATGACGAATACCTCACCCTTGGAAAGCATGTTCCCCGGCATAATTCCGATCCAGCAATGTCTTGGGTCAAATGGTCCGAGACGGCAGCGGGGCCTCGTCGCGCCGCGCCGTCATATGCACGGCATTCACGCCCGTGCTTCGGTTTTACTTATGTATGTTCCACCCGGTTCCCGGATTTGACGGATCGGGACAGAAACTTTACATTTCGGGACATCTGCGGGATGTCCGGCAGGAACGGGTCGCATGACCGACCTCATTCGCAGCGCGGGCTTGAGCTATTACCCGGAGGTCGCCCGGTCGGTCGGGCTCGACCCCAAACACATGATGCGCAAGGTCAGGCTGCCGCTGGCCTGCCTCGACAAGCCCGACACGCCCATTGCCGTCACCGGTCTCCGCCGTCTGCTCGAATTGTCGGCCGAGGCGTCCGGCGCCGAAGATTTCGGCTTGCGGCTTGCTGAACGCGGCGGGCTGACCAATTTCGGCGCGGTCGGCCTGATCGTGCGCGAACAGGCGACCGTTGGTGAAGCCATCGAAGCCTTCTCGCGCTTCATCCCGATCCATCACGACGGCATGAAGCTGGACGTCACCCGCAACAAGCAGACCGTGACCGTCACGCAGCACCTGCGCGGCCGGCAGCCGACCGCGCCGCGCCAGTCGATCGACATGGCGCTCGGCAGCGTCCACCGCATCATCCAGTCGCTGTTCGGCAGCGATTGGCGGCCGCAGGAAGTTCACCTGCATTACCCACCGCCGCTCGACCGCAAACGCTACCGCGAGTTCTACGGCTGCCGTGTGACCTTCAATGCGGAGGCCGATTCGATCCTGTTGTCGGCACACGACATGGAGCGCCGGATCCCGAGCGCGCATCCGCTGATCGCGAGCTATCTGCGCAAGCGGATCGAGGCGATCGAGACGCGGCCGGCAAGCTGGGAGGAGAAGGTCGACGAGGTCGTGCGTCTCCTGCTCGCCGGCGGCGACTGCACGGTCGAGCGCGTCGCCGAACACCTCGCCTGCACCCGGCGTACCATCCACCGCCACCTCGCCGAAGCCGGCACCAGCTTCTCGGCCATTCTCGACGCGCAGCGCGCCGATCTCGTGGTCCAGCTCATCGACGACCCCGGCCGGCCGCTGGCCGACATCGCCGTGCAGCTCGGCTTCTCCGCACGGAGCGCCATGGCCCGCTGGTTTCGCGGCCATTTCGGCTGCACCATCACCGCATGGCGCAAAGGCGCCCGGCCATTGGCGGCAACGGCGGCTTGATTTTCAAGACCGATCACATCACCCGCGCAAACATGCGAAAGCCCGGCGCACCGATGATCGCCTCGAAGGCAGGATCGCGCTTCTCCTCGGCAAGGACAAAGCCGGCCTTGGTATAAGCGCGCTCGGCGGGCTCGTTGCCGATCAGGAACGATATTGTCGCCCGTGCACATCCAGCCGCTCGCCCCTTCTCCAGCGCATGCGCGATCAGTGACTGCACCAGGCCGCGGCCGCGATAGGCGGGATCGGTCGCGACATGCTCGATCATCCAATCGCCTTCGCCGCCCTGAACCCAGCAGGCGCGGGTGTAGCCGCCGCGTTGACGGATGGCCTCCAGCTCTGCCGCGGCGATTCCGGACGCGGCTGCGACTTCCTCGATCGCACGCCAAGCCGCTGGTCCCGTGCCGGCCGCCGGTAGCGCACACAAGGCGGCAGCAGGCTTGCCATCGATCTCGGCGACCAGAAATTGCGAGACGTGCCACATCGACACCGCGCGAGCGGCTGCGACGTGCGCGATGAAATCGCGGCACTGTGTTTCAGGCCAACCGAGCGCAACGTCGAACCAGCCGCGCGGCCGGTAGCCGCGCTGCGATGAAAGGATGGTTTGTGCGATGAAATCGGCGTCTTCGGGACGCGCAGACCGTATCGTCATGCGCGCCCCCTTCGCGAAAACCTTACGTGTTCTTCAGTGCGACGCGAAATTCGGCCTCGGTCTTGGCCTTGACCTCGTCGAGCGAGACGCCGTCGGCGAGCTCGATCAGCGCCATGCCGCCGCTGCCGTGCTTGTCGATGGTGAAGACGGCCAGGTCAGTCACGACCATGTCGACCACGCGCTCGCCGGTCAGCGGCAAATTGCACTGCTTCAGGAGCTTTGGACCGTCCTTGGCCGAATGCTCCATCACCACGACCACGCGCTTGACGCCGGCGACGAGATCCATCGCGCCGCCCATGCCCTTGACCATCTTGCCGGGGATCATCCAGTTGGCGAGATCGCCGTTCTGGGCCACCTGCATGGCGCCGAGGATCGACAGATCCATGTGGCCGCCACGGATCATGCCGAAGGAATCCGCGCTCGAGAAATACGAAGTCGACGGCAGTTCGCTCACGGTCTGCTTGCCGGCGTTGATGAGATCGGCGTCCTCTTCGCCCTCGTACGGGAACGGGCCCATGCCGAGCATGCCGTTCTCGCTCTGAAGGCTGACGTCCATGCCGTCCGGGATGTAGTTCGAGACCAGCGTCGGAATGCCGATGCCGAGATTGACGTAATAGCCGTCACGCAGTTCCTTCGCGGCGCGCGCAGCCATCTGTTCACGGGTCCAGGCCATCTTAGTCTCCTGATCTCAAGCTGCCGTGCGCGGGCGGGTGTTGCGGAATTCGATGCGCTTCTTGGCCGTTCCGACCTCGACGATGCGCTTGACGAAAAGACCGGGCGTGTGGATGTGGTCGGGATTGAGTTCACCGGCCGGAACCAGATGCTCGACCTCGGCCACCGTGACCCTGGCGGCGGTCGCCATCATCGGGTTAAAGTTGCGCGCGGTCTTGCGATAGATGAGGTTACCTGCGGTGTCGCCCTTCCAGGCGTGGACGATGGCGAGGTCGGCGAACAGGCCGCGCTCCATCAGGTATTTCTGTCCGTCGAATTCTTTCACTTCCTTGCCTTCGGCGATCAGCGTGCCGACGCCGGTCTTGGTGTAGAAGGCCGGAATGCCGGCGCCGCCCGCGCGGATGCGCTCGGCCAGCGTGCCCTGCGGATTGAATTCGAGTTCCAGCTCGCCGGCGAGGAATTGCTGGGCGAACAGCTTGTTCTCCCCGACATAGGACGAGATCATCTTCTTGATCTGGCGGGTTTCGAGCAGGCGGCTGAGGCCAATGCCGTCGACGCCGGCATTGTTTGAGACCACCGTCAGGTCCTTGACGCCGGAGTCGCGGATCGCGTCCGACAGCGTCTCGGCGATGCCGCAGAGGCCGAAGCCGCCCGACATAATCATCATGCCGTCTTTCAGAACGCCCTCGAGAGCCGACTTGGCGTCGGGATAGACCTTGTTCATGCAAATTACCTTCGAGTGAACCTTCGGCTTGCAGGCGTCGCGCCTTAGTGGCGGCGATTATTAGGCGAAATCGTCCGAAGCCGTCAATGATACGGGGTTCTCCGCTCCGCCCCCGGGTGATAGAAGCTGCCCAAGCCGTGGGCGCAACCGTTCCCGCGGCCTTGAAAGCGACAAGAAAACCCATCAAGTTGCGGCACTTAACACAATAGGTCTTGGGCGTGGGGCGCGCAGGTTTCCCAGCCCGCCTTCTGGCTCCAGCGACCAACTCGATCAGGACATGCCATTGACCATGGCCCAAGGAATGAAGCGCCTCGGGACGCCGATCGCGGCGCTGCTCGGCGTGGCGCTGATCGCCCTGATCGCGACCTCATGGCTCATCAACCGCGACGCACTGCGCAAGGCCGTGGAAACGCAGATCCGCGACGTCACCGGACTCGAGGTCAACGTCGCAGGCGCGATCGACATTTCGGTGCTGCCGGCAAGCTACATCTCCTTCCATGACGTCGGGCTGAAGGGCGGCGGCACCAGCGATCCCGCGCTCCATGTCGACGTTCTCACCGCGAACCTGCGGCTGCTGCCGCTGCTGCTGCAACGGTTCGAGATCGCCGACCTGACGCTGCTGCGGCCGCGCATCCATGTCAGCCTGAAGCCGGACGGTGAAAGCAACTGGACACCGTTCATCCAGACCATCGCGCGCACCATGAAGCCTGGCGCCGAGAATCAAGTGTCGTTCTCCGAGATCCGGATCCAGGACGGCGTGCTCAATTACGAGGACGCCGCCACGCACGGCACCGAGAAGCTCGAGGACATCGACCTGTCGCTGGCCTGGCCCTCGATCTCGCGCTCCTTCGCTGCGACCGGACAATTCGACTGGCGGGGCGAACGGGTCGACGGCTCGATCAGCTTTTCCGATTTCGTCGCCGCCCTCTCCGGCGAGCGCTCGGGGTTGAAGGCGCGGATCGCGAGCGCACCGCTCAAGCTCGCCTTCGACGGCAGCGTCGCCAATCGCACCAGCCCGATGATGGAGGGTACGCTCACCATCGACAGCCCGTCCTTGCGCAACGCGCTGCGCTGGACCGGCCAGCCGCAGCCCGCCAGCGGCGGCTTCGGCCGTTTCGCGCTGAAGGCGCGGGCCAATGTCGTCGGCGCGTCGATCGCGCTCACCAACGTCAATGTCGAGCTCGACGGCAACACCGCCGAGGGCGTGATGACCTACGCCAATAACGGCCGGCAGACGCTGCAGGCGACGCTCGCAGCCGACGCGCTCGACTTCACCCCCTATATCTCGACTTTCCGCCTGCTCGCGAGCGGCGCGCGCGACTGGAACAGGCAGCTGTTCGATCTCAACGCCTTGTCGACCACCGACCTCGACATGCGCCTGTCGGCCGCCAAGCTGACGGTCGGGACGTCGAAACTCGGCCGCACCGCGATCGGCGCGAATCTCCGCAACGGCACGCTGGCGCTCTCGGTCGGCGAGGCCCAGGTCTATGGCGGCATCGCCAAGGGCTCGTTCGGCATCGCGCGCTCCGACACCGTCGCCGACATCAAGGCGCAATTCCAGTTCACCGACGTCGACCTTCAGGCCTGCGCCTCCGAGCTGTTCGGCATCAACAAGCTGTCCGGGCGCGGCAACATCAACGTCTCGCTCCTCGCGTCCGGCTCGAGCCCGTTCGGCCTCGTGCAGTCGCTCGACGGCAGCGCCACAGTGACCGGGCATGACGGCGCGATCGCGGGCTTCAATGCCGAGCAGCTCCTGAAGCGGCTCGAGCGGCGGCCGCTGTCCGGCGGCGGCAATTTCCGCAACGGCTCTACCCCTTACGACAATCTCACCATCGCGGTGAAGTTCTCCGACGGCGTCGCCACCGCCGAGGACATCCGCGTCGAAGGACCGGCGGCGAAGATCACCATGACCGGTACCGCCTCGGTGCCGACGCGCGAATACGACATGAAGGGCGTGGCCAGCCTCAACAGCGCGTCGGGGTTCGAATTGCCCTTCGTGGTGCAGGGCCCCTGGGACGACCCCCTCGTCTTCCCCGATCCGGAAAGCCTGATCCGCCGTTCGCCGGCCTCTGCGCCCCTGCTCGACATGCTGAAAGACCGCAAGCCGGGCGACGCGGTGCGCTCCGCGATTGAGCGCATCACCGGCACCGGAAAACGTCCCGCACCGGCCGAAGCGCCGACGGCGGAGAACGCCAAGGAAGGCGCGAAGTCCAATTAAGGACGGCGATCAAGCGGCGCCAGCAGATCGGCGCGAATTGATCAGGGCGAATTGATGCGGCGATTGGATCGATGCGCACATTAAGCATCTCCTCTCGCCCGACACCCCACGACCTATGTCTGACAAGAAGCCGCTAGATCGGATAGCGGCCATGCGCTAGTGTTTTATACGACCGGTTAAAAACACCGGCCGTTTGAGGGAGAAAAACGTGAAATCCAAGGTTATTGGCGCAGTATCACTGGCGGTCGCTGCGGCCGGGCTGTTTGCAGCCGCTGCACCCGCATTTGCGCAGCAGAAGACGATTACGGTCTGGTGGGGCAAGGGCTTCTACCGCTCCGAAGACGACGCGCTGCTCGAGACAATCAAGAAGTTCGAAGCCAAGACCGGCATCAAGGTCGAATTGTCGCAGTACGCGATCCAGGACATGATTCCGAAGACGGTCGCCGCACTCGATTCAGGCACCGTGCCCGATGTTGCCTATTCCGACACCTACGACGTGCAGGTCCAGGGCAAGTGGGCCTACGAAGGCAGGCTCGAGGACCTCTCAGACATCATGGAGCCGATCAAGGATCGGTTCGTGCAGAACACGCTGGATGCGTCGATCCTCTATAACGACGTCACCAAGAAGAAGGCCTATTACGGCTTCCCGCTGAAGCAGCAGAGCATGCATGTCGAGATCTGGAACGACATGCTTGAGAAGGCCGGCTTCAAGCTCGCCGACATCCCGACCGACTGGGAAGGCTACTGGACGTTCTGGTGCGACAAGGTGCAACCGGGGATCCGCAAGGCGACCGGCCAGCGCGTCTACGGCGTCGGCCAGCCGATGGGCGTGGAATCCACCGACGCTTTCCAGTCGTTCTACACCTTCATGGATGCCTATCACGTCAAGCTGGTCGACGACGACGGCAAGCTTACGGTCGACGATCCCAAGGTCCGGGAGAACCTGATCAAGGCGATGAAGGACTACACCGACACCTACATCAAGGGCTGCACCCCGCCGTCCTCGACGACCTGGAAGGATCCCGACAACAACGTCGCGTTCCACAACAAGACCATCGTGATGACCCACAACTTCACGATCTCGATCGCGGCGAAGTGGTTCGAGGATTCCCAGAACCAGACGCTCACGCCCGAGCAGCGCGAAGCCGGCAAGAAGGCCTATGGCGAGGACATCATCACCGCGTCCTTCCCGAAGGCTCCGGACGGTTCGACGATCCGCTACCGCTCGGACGTCAAGACCGGGCTGGTCTTCTCCGTGGCCAAGAACAAGGCCGAGGCCAAGCAGTTCATCGCCTTCCTGCTCCAGGAAGAGAACGTCCGCCCCTATATCGAGGGTGCGCTCGGCCGCTGGTTCCCGGTGACGAAGGAAAGCCAAGAGAGCCCGTTCTGGCAGGCTGACCGGCATCGCAAGGCGGTCTACTCGCAGTTCAAGGGCGGCACCGCCGCGTTCGACTTCACCAAGAACTGGAAGTTCACCATCCTGAACAACGAGAACGTCTGGGCCAAGGCGATGAACCGCGTGGTCAGCGAGAAGGTGCCGGTGGACAAGGCGGTCGACGAGCTGATCGCCCGCATCAAGGCGGTCGCGGGCTGATCTCGGACTGCAATAAGGTATATGCTAATACCGGTCGCGGCTCTCCGCGACCGGTTGCTTTCGGTGGGTATGCGATATGGCGATCACACTTTCCGGCTCAGACACAATTCCGGCCCCTCCCCTGTCGGCGCGCCTGACCACGCAGCAGGTCTGGGGCATCTTGCTGCTTGTGCCCTATCTACTCGTCTTCCTGGCCTTCGTCGTCTATCCCGTCGGCTACGGCCTGTGGCTGGCGCGCAGTCCGGCGAACTATGTCGCGCTGTACAACGACCCGATCTTCGCGCGCGCCGCGGTCAACACGCTGATCTTCCTGGTCATCGGCATCAACGTGAAGATGCTGATCGCGCTGTTCCTGTCCGGCTTCTTCGCCCAGCAGCGCCCCTGGATCAAATGGCTGTCGGTGATCTTCATCCTGCCCTGGGCGGTGCCGTCGATCCCGACCATCCTGTCGGTCCGCTTCATGCTCAATCCCGAATGGGGCATGGTCAACCATTTCATCTTCTCTCTCACCGGCGATGACGGGCCGAACTGGCTGAACGATCCGACGGTCGCGCTGACCATGGCGATCGCCGTGCATATCTGGAAGTCGCTGCCGTTCTGGACGCTGATCCTGCTGACCGGGCGGCTCGCGATCCCGCAGGATCTGTACGAGGCGTCCGAGGTCGACGGCGCCAGTCCGTGGCAGAAATTCCGCTTCATCACCTGGCCGTCGATGCAGATGCTCTACGTCACCTGCACGCTGCTCTCGATGATCTGGACGCTCGGCGACTTCAACAGCGTCTATCTGCTCACTGGCGGCGGGCCGGCCGACCTCACGCACGTGCTGTCGACACTCGGCATCCGCTATCTCCGGCTCGACCAGCTCTCGCTTGCGATGGCCTCTATCGTCTGCGCGATACCGCTCGTGCTGCCGCTGATATACTTCATGATGAAACGGTTGTCGCGATGAAGCTTCCCACCCTCCGCGAAGTTGGCACCGAAGCCAAGCTCCTGCTGATCGGCATCCCGGTCTTCATCTGGACCATGATTCCGATCTACCACATGTTCCTGTTCGCGATCTCGCCCAAGGAGGACGCGTTCTCGGGCAAGCTGTGGCCGGATCATCCGACGCTGCACAACTTTCACATCGTGTTCTACCAGGAGCACTATTTCCTGCGAGACTTCTGGATCCAGTTCTGGAACTCGACGGTGATCGCGCTGGCCGCAGGCGCGCTGACCTTGTTCGTCGCGACCGCCGCCGCATTCTCGATCTCGCGGCTTAAGGCGCCGGGCGGCCGCTGGGTGATGAATCTCGCGCTGTTCACCTACTTCATCCCGGCGGCGTTCCTCGCCGTGCCGATGTACCGCACCATGGGCAACTACGGCCTGCTCAACAATCACTGGTCGCTGATCCTGGCGATGGTGACAATCGCTTCGCCTTACGCGATCTGGGTGCTGAAGCAGGCGTCCGACAAGCTGCCGGTCGAGCTCGACGAGGCCGCCGTGATGGACGGCGCGACCACGCTGCAGCTGTTCCGCCTGGTCTATGTGCCGCTGATGATGCCCTCGCTGGTCGCGATCGGCACCTATGCCGTGCTGCTGGCCTGGAACGAATATCTCTACGCGTTCCTGCTCTTGTCCAAGGACACCGATATCACGCTGCCGGTCGCGCTCGGCAACTTCCTCGCCGCCGACGACTCGCCGTGGGAGCTGTTGATGACCACCGGCTTCATCTACGCGCTGCCGCCGGCCGCGGTCTATTACGCCTTCAAGCGCTACATGGTGGGCGGGCTCACGGCCGGTGCGGTGAAGTCCTGAGATCCACGGCGCGCTTTCTTTGGTAGGCAACCAGCAGCGCGATCATCGAGCCGATGAAATAGCCCGCGGTCGCGCCCGAAATCGCGCGGCCGACGACGAGTGCGAGTGCACGGTCGCTCGCATCGACCGCCGAGATCACGCCGACCGCATACTGCAGAGAGAATATGACGAGGTTGCGGATCAGCGCAAAGGCGCCACCCGCGCGGATGATCTCGCCTGTCTTGTGATCGACGTCGAACGGACGCGACGTTAATACGCCGATCGGCAACAACACCAATGCGGCCCCGCCCCAGGCAACCAGCGGCCACGCGCTATCCTGATGTCCGAAGCCAATCCGCGAAATGCCCCAGACGATGAATACGATCGGAACGATCAGCGCACGCCAGATCGGCGTCTTGCGCGGCTGCATCGCCTTGATGCCCTGCCAGACCAGATAGGCGAGCAAGGTCCAGACCCAGAGCGGCGTATGCACCAGGACCTGATAGGCAAACGTCATCATCGCCTCCCGTTATAGCGGCGCCGCGCTCTCGCCCTGCGAGCTCGACAGTTTCGAGGCGAGCGAGGCGATGACGATGACAACAGCAATCAAGGCGATCACCAGCGTGCAGATCGCGTTGATCTCGGGCTTCACTCCGAGCCGCACTTCCGAATAGATCCGGATCGGCAGCGTCGCCGAGCCGGGGCCGGTGGTGAAGCTCGCGATCACGAGATCGTCCAGCGACAGCGTGAAGGCGAGCATCCAGCCCGCGACGATCGCAGGCGCGATCAGCGGCAGCGTTACGGCCACGAACGCGCGCAGGGGGTCGTAGCCGAGATCCATCGCGGCCTCTTCCAAGGAGCGGTCGAGCGAGCCGAGGCGGGACTGCACGACGACGGCGACGAAGCACATCGTCAGCGTGGTATGGGCGATCGTCACCGTCCAGAAGCCGCGCTCCGCGTTTAGCGCCACGAACAGCAGCAGCAGCGACAGTCCGGTGATCACCTCCGGCATCACCAGCGGCGCATAGAGCATGCCGGAGAACAGGGTGCGGCCGCGAAACCGCTCGCCGCGCGACAGCGCCACGGCGGCGAGCGTGCCGATCAGGGTCGCAATGGTTGCCGACGAAACCGCGACGCGCAGGCTCATCCAGGCCGCCTCGATCATGGCGCGGTCATTGAAGAACTCGTGATACCAGCGCAGCGACCAGCCACCCCACACCGTCACCAGCCGCGAGGCATTGAAGGAATAGATCACGAGGATCAGGATCGGCAGATAGAGGAAGGCCAGACCCAGCGAAAGCGAGGCGACGTTGAAGCGGGACAGACGGGAGACCTTGCGCATCGCCTCACCGCCCCTGTTCCAGCTGCCGCTTCTGCAGCCGTTCGTACAGCAGCAGCGGGACCAGCAGCACCACCAACAACACGATGGCCGCGGCGGAGGCGACCGGCCAGTCCTTGTTAGTGAAGAATTCGAGCCACAAGGTCTGGCCGATCATCAGCGCATTGGAGCCGGCCAGGAGATCCGGAATGACGAACTCGCCGACGATGGGGATGAAGCACAGCAGCACGCCGGCGCCGACGCCGGGCAGCGACAGCGGGAAGGTGACGAGCCAGAACACCTGCCAGCGCGGCGCGCCGAGATCGGAGGCGGCCTCCTCCAGCACCGGCTCCATTTTGGCCAGCGTGGCGTAGAGCGGCAGGATCATGAACGGCAGGTAGGAATAGACGATGCCGATATACATCGCGCTGTCGGTGGAGAGCCACACCACGGGCTGACTAACCAGATGCAGCGCCAGCAGTATCTGGTTGAGCAGGCCGTCGTGCTGGAGGATGTTGATCCAGGCATAGATCCGGATCAGGAACGAGGTCCAGAACGGCACGATCACCAGCACCATCGCCACGGCCTGCCAGCGCGCCGGCAGCCGCGCCATGCCGTAGGCGATGGGATAGCCGATCAGGAGCAACAGCGCGGTCGCGGTGACGGCGACGGTGAGGCTACGCACATAGGCGAACACGTAGATATCGTCGGAGACGAGCAGCCTGAAATTGTCGATCGACAGCGCGGCAAAGGCGGCCTTCAGCGCCCCCCATCCCGCCATCAGGTCGAACACCGGCTCGTAAGGCGGCTGCGCGATCGCCGTCTGCGACAGGCTGATCTTCAGCACGAAGCCGAACGGCACCAGGAAGAACAGCACCATCCAGACATAGGGCGCGATCGCGGCAAAGTGAGCCGGTCGCGCAAAAATGCGGCGCCCGCTCATGACGGCAGCACCACGCAGTCGTCGGGCGTGAACCAGGCGACGACAGGCTGGCCCACGCTGTAGGCGTCGACGTCAAGGCGCGCGCTGTTGGCGACCGACGCCTGCACCGTCCCGCCGGCCTCGAGCTTCACCTTGTAAGTGGTGGTGCCGCCGAGATAGCAGATGTCGGCGATCACGCCGTCCAGCTGGTTGATCGCCGTCTCATGACCGGCCTCCCTCGCCGGCCCACGGCGCGACAGCTTGACCTTCTCGGGGCGGATCGCAACCGATAATCTGACCTCACCGAACGGCTCGCGCGGCTCCGCCACCACCAGCGGTCCCGCATCGCGCGTGCCTATGACCAGACGATGACCGTCGCGCAATTTGGACTTGGCGTCGAACAGGTTGATGTCGCCGACAAACTCCGCGATCCAGCGCGAGCGTGGCGCCTCGTAGAGTTCGCGGGGACTCGCGACCTGCGCCAGCCTGCCGTCCCTCATCACGCCGATCCGGCTCGCCATCGTCATCGCCTCTTCCTGGTCGTGGGTGACGATGATGAAGGTCATGCCGAGCCGGCGCTGAAGCTCCATCAGTTCGCCTTGGGTGCTTTCGCGCAGCTTCTTGTCCAGCGCTGCGAGCGGCTCATCGAGCAGAAGGAGCTGCGGGCGTCGCGCCAGTGCACGCGCCAACGCCACGCGCTGGCGCTGTCCCCCGGAGAGCTGGTCGGGCTTGCGCTTCTCGAGTCCGTCGAGCTTCACCAGCGCAACCATCTCCGCCACACGCGTGGCGATGTCTGCGCGCGCCATACCGGCGCGCTTCAGGCCGAAGGCGATGTTGTCGCGCACCGACAGGTGCGGAAACAGCGCGTAGTTCTGGAACATCATGTTGATCGGCCGCTCATGCGGCAGCGCCTGCGCGATGTCCTTGCCGCCGAGCAGAATGCGCCCTTGATCCGGCGCTTCGAAACCGGCGAGCATGCGCAGAAGCGTGGTCTTGCCGCAGCCGCTGGGCCCGAGCAGCGCAAAGAACTCGCCGGCCTTGATGTCGAGCGAGACGCCATCGACGGCCCGGAACGTCCCGAACGTCTTGGCGACGCCCTCGATGCGCAGCAACGGCTCGCCGGCCGCGAGCTGCGTCTCTCCGACCGCAGCCGCAGCCGCGTCTGTTCTGGGCAACTCGTCAGTCATGGTTCCTGCCAACCCCAATCAAGCCGCACGCTAGCGGCCGATCGTCCCTCACTCAACCGGTTAGAGGCCGTTCGTTCACGCATTCGCCATGAACGCAGCCAGCGCATTGCATTCCCCCGCTGACATCGTCAGGCCGAGCTTGGAGCGGCGCCACAGGATGTCCTCGGGAAAACGCGCCCATTCGTGGGTCATGAGATAGCGCACCTCGGCCCCGGTCAGTTCGGGACCGAAGGCGGGGCCGAGATCGTCCCGGGTCTTCGCCTCGGCAAGCACAGCCGATAGCCGCGAGCCATAGGCCGCGACGAGGCGTTGGGCCTGCGCCTCCGAGAGAAAGCGCCAGCGGTCACGCGCAAGATCGACCTCGGTGTCGAAACGATCCCAGGCAAAATCTCCGCCCGGCAGCGCCGCGCCTGCGGTCCAGGGCGGCGACATCGGATAGAACGGCGTCAACTTCGTCACCGCGCGCTCCGCCCGCAGGCGCGAGGTGGTGACGTCACCGCCAAACATCGTGATCAGCGGCGCCTTGCGCCGTCGCGCGTCGAACAGCGTCGTGCCATCACGCCCGCGCGCGGACGCCAGCGTCAGGTTGACGCCGGAGACCGCGCGCACCACGTCGGTCGGGGCAACGCGCTCGCGGAAATAGCGACTGGCCGCTTCGCAGAGATAGCTGACGTCGGCCCCCCGCATCGCGACGATCGCAGGATCGCCGGTGAAATCGTGCGTGACTGTTCCAATCAGTGTGAAATCGCGCGCGATAGGACTCGCGAAGATCAGCCGGCCATCGCTGTTCTGGAAGACGTAGACGTTATCGGAATCGAACAATCGCGGGACGATGATCTGGCTCATCTGCATCGCCGCCACGGCGGGTTGCGGCTGCCGTAGCACGGTCTCGGCGACCATCGACGTCCAGCCGCCGGTGGCGTTGGCCAGTGCCCGGGCCGTGATCGTGCGACGATGGCCGCGGTCGACCACCGCGAGCCGCCATGTGTCGGTTCGATCGGCGCGCACACAGCGCGCTCCAGTCCGAATCACGGCGCCGCGCTCGGCCGCATCCAGTGCCGTGAGCACCACCAGTCGGGAATCGTCGACGACGCAATCCGAATATTCGAAGGCCGTGCCGAATGGTCGTTTCAGCGCGTTGCCGACCGGATGATGCGTGATGTCGAGGGTCGCCGTTGCAGGCAGGCCGCTCCGGCTGGTGAGGCTGTCGTAGAGGAGCAGGCCGACGCGCAGCAGCCATGGTGGGCGCTCGTCGGAATGCGCCGGGATCACGAAGCGCATCGGCCGAACCAGATGCGGCGCGATCCGGAGCCAGATCCGGCGCTCAGCGAGCGCCCGGCGCACCCGGCGGAAGCCGCGCCGTTCCAGAACCGACAGGTCGCCGTGGATCAGCCGCGGCGTTGCCGACGACGCCGCGCCGCCCAGATCGCCCTGCTCCAACAGGATGACCCGCAGGCCGCGGCCGGCGGCATCGCGCGCGAGGCTGACACCGTTCAGGCCGCCGCCGATGATCGCAAAATCGTAATCCGCCATGAAGCCGTCGAATGGGAGCGAAACGCTCGCCATCTCTAGAGCCATTTCCCTTCCGATGAAATCGGAACGGGGCTCTAGATTCTGGTTTGGCGCGTTCTCTTGACGCGAACCCGCATCCGCTGCGCTCGAAAAACGCTCTAGCCGGTCTTGAGCGCAAGCTCCATGACTTCGGCACGACCGACGAGGCCGGCATATTTCCCGATCGGCAGTGGCTTGCCGAGCAGATAGCCCTGCACGCCGTCACAGCCTTCCGCGGCGAGGAAGGCGAGTTGTTCCAGCGTCTCGACGCCTTCGGCGACGATCGACATTTCCAGGCCATGGCCGAGATCGATCACCGCGCGCACGATCGCCGCCGATTGCGGGTTGCGGCCGAGATTGATGATGAAGGCGCGGTCGATCTTGATCTTGTCGAACGGGAACGCCTGGAGATAGCTCAGCGAGGAATAACCGCTGCCGAAATCGTCCATGGAGATGCGCACGCCGAGCGCCTTGAGCCGGCGCAGCAGCGCCAGACCGCGATCGAAGTCCTCGATCAGCACGCCCTCGGTGATCTCGAGCTCGAGCCGACCGGGTGCGAGACCCGTCTCGAGCAGGATGGAATGCACGAGCCCGACCACGTCGCCGTGCATGAACTGCGCCGGCGACAGGTTGACCGCGATCTGAAGCGGCTTCGGCCAGGACGCGGCCTCGCGGCAGGCTTCGCGCAGGATCCACTCGCCCATCTCGACGATCAGGCCGCTTTCCTCCGCGATCGGGATGAATTCGGCCGGGGAGACCTGGCCGCGCACCGGATGCTGCCAGCGCGCCAGCGCCTCGAAGCCGATGATCTCGCTCTCGGCGACGCTGTGGCCCGCTGCTCCCTGCGGCTGGAAGGCGAGCGAGAGCTCGCCGTTCTTGATCGCCATCGAGAGATCCTGGTGCAGCACGCGGCGATCGCGGATCTGCTGGTCCATCTCCGGCTGGAACAGGCTGATCGTGCCGCGCGACTTCTGCTTGGCGCGGAACAGCGCCGCGCCGGCATTGGCGAGCAACGAGGCGGCGTCGGCGCCGTTGTGCGGGAAGATCGACATGCCGGTGGTGACGCCGGCGCGGACCGGGCGGCCGTCGATCTGGAATTCCTTAGCGACGGCATCACCGATCTGCTGCGCCAGCGCGAGACCTGCATCCGGCTGCTTACCGTCGATGATCAGGCCGAACTCGTCGCCGGACAGGCGCGCCACCACGCCGCCGCGCGCGGAGTCCTGGAGCCGCTGGGCCACCTCGACCAGGAGCTTGTCGCCGTGCGCATGACCGAAGACGTCGTTGACCTCCTTGAGACCGTCGAGATCGACGCACAGAACCGCGAACTCCTCGCCGGTGCCCTCGCAGGCCTCGATCATCTGGGTCAACGCCTGCAGGAAAGCGGCACGGTTCGGCAAATCGGTGAGGCCGTCGTGATAGGCCATGTGCGCCATGCGCGACTCGGTCTGCCGGCGATCGGTGACGTCCTCGTGGGTCTTGATCAGATATTGCGGCTCGCCGGTGTCGCTCAGCACGGTGGCGCGGCGGGTGAGGAACAGCCGCAGCCCGTCCTTTGTGGAGATCGGGTGCTCTTCGGTGATCATCCCACGCTTCTTGATCGCGGCTTCGTCGCGCGCGATGATCAGCTTGGCTTCCTTGGGATTGAAGATGTCGGACGCGGTCAGGCCTGTGGCTTCCTCGCGCCTGCGGTTGAGGATCGTCTCGGCGCTGCGGTTGGCGAGCAGGTAGCGGCCGTCCTTGACCTGCTCGACGATCAGGGCCACCGGGATGTTGTCGACCACGAGCTCGAGGAACTTCTTCGTGCTCTCCAGCTCCTTCGACAGCGAGCGGCGATCGGTGATGTCCTCGAACACGAGCATCAGGAATTCGGGCTTGTTGCTCTCGTTGCGGACAACGATCCGGATCGAGGCAACCATGCGTCGCTCACCGGCGCGGTCGACCTCGAATTCGTTGCGAAACTGGCCGTCCGGCGAATCGAGTGCCGTGCGGTCGGTCGCCTCGATGCTGTCCGCCGAGATCGGCGCAAACAGCTCGCGCGCGTTCTTGCCGACGACATGGTCGCGCGAGAAGCCCCAGAACCGCTCATAGGCGCTGTTGGCGAAGATGTAGCGACCATCCTCGATGTTCTTTGCGGCCACGCAGGCCGGCACGTTGTCCAGCACCGTTTCCAGGAACTGCTTGGTGGAGGCGAGCTGCCGCGACAGCCTGCGCTGCTCGCTGACGTCCAGATGCGTCGTCACCGAGCCGCCGTTGGGCAGCACGAAATATTTCACCAGGATGGCCCGCCCGTCCGGCAGTTCGGTGATCAAGCCGTTGGTGCTTGCCGCCTTCTCGTAGAACTCGTCGTTGGAGGCGGCGCCGAGCACCCCGCGCTTGCGTCGCAGCTCAAGGAGTTCGTAGCCGTTCATGTTGGCCCAGAGATCCGACCGCGCCAGGCCGTAAATCTCGATATAGCGGTCGTTGCAGAAGATGACGCGCCGCTGCGCATCCGTCATCACCACGCCCTGGTTGAGATTGTTCATGGCGGAGGAGACGAAGGCATTGCGCCGCAGCTGCAGACGCCTGGTCCGGCGCAGCGAGGAATGGATCCACAGCGCGATCGCGGCGAAGAACGAACAGATCACAATTCCCGCGATCAGGGCTTCCCAGATCACGTTGGGATCAAGCTCGCCGAGATAGCTCGGAGGGGTGAAGCTGTCTGAGAGGGCAAAGGCGCGCGCAGGCGCGACCGCTGCGGCCAGGCACACGACGGCCTGCACCGCAATCGGAAGCGCGCTGCCCGCGTGCCAGTTCTTCTCAGCCATCAGCCACCCGCGATTTCAACGTCGGATTGTCTGGCCTCGCGAGTTTGGATCGGGTAAACGCCTGTACGCGCAACGGAACAATGTGGCATCAAATACGGCAATTGCCCTGACATGATAAATGCTTCCTTAACGGAAAAAGCCCCCGCGTCGCCCTCCCCAGGCGTGGGGCCATCGTCGCTTCGAGCGGACGTCCTGCACGACCATGGATAGGGTGGACTGCGTCGTCATCGGAGCCGGCGTGATCGGGCTCGCGGTGGCTCGAAAGCTGGCGCAAGCCGGGCGCGAGGTGATCGTGCTCGAGCAAGCCGAGGCCATCGGCACCATCACCTCCTCGCGCAACAGCGAGGTGATCCATGCCGGCATCTACTACCGCGCCGGAAGCTGGATGGCGCGCATGTGCGTCGACGGCAAGCACGCGCTCTATCGTTACTGTTCCGAGCGCGGCATCCCGCACAGGAATTGCGGCAAGCTGATCGTCGCGACCAATCCGAAAGAGACCGAGAAGCTGCAATCGATCAAGGCGCATGCCGAGGCCAACGGCGTGCTCGACATGCAGTTGCTCACGGGTGATGCGGCACGTGCGCTGGAGCCGGCGCTCGCCTGTGACGCCGCGCTGCTGTCGCCGTCGACCGGCATCATCGACAGCCACGCCTACATGCTCTCGCTGCGCGGCGAAGCCGAGGACGCGGGCGCGGCCTTCGCGTTTCACACCCCGCTGATCCGTGCCAAGGCGACCGCCGGCGTCATCGAGATCGAGGCGGGCGGCGAAGCGCCGATGACGCTGCAATGCAGCCTCCTCGTCAACGCCGCCGGGCTCTCGGCGACCACCGTGGCGCGCAACATCGAGGGCATGCCGCTGGAACGGATCCCGACGGCCTACCTCGCCAAGGGAAACTACTTCAGCTGCAATGCTAGGGCGCCGTTCTCGCGCCTGATCTATCCGGTGCCCGAGCCCGGTGGCCTAGGGGTGCATCTGACGCTGGACATGGCCGGGCAGGCCCGTTTCGGCCCTGACGTCGAGTGGATCGAGACGATCGACTATGAGGTCGACCCGTCACGCGCCGAGCGCTTCTACCCGGCGATCCGCAAATACTGGCCGACGTTGCCTGACGGTGCTCTCATGCCGAGCTATTCGGGCATCCGCCCGAAGATTGTGCCGCCGGCGGTGGCCACGCAGGATTTCTTGATGCAGGGCCCGCGCGATCACGGCGTCGAAGGCCTGATCAATCTGTTCGGCATCGAGTCGCCCGGATTGACGTCATCGCTCGCGATCGCGGATCACGTCGCCGAGCTCGCAAACATCTAGTGGTTTAAAGCGAATTGGATTCCGGTTGCGCGTAAAGAACTGCGTCCAGACAAGACGCTGGAGCCGCGCAAATCCTTGCACGCTGCGCGCCTTGCAGCAGGGATGAGCGCAAAGGCTCCCATCCCTGCCTGAAAGGGTGCGATCAACTCTACGCTGTTACGGGGTTACTAGTGGAGCGTGTCGCCGTGCCTGAGACGCTCGATCTGGTCCTTGACCATCAACTTCCGGCGCTTCAACTCAACAATTTGCAGGTCGTCTGTTGAAAGGTGCACGAGAGCTTCGTGCAATTCGTTTTCGAGAGTTTTGTGCTTCCGTTCCAATTCAACCAGATGTGCCTGAATTGTCATTCGAAACCTCCTCGGTAGGGGTGAACCTTGGATTCGACCGGACGAGGAAGTGTACATCACCGATTTGTTCTGTCGATGGATATCAGTCGTCGCGCTGTCATTTTTAGAAATTCATATGTAACGAAGCGTGAGTAAGGGAACCACGCGGGAAAAATCCGTGATATCAATGCGCTTGCGCAACGCCGGAGCGACCGCAGAAATATCTCGCGGGAGATCGGCGCGCGACAGCCCGAGATCGCTTGCGATCACGGCGCGCAAGGACGATAGTTTCCACAGGGCATCCACAGCCTTAATCTCACGCCTATCGGTTTTTCGGCCACCGCAGACATGACCAATGAAGATGCGCGCGAACTCGAATCCGAGCTCGCCCGGTTGCACCAGGAACACCGAGATCTCGATGTGGCGATCGATGCACTGCATCAATCGCCCGCCCCCGACCTGTTGCGGTTACAGCGGTTGAAGAAACGCAAGCTGTTGTTGCGTGACCGTATCGCGTTCATCGAAGACCAGATCACGCCCGACATCATCGCCTGATCCACGGGTAGAACTTTACGGCGGCCCCGCCGCACGTAAATCCGCTTGACTCGAAAGGAACAAAATAAGAACATTTGAGCACCCAACACCCCCGGGGAAACCGTCTAAGGAAAATGCAGATGTCGGCAACCGCCCTTCTCGACAACAGCCATTATGAACAAGCCTGCGATCAGGCGATCGCGATGTGCGACGGCAATCTGCGCAGCACCATCAAGGCGCTGATCATGGCCAATGAATATCTGGAGGCCGAGCTGGAAGAATTGCAGGCGGCGGTTTCCGCAGGCTGCATTCCGGAGACCTCGCGCAGCAAGATGCGGAGCAAGAGCAGCGCCGCCTGACTGTCAGCTATCGGAGCCGACCATGTCCGATGTCACCTATTACGTTGCATTACCTTTCCTGACCGACGAGGACGGATCGCCGGTCGCGGGTGCGGCCGAGGAATGCCAGAGCGCGGCGGCCGCGCTACGGCGCGCCGAGATTATGTCGCACGGCGCCGGCCACACCGGCGCGGTCGCGTTCAGCCGCAGCGGCGATCCCATGACCGGCGAATTCGGGGACGCAAAACTGCTCCGCAGCTTCGGCGACGTACCGAAAGACCTCGGCACGCTTTAACTAGCTGCTGACGAGCCTGATGTGCGGCTCGTGCCGCCGGTGCGCCTTGCGCACATACATCGCGGCATCGGCCTCCTCCAGGGCGCGCGTGGCGTCGGATTGCACTCCGAGCAGGGCGACGCCGGCGGAAGCGCCCGCGCTCACGTGCTGGCCGCGAAAGACAAAGGACAATTCGTCGATGGCCTGCTCGAAAGCCGCGGCCTTCGCCTTGGCGTCGGTCTCGCTGAGATTCCAGAGCAGCAGCGCGAACTCGTCGCCGCCGAGCCGGCCGACCACGTCCGAAGCGCGGATCTGCCGCGTCAGCGTGGTGGCAATCGCCTTCAGGACCTCGTCGCCGGCCGCATGGCCGAAGGAATCGTTGATCGGCTTCAACCGATCGACGTCGAGCACGATCAGCGCCCCGCTGGCGCGGTAGCGCTTCATGTAGGCGACGGCGCGGGCGAGCTCGCGTTCGAAGCCGCGCCGGTTCGGAATTTCGAGCAGGAAATCGGTGTCGGCAGCCGCCTCGAGCTCCGCGACCCGCCGCAGCGCCCCCCTGAGCTTGCTCCGGAGCTCGCGGATGGTCGCGTTGATGGCCGGCTCGATGGCCGCTTTGGCCCCGTCATCGGCAGACGCTGCCCGCTGCGACGGCCTGGTCGGACGCCGCGCCGGACCCTTGATCCGACGCTTGGCCGGACGCTTGAGAGCAACTTTGGAGCGGCCGGCACTGGGCTTCGGGCCCTTTTTGGCCTTCGCAGCGCTTGCCCTTTTTGGTTTCTTCATGGGCATCCTGCTCAATGAAGGCTTGCGGGGATTCACCAAGACAGGATAGTTCATTCCCTTCTCCTTGCCACCGCCTTGCGAGCCACCGGCCGGAACCTTTAGTCTGGCCTATCTTTCTGTTTTTCGAGAACAATTCACGTCATGACCGCGCCGATCGCCATCATCATGGGAAGCCAGTCGGACTGGGACACGATGCGGCATGCCGCCGACACGCTCGCAGGGCTCGGCGTTGCCGCCGACACCCGCATCGTTTCGGCCCACCGCACCCCCGACCGGCTGTTTACGTTCGCCAAAGGCGCCAAGACGGCTGGTTACAAGGTCATCATCGCCGGCGCGGGTGGCGCAGCCCACCTGCCCGGCATGGCGGCGGCTCTGACGGAATTGCCCGTGTTCGGCGTCCCCATCGAATCCAGGACGCTCAAGGGCATCGATTCGCTCTATTCGATCGTCCAGATGCCCGCAGGCATCCCGGTCGGCACCCTCGCCATCGGCAAGGCGGGCGCCATCAATGCGGCGTTGCTGGCGGCGGCCGTGCTGGCCTTGTCCGACCCGGCCTTGTCCGATCGCCTCGCCGCCTGGCGCAAGGCGCAGACCGAGGCCGTGGCCGAGCGCCCGGAGGACAAGGCGTGACTGACGCAAAGCAGGTGAAGCTGAAGCCCGGCGACACCATTGGCATCCTCGGCGGCGGACAATTGGGGCGGATGCTGGCCATGGCGGCGGCCCGGCTTGGCCTGCGCTGCCAGGTGTTCTCGCCCGATCCGGACTCACCGGCCTTCGACGTCGTCCTGAATGCGACCTGCGCCGAATATGCCGATGTCGAAGCACTCGAGCTGTTCGCCAACGACGTCGACGTCATCACCTACGAATTTGAGAACGTGCCGTCCGCGGCCGCGATGGTGCTGGATGCGCGCCGCCCGGTGCTGCCCAACCGCAAGATCCTCGAGACCACCCAGGACCGGCTCGCCGAGAAGGATTTCGTGACGCGGCTGGGCATCGGCACCGCAGCCTACGCCGACGTCACCTCGGTCCCGTCATTGCGCGAGGCGATCGCCAGGATCGGCCTTCCGGCGGTGCTGAAGACCCGTCGCTTCGGCTATGACGGCAAGGGCCAGGCCATCATCCGCGAGGGCGACGACGTCGCGAAAGTGTGGACCAGTCTCGCCACCAAATCGGCCATCCTGGAAGCCTTCGTGCCGTACGAGCGTGAGATTTCCGTGATCGCCGCCCGCTCGGCCACGGGCCAGGTCGAGTGTTTCGACGTCACCGAAAACGAGCACCGCGACCACATCCTGAAGATCTCCCGTGCGCCCGCCCGGATCCCGGACGTGCTCGCCGAGGAAGCGCGCAGTATCGCCGGCAAGATCGCGGGCGCGCTCGATTATGTCGGCGTGCTTGCCGTCGAGATGTTCGTGCTCGCCAACGGCACCGGACCCAAGGTGCTGGTCAACGAGATCGCTCCGCGCGTGCACAATTCCGGACATTGGACGCTCGACGGTGCGTCCGTCTCGCAGTTCGAGCAGCACATCCGCGCCATTGCCGGCTGGCCCCTCGGCAAGCCCGTGCGCCACGGCGAAGTCGTCACCATGACCAATCTGATCGGCGACGAGATCAACGAATATGACAAGTGGCTGAGCGTCGCGGGCGCAACGGTGCACATCTACGGCAAGGGCGCGCCGCGTCCGGGCCGCAAGATGGGACATGTCACCGAAGTGCGACCCACGACCGGCAAATAACGGGACCGCGGCGCATGCCGCGATCCCGCTTTGCAGTTATGCCGTCTTCGCGCCCGCGACGACGCCAGTGGGCTCTTCGCTGAGCCAACGATAGATCACCCCGCCCAGCGCGCCGCCGATCAGTGGCGCAACCCAGAACAACCAGAGCTGCGACAGCGCCCAGCCGCCGACGAACAGCGCGGGCCCCGTGCTACGCGCCGGGTTCACGGAGGTGTTGGTGACGGGGATGCTGACGAGATGGATCATCACCAGCGCGAGCCCGATCGCCAGCGGCGCAAAGCCGGCGGGCGCGCGGCCGTGAGTCGCGCCCATGATGATGAACAGGAACATCATGGTCATGACCACCTCGGTGAGGAAGCACACGATCATGCTGTACTGGCCGGGAGAATGGGCATCGTACCCGTTGGACGCGAACCCCTTGCTGACGTCGAAGCCGGGAGCTCCGCTTGCGATGACGTAGAGCAGCCACGCGGCCACGATCGCGCCGGCGACCTGCGCAATCACATAAGGCAGGATCTGTCCGGCCGGAAAACGTCCGCCGGCGGCAAGACCGACAGTGACGGCCGGATTGAGATGACAGCCTGAGATGTGGCCGATCGCATAGGCCATGGTGACCACGCTCAGTCCGAACGCGAGGGAGACACCGACCAGACCGATGCCAACCTGCGGAAAGCCGGCTGCGATCACCGCACTTCCGCAACCTGCGAATGTGAGCCAAAAGGTACCGATAGCTTCGGCCGCGTATTTCTTCATATCCATGTGTCGTCCCCTGCTTTCAAAGATTCCGGAACAAAGCTCCGGAAACGGCCCCACCCTTGGCGTCAAATCTCCCAAATCAGGGCCGCACAGAGGTATTTTGCCTCATTTAATGGCTGAACTTGGCCCGAAAACCCGCTTGGCCGGTGGACATCCCAAGTTTTGTCTGATACATCCGCGCCCTCAAGGTTAAGGGCTTGTGCGTTTCGCCATCCCCTTTGACTTACCAGAATTCAAATCCGATCCACTGAAGAGGATGCCGCGTGCAGGTTCTCGTTCGCGATAACAATGTCGATCAAGCCCTCAAGGCGCTGAAGAAGAAGATGCAGCGCGAGGGTATTTTCCGCGAGATGAAGCTCCGCGGTCACTACGAAAAGCCCTCCGAGAAGAAGGCCCGTGAAAAGGCCGAAGCCGTGCGTCGCGCACGCAAGCTGGCCCGCAAGAAGCTGCAGCGCGAAGGCCTGCTGCCGATGAAGCCGAAGCCGGTGTTCGGTGCTGGCCCCGGCGGTGATCGTGGCGGTCGCGGCGGCCCGGGTGCAGGCGCAGGTGCAAGTGCTGGTCCGCGCGGACCGCGCTGATTTACCCGACTTGAGAGATTTCAGTTTTCGATGACGCGGGCCCCTGGCCCGCGTTATTGTTTTGTGAGCGGTGCCTTGCTGGGATGGGGCACTACCGATGCGGCACTAGCGCGAGCGAACCGTAGATGGCCTCCCCTCTCCCCAAGCGCGGCTTGGCGCGGCTACGGCAGATCTTGCAGCAGCCGTTTGCGCTGGCCTTGATGGGGATTTCGCTATGCGGCTGCTCCTTCGACCTGGGGTCGCTGACGCCGGAGAAGGAGAAGCCGCAGGAGGCACCCAAGGCGGCCACGACCGCTGAGAACGTGGTCAGCGCCGGCAATGTCAGCGAAGCCCAAGCCCATACGGCAAAGGCCCAGGCTCTGGCAAAGTCCGGCGAGACGGCGGCCGCGCTCGATGAATTCAATCACGCGGTCGGACTCGATCCGTACAACGCGCAGGCGCTCTATGGCCGCGCCCTGATCTACCAGGGCAAGAACCAGCACGACTTCGCCATCGCCGATTTCAGTGCCGCGAGCGGCCTTAACCCGCAGAAGGTCGAGCCGCTGCTCGGCCGCGCCACCAGTTATCTCGCCGTCGGCAAGGTCAAGGAGGCCGCGGCCGATCTGGATGAGGCTTCCGAGGCCGATCCCCACAATGCCCAAGTCTGGACCATACGCGGGCAAGCCTATGAACGGCTGGGCGACAGGACCAAGGCGGCGGCGTCCTACACCAAGGCGGTCTCGCTTCGCCCACGCGACGACGCCGCCCGCAGCGGCCTCGCCCGCGTCGGCGGCTGACGAGTCTGGCGCAGCGCGGGCGCCGTCTTAATCCGGGGTGACGCTCTTCGGCAGAACGGAGTGGAACATGGACTTAACGCCCGACAGCATGTCGTCGGCGACATTGGTCTTCGGCCGCGGCATCGACGCGCCGGCATCGGCGCGCAGATCGAGCGGGGGCGCAATCATCGGGACCGGAATATCAGCCGGCGGCGTCAGCCGATTCGGGTTCTCGTTGCCGACCGACGCCGTGTAGGGCGGGCTCGGCTGCGACGAGCCGCCATTGCCATAGGCCTCGGCTGCGGGTGTCGAGACCGTGATCGGCGGCGGCAACGGACGCACCGATGACGTATCCACGGGAATGATACGCGGGGCCTCCGGAGTGCGGGCGGCTTCACGCACCGCAGGCTCCTGAGTCTTCTCGGGCGCCTTGGTCTCGGAAGACTTATTGTCGGAAGCCTTTGTGTCGGCAGCCTTTGTGTCGGAAGCTTTGGCCTCAGCCGCTTTGCTCTCAGGCGACTTGCGCAGGCGCTCGATCGCGGCGCGCACGAGATCGTTGGCGTCGGGGGTTGCGGCCGGCGCGGCAGCAGCGGGCGCCGAATTGGCCTCCACCACCGGGGCGGCGGGAGCGGCTGCACTGACGGCCGGCGTGGACTTGGCGACTGCCTTCTCGCGACCGGACGGCTTGCCGCGCGGGGCGGCCTCGGCCGGTGCCACGTCCGCCGTCGAGGTCTTCGACTCCGCGCCCGGATGATCGGCAGCCTTCTCGGCCGCCGGCTTGTCCGTCACGTTCTTCTCGGAGATGCCCTTGGCCTTGACGCCGGGCGCGGGGAGGTTGGCCACATCGGCGGGCTTGCCGTTCTTGCCGGCCTCGGCGGGCGCCGTCACGGCCGCGGGCGCATCCGCCGCCGGCTTGGCGTTGATGTAATGATTAACGATATACGCCCCGATGATCGTTGCGAGCACCGAGGGGAAGATGTCCATCGAGATTTTAGCGATGTATTTCAGCATTCCGGCCACTCCCCGCGCGATCTGATGCGGGAACTTTGAGGCATAGTGAGGGATCAACTGCGACGGATCAATGGCAAAGGGGTACGCCGGACTTACGACTTCAGCTCAACCTCAAGGAACACGATCTCGGTTGCGGTTTCGTTAAGCACGTCGTGCTGGACGCCGGCCTTGCGAAAATAGGATTTCCCGGCCGCAAGCTGTGCTTTGGACCGCTCGCCATCGGGCGCCACGATGGTCATTTCCCCTCCGACCACGGGAACAATGACGTAGTCCATGCCATGGGTGTGATGCCCGGTGGCGCTGTTTGGCGCGAGCCGCCACTCGGTCACCCGAACCTGCTCATTGTCGACCTGAACCTCGGACTCGGCGGCAAGCATCGGAACTCTCCTGGGGCATATCCGGAAAACCGGTTCAGGGCACGAAAACCACGAACACGTAGACGGCAAATACCACCTTATGGACCAGCCCGAACAGGACATTGGTCCTGCCCGTACCGAAGGTCAGCATGCTCAGGAAGAAGGTCAGGAGCAAAGGCAGGCGGCGCGCCGATCCTGGCCGCGACGGCATCGACCACCAGCGAGAATTTCTTGGACAGCAACACGACCGCCAGCAGCGCAATCAGCAGCAGCACGACGCTGAGCACCAAGGCCCGGCCCGACAGATGCGCCTCGCACGGCCAGCGCCGGAAAGATCCAGGCCGATCGAGGCGTCGGATTGTGCGCGCTCATCCATCGGCTCCAATTGTCTCAGCCGAGCAGTAGCAATCGCGCGGCAGATTCAATGCCAGCGCAGGATCGGAGCGAACGGCAGCAGCGTCAGCAGCACGAACAGCGGGATCAGCACCGCGCTGGCGCGCAGGAAATAACCGAAGAAGCTCGGCATCTCGATGCCGTTCTCGCTGGCGATGCTGCTCACCATGAAATTCGGCGCATTGCCGATATAGGTAAGCGCGCCCATGTAGACTGCGCCCATGGAGATGGAGGCGAGCGTGCCCGAGAGTTCGTGCATCAGCATCTGCGGGTCGCCGCCGGCGAGCTCGAAGAACAACAGATAGGTCGGCGCATTGTCGAGGAACGCCGACATCAGACCGGTGAACCAGAAATAGGCAACCTCGCGCGGCGTGCCGTCCGGAGCGGTCACGGCCGACAACAGCCAGGCGAACGCGCCGTGATGGCCGGCATCGAGCATGGCGATGACCGGGATGATCGCGATGAAAATGCCGGCGAACAGCTTTGCGACTTCGCGGATCGGCTCCCAGGTGAAGCCGTTGGCCTGCCGGTGCTCGTCCGGCGTCAACCACACCGACAGGCCCGCTATGGCCAGCAGCGCCGCGTTGCGGGCGATATCTTCCAGCTCCAGCCTGGTTCCGAGAATGTCGAAAGCGATGCCGGGCTTCCACATCGCCGAGGCCAGCAGGCTCGCGACGATGGCTGCAATCAGCACCAGGTTGACGAGGCCGCGGATGCGGACCGGCTTCGCGGCGCCGGCGGCGCCGAGCAAGGGTTCGCTGCGGAAGCGCCAGACGTCGATGACGACGAAGATCGCGAGCAGCAGTCCGGCAACGATCGCCGTCTGCAGCCAGATGGTCCGCGTGGTCCAGAAGAAGTCGACACCATGCAGGAAGCCGACGAACAGCGGGGGATCGCCGAGCGGGCTCAGCGCGCCACCGACATTGGCGACCAGGATGATGAAGAAGATGACGACATGGGCGTTGTAGCGCCGCGGTCGGTTGGCGCGGATCAGAGGGCGGATCAGGATCATGGCCGCCCCCGTGGTGCCGACGACACTCGCCATCACCGTACCGAGCGCGAGGATGCCGGCATTTGATGCCGACGTCGCCTTGATGTCGCCCGTCACGAGAATGCCGCCAGCCACGACATAGAGCGAGAACAGCAGCACGATGAAGCCGAGATATTCGGCGAGCATGGCGTGAACGAGCGCCGCCAACGTCGCCATGCTCCCGGCCAGGATGACGAGCGAGGCGAGTGCCAGCAGCGACCAGGCCGCGGCGATCTTGCCGTAATGATGGTGCCAGACTTTTGCAAACAGCAGCGGCCCGAGAGCGATCGACAGCAGGAGGCCGGCAAAGGGCAGCGCATACGGCCAGCGCATCGCCGCGCCGTCGAGCCCGGTCGCCGCCCATGCGTGCTGTGGCAACAACACGACGAGGATCGCGGCGATGAACCCGCTCGCGCGCCGAACGACAAGCCGTCTAGAAAGCAATGAAGTGCCTCGCCGTTTCAATCGCACCGAACGCATCGAGATTGTCGTGTCCACCGCCCGCAAAGCGAACGAACTCCTTCGGTTCGTGCGCAAGCGCGAACAGACGCTCTCCGAACACGATGGAAATGGCAAGGTCATCGGTGCCATGCATCACCAATAGCGGCACAGTGACGCGCGGGATGCGCTCGTCGGAATGAAATGGATCTCGCATCAGCAGGCGGACCGGAACGTACCAGAACGATGAAGCTGCAATATCGGCCGTCGATGTATAGGGCGCTTCCAGGATGAGTTTTCCAACACGATGCTCCGAGGCGATCGCGACCGCCACGCCGGTCCCGAGCGAAAAGCCCCACGCGACGATTCGCTCCGCCGCGTAGCGCGCGGTGGTGAAGGCGTAGGCGGCCGCGGCATCGCGCAGCAGGCCCGCCTCGCTCGGCGCCCCGCTCGAGCCGGCATAGCCGCGATAGGACAGCGCGACCAGGCCGGTGCCGTCCGCCGTCATGGCCTTGAGGCGGCTGACGCGACCAGCGAGATAATCGCCATTGCCCGGAAAATACAGGATCACGGGGCGGCCTGGCTTCGCCGGCACGTGCCAGACGATGACATTCTCGCCATCGGAGGTAGTCAGGACGTGCTCTTCGGCCTCGGGGAAGCCTGCGGCGTCCGGCGTGGTGCGACCGACGGGCGGGATCGGAAACAGCATCTCGCGCTGCCTGACATACAGCACGAGGAGACCGGCGCAATAGACGGTCACGAGCAGGATGGCGATCCATTTGACGATGGTCATGATGACGCGACCCGGCCCCTGTTCAGGGTTTGCACCGGCTCGGCAGCAATTTCATGACATCGCCCGAGGCGGGCCGGAACGTCACGGCAGCCGCACGCCGCCTGGTGAGCGGTGTGCCACGCGACGCGCTGCTCGCGCGTCGCATTGGCAATGGCCCGCTTGCCTCCGCGCTACATCGCCTTGACGATGTTCTCGGTGACCTTCTTGGCGTCGCCGAGCAGCATCATGGTGTTGTCGCGATAGAACAGCGGATTGTCGATGCCGGCATAGCCGGAAGCGAGCGAGCGCTTGATGAACATCACGGTGCCGGCCTTCCAGACCTGGAGCACCGGCATGCCGTAGATCGGCGAGGTCTTGTCCTCTTCGGCCGCCGGATTGGTGACGTCGTTGGCGCCGATCACGAAGGCGATATCGGCCTGCGCGAATTCGGAGTTGATGTCCTCGAGCTCGAACACCTCGTCATAGGGCACGTTGGCCTCGGCCAGCAGCACGTTCATGTGGCCGGGCATGCGGCCGGCGACCGGGTGAATGGCGTATTTCACCTCGACGCCTTCTTTCTTCAGGATGTCGCCCATTTCACGCAGCGCATGCTGAGCCTGTGCCACCGCCATGCCATAGCCGGGCACGATGATGACCTTCTGCGCGTTCTTCATGATGAAGGCTGCGTCGTCGGCCGAGCCGAGCTTGGCCGGCTTCTGCTCGCCGCCGCCACCGCCGGCCGCCGCGGTCTCGCCGCCGAAGCCGCCGAGAATGACCGAGATGAAGGAGCGGTTCATCGCGTGGCACATGATGTAGGACAGGATCGCGCCGCTTGATCCCACCAGCGCGCCGGTGATGATCAGCGCGGAATTGCCGAGGGTGAAGCCGATGCCGGCCGCGGCCCAGCCCGAGTACGAGTTAAGCATCGAAATCACGACCGGCATGTCGGCGCCGCCGATCGGGATGATCATGAGGACGCCGAGCGCCAGCGCGATGATGACGATCAGCCAGAAGTCGAGCGCGCTGCCCGTCATGACCAGCCCGACGATGAAGACGACGAGCGCGATCGCGAGCGCAATGTTGATGATGTGGCGGAACGGCAGGATGATCGGCGCACCGCTCATGCGCGCGGACAGCTTCAGGAACGCGATCACCGAGCCGGTGAAGGTCAGCGCGCCGATGGCGACGCCGAGCGACATCTCGACCAGGCTCTGCGGATGGATGTTGCCGGGGCTGCCGATGTCGAAGGCCTCCGGCGCGTAGAACGCACCGGCCGCGACCAGCACCGCGGCCATGCCGACCAGCGAATGGAACGCGGCGACCAGTTCCGGCATTGAGGTCATCGGCACCCGGCGGGCAATCACTGCGCCGACGCTGCCGCCGATCGCGATGCCAAGGATCACGAGGATCCAGGCGAGGCCGTCCGCCGGCGGATGGCTGGCCAGCGTGGTGGCGACCGCGATCGCCATGCCGATCATGCCGAAGAAATTACCCTGCCGCGATGTGGCGGGGCTGGACAGCCCGCGCAGCGACAGGATGAACAGCACACCTGCCACGAGATACAGAACTGCAGCCAGATTGGCGTTCATCTCAGGTCCCCTTTGTCTTTGTCACCCCGAGGTGAACGCCGCTCACTTCACCTTCTTCTTGTACATCGCCAGCATGCGCTGGGTGACAAGGAAGCCGCCGAAGATATTCACGCAGGCGAAAATGAGCGCGATGAAGCCGAAGCCGCGCGCCCAGCCCGAGCCGCTCGAGATCATGCCGACCCCGACCGCGAGCAGCGCACCGACCACGATCACCGAGGAGATCGCATTGGTCACGCTCATCAGCGGCGTATGCAGCGCCGGGGTCACCGACCACACCACGAAATAGCCGACGAAGACGGCGAGAACGAAGATCGACAGCCGGAAGACGAAGGGGTCGACGACCTGTGCAACATGCTCCATGGCGGCTCTCCTTACGCTTTCGGCTGGAAGTTCGGGTGGATGACGGCGCCGTCCCTGGTCAGCGCGGTCGCTTTGACGAGCTCGTCGTCCCAGTTCACGGCCAGCGCCTTGCTGGTCTTGTCGACCATCGTTTCGATGAAGTTGAACAAATTGCGCGCGTAGAGGCTGGAGGCCGACGCCGCGACGCGGCCGGCGACGTTGGTGTAGCCGACGATCTTGATGCCACCGACATCAGCGACCTCGCCCGCCTTGACGCCTTCGACATTGCCGCCGCGCTCGACGGCGAGATCGACCAGCACTGATCCCGGCTTCATCGACTTGACCATGTCAGCCGTGACGAGCCTCGGCGCCGGCCGGCCCGGAATCAGCGCGGTGGTGATCACGATGTCCTGCTTCTTGATGTGCTCGGCGGTGAGCGCGGCCTGCTTGGCCTGGTATTCCTTGGACATTTCCTTGGCGTAGCCGCCGGCGGTCTGCGCGTTCTTGAATTCCTCGTCCTCGACGGCGAGGAATTTTGCACCGAGCGATTCGACCTGCTCCTTGGTGGCGGGCCGGACGTCGGTCGCGGTGACGACGGCGCCGAGACGGCGTGCGGTCGCGATCGCCTGGAGGCCGGCGACGCCGACGCCCATCACGAACACTTTGGCGGCGGGCACCGTGCCGGCCGCGGTCATCATCATCGGGAAGGCGCGTCCGAAGGCCTCGGCGCCCTCGATCACGGCGCGGTAGCCGGCGAGGTTGGCCTGCGAGGACAGCACGTCCATCACCTGCGCGCGCGTGATGCGCGGCATCAATTCCATCGCGAAGGCGGAGACACCGGCATCGGCGATCGTCTTCAGCGCGGCCTCGTTGCCGTAGGGGTCCATGATGGCGATGACGAGCGCGCCGCGCTTGTACTGCGCCAACTCGGAGGCTTCAGGGCGCTTCACCTTGATGATGATGTCGGCGTCCTTCAGCGCGTCGGCGCTGACGGTGGCGCCCACGGCGGTGAATTCGGAGTCCGGCAGGCCCGACTTGAGGCCGGCGCCCGGCTCGACGGCGATCTCGGCGCCCAACGCCTTGAACTTCTTCACCGTATCCGGCGAAGCGGCGACCCGCGGCTCCGACGGATCGATTTCCTTGGCAACGGCGATCTTCATAGGCCCTCCGGCGACGCGGGAAGAAGCGCGCACGCGAACTTAGCGTTACTCCCGCAACGTTGGATACCGGTTTTCAATCCGGCTTGATTGCAAATTTTATAGGCACCGACGACACTGGCGGTGCTGCAGGGGATGAATCAGGTCAGGAAGATCGCCATCAGGATCACGATAAGCGCGACCGAGACCGTGCCGTACTTCACCAGCTTGATGAAGCCCTCGTAGGTCTGCTCGTGGGCAACGTAGTCGTTGCCGTCGGCGGTGCTGTACGCCACTTCGCTATGGTCAGCCATGAATTGTCCCCAGTCGAAAGTCGAATTTCGTGGCTGGGATACCGCAAACTTCCGGGCAGGGCAACGGCACGGAGGCGCGGTTTCCCGGCAAATCAGGTCATTTGGAATTCCAATGGGCGGGAATTCGGCTCAGACCGGTGATCCGCCCGTCAGAGGCGGTCTCCGATGCCACGAGCCGAGGCCTCTCAGCGCAGGCCGAGCGCACGGCGGACTGCGCCGATCGGCTCCACCTTGCTGTCGCAGAAGTTTCGCTTTGCGCAGCGTTCTCCCGGAACGTTGACGACGATTGCATCCGCGCCGGCATCCTCGGTGAGAAAACCGTGGCTCATGTGGAAACCCAGCGCGCGGTAGACCTCGAACTGCTCCTCCGAGAAGAACTGGTCACCGGTGGTTTCATGCGGGAAGGTGTCGTTGCGGCGTGCATAGTCGCGGATGTAGTCGTTCTCGTCTCCGGTCAGGGACGACTTGATGTACACGAGGTACCCCTTTTCCCCCGAGCCGTAGTCGATGGTGCCGACCGCCACGTGCGGTCCGCCCGCCGTGCGCCGGGCCGGGGATTTGGTTGCGTTGCACTTCATCCACTCGAGCGTGGTGTTGCGGATCGGCGTCCACGGCAGATCGATGATGATCCCGAGATCGATGCGCGCATAGCGCTGCAGCGTCACCAGGGATGAGAAATTCATGGGTGCATCGGCTTCGGCGTCAACCGCGATGATCACCTTGCAGCGTCGTCGCAACAACTCGTAGACACCGAGATTCTCGATGTGTCCGCCGTCCGTCAGGTAGACCGCATCGGCATTCTCGTAAAGCCGGCCCGAGATCTCAGACCATAGAAACAAAGGGGTCGAGTGGTGCTGCGGCTTGTCCTTTGTCGAGACCCAGCGCGGGTTCTTCAACCAGTACCCCAGGCGCACGTTGAGGAGCGCCAGGGTCGGGGTCAGCGAGCGGATCGACCCCGAGCCCATGTTCGACGAAGCAGCGGCCCCGGAGATTGCCATCGCGGTCGCAAGATCGAGGCCCGGCGCGACCTTCTCGAATGCCGGTGTATTCGCATAGCCAGTGGCCTCGCTGCCGACGTGCAGCGGCGAGAATATGAAGAAATCCGCGTTCCGTCCCCGCCGATTGGCGAAGTCGGATCCTTGGATGTTCAGCGCGGCGTTGATGATGGGATATGGCGAGGCCAGGCTGCATTTTTTCGATGTCGCGACCGTCATCGCTCCCGCTGGATCGACCCCGTAGACCATCTGATGTAACAGACCGCTCAGCTTCTCCTCGTCGAGCGGAAGGAAATCCCTCCCCTGGTCCAGGCTCGGCATGTTCCGCGACGGCTCCCCGTCGGCGTAATAGAGCGGATTGAACAAGAAGGCCTTGCTGAGGCGATCACGATAGAGCCGGTGCAACGAATTGGCATTCGGCCCGAGAACCCACGACAGGCCGAACATGGCCGAGCCCGACAAGAAGTAGAGCAGCATCATCCGCCAGCTGACACTGTTGCCGAACTGGTACTTCGACCAAGTGAATTTGTCCGGGGACTGCAATGACGCAACGGAAAACAGCCATGCGGGAATGTGCGAGATCGGCCCCACCGGCTTGGAGACGACGACCTTCGCTTCGCGATTGGTGATTTCGGCCGAGAGCTTGCGGGTCGCCGAGTCAAACTGGACATTTCCCTTGACATCGACACCGGCCGCGGGCGGCACGGGTTGCACGCCAGCCGCTCCCCACTCCTCGATCATGGGGTATTGACGGTAGGCGGCGTCGAGGGTCTTGTCGTTCGCGATGCCCCAATAGCAAAGATAGAGATATCCGACCCAGATCAGCAAGGGCAGCGCCAGTCCCGCGACAAGCACGGCTGCTTTCGCCGCATGGGCGAGCAGGCGTGATCCCAGGTCCGAGGCGCCGGCGCCCTTCAGCAGGTCGGCGAATTGCTGCCGGAACAGCGTGACAGCCGCCGCAACCGGCGCAGTGATGGCCGCAAGCGATTGGACCCACTTGATTGCAACGCCGCCAATGATGCCGCCGGACTGAGTCGTGTTAGCGTCGGCGACATCGAACATCTGGGCGATCATGAAGGGCTGAAATTCGAAGAAGCAGATGGCGGCAAGCAGAACGAGATAGGTCGCGCCGACCGTCGACGGATAGCCGCGGAATTCACCTCCCTTGGTCGACGAAATCGATCGCAGCACTGCCCAGCCAAAGAAAAGCGCAAGGCCGAGCAGGACCGCTGCAAGCGAAAGGCCAAAGTGATCGACATTCAGGCAGCTGGCGATCGCACAGATGAGACCCATCGCAAACGCAAGACCGGCCAGGTACCGAAACAGCTCGCGCCGCCCGACTTTGAAAAGGCGCCCGACCAACAAAAGCAGCAAAGCGACAACAAGGCCGACAAGAAAGAAGGCAGGCATCAATCCCAGGCTGGAGAGGGGACCAAGATTGTGGGTGTCGTCGACGCTCAGGCCGAAGAAATTGGTCGTATAGAGTGACGAGCGTGCGGCGTTGGACAGGATCGTGATCACTGCAACGAGCAGTACAACCGGCAGCGTCAGGCTCAGATTGGCAACGAGTCCACGCACGACGATTGCGACGCCGGTGATCAGGTCGCGCGCGCCGGCCGGAACGAGATAGTTCGAGTAATTCCGGATATGGCCCACCGCAGGCGTGTCACTGATCTCATTTGCGCTCTCGGCTCCAGGTGTCGGCGTGCTTCCGAAGACGAAATTCTGCGCCCGCGTCATGGTCGCCGTAAACGAACAGCCGGTGTAACCGCCGCCCGATACGGTCGACAGATAGTCGATGTGCTTGATGAGCCCGTGGTGATTGAAAGCCTGCAAGACGCCGAGGCAGATTGCGGAGGATCGGATCCCGCCGCCTGACAGCGCAAGGCCGACCGTGTCGATCGCCTTTTCGTCGCCAGGGTATGCAACGGGATCCATACCCTGGGCTAGGCGGCGGTTGTTGATGGCTGCGAGCTCGCGCTTGACGATCTTCCGGTGCTGCGTCCCCCACAGCTGCTGTTCCCCCACAGCCCGTGGCGGCTCCACCTTGGGGTCTGGGGCACTGATCCTGGCCATGTTCGCCTCCCTGGCCGAGCACACGCGACGATCAACGATCACAGATTGCATTGCAGGTCGAACCCGCCTGCAAGAATTAGTCCGGTCCCGGGCACAAACGTTCAATGTGCATGGCGGGATCTTTACAACCCGCCTCCCCCGTTGTCGGAACAACGGGACACTCGGACGGCCGACCCGACCTGCTCGCTGCAGCGCTGAAGGCGGTTCGGCTCAGCCCATCGCTTCCAGTTCGTCGATCATGCCGGCGATGACGCTCAGGCCGCCGTCCCAGAACTTTGGATCCTTGGCATCGAGCCCGAACGGCCGCAGCAGTTCGGAATAATGCTTGGTGCCGCCGGCGGCGAGCATGTCGAGATAGCGCTCGGCAAAGCCTTCGGCCGCGTTCTCGTAGACGGCGTAGAGCGAGTTCACGAGACAATCGCCGAATGCATAGGCGTAGACGTAGAACGGCGAATGGATGAAGTGCGGGATGTACATCCAGTAGTTCTCGTAGCCCGCTTTGATCTCGATTGCCGGACCAAGGCTCTCGCCCTGCACCGAGAGCCAGATCTCGCCGAGCCGCGTCGCGGTGAGCTCGCCGTTCTTGCGTTCGGTGTGGACCGCGCGCTCGAAGGAATAGAACGCGATCTGCCGCACCACGGTGTTGATCATGTCCTCGACCTTGCCGGCGAGCAGCGCCTGGCGCTGCCTTGCGCTCCTGGTCTGCGCCAGCAGCCGCCGGAAGGTCAGCATCTCGCCGAACACGCTCGCGGTCTCCGCCAGCGTCAGCGGCGTCGGCGCCATCAACGCGCCGTTCCTGGCCGCCAGCACCTGATGCACGCCATGGCCGAGCTCATGGGCGAGCGTCATCACGTCGCGCGGCTTGCCCTGGTAGTTCATCAGCACGTAGGGGTGCGCGGACGGCGTGGTCGGATGCGAGAAGGCCCCCGGCGCCTTGCCCGGACGTACCGGCGCGTCGATCCAGCGGTCGGCAAAGAAGCGCTCGGCGATATCAGCCATCTTGGGCGAGAAGCCGCGATAGGCGGAGAGCACCATGTTTCGCGCATCGCCCCAGCCGATCACGTCGGTCGCAGCAAAAGGCAGCGGCGCGTTGCGGTCCCAATAGGCCAGGCGCTTCCTGCCGAACCAGCGTGCCTTCAGCGCGTAGTAGCGATGCGACAATTTTGGATAGGCTGCGCGCACCGAGGCGACCAGCGCATCCACCACCTCGCGCTCGACGCGGTTGTTCAGGTGCCGGGAATCTGCGACGTCCTTGAAGCCGCGCCAGCTATCGGAGATGTCCTTGTCTTTGGCCAAAGTGTTGGTGATCAGCGCAAAGGTGCGCTCATTGGCCTTGAAGGTCTTTGCGAGCGCCTCTGCCGCGGCCTTGCGCTTGGCGCCGTCGCGGTCCTGCAACAGATTGAGCGTCGGCTCGATCGCGAGCTCCTTGGGCCCGACCTTGAAGCGCAGGCTCGAAATGGTCTGGTCGAACAGCCGATTGAAGGCGGAATAGCCGGTCTGCGCCTTCTCCAGGAAGAGCTGCTCGAGCTTGTCCTCGAGCTGGTACGGTTTCTCCTTGCGTAGATCCTCGATCCAGGGACGGTAGTGCGCGAGCTCGGTGGCCTGCATCGCGCGGTTCAAAATATCGTCATCGATCCGGTTGAGCTCGAGCGCGAAGAACAGCAGATGCGTCGATGCCGCCGTCAGGCGCTCGGAAACGTCGCCGTAAAACTTTGAAATCTTGGGGTCCACGCTGTCGCCGGCATGAACGAGGCCAGCGTACGAGCCGAGCCGGCCGGCGAGGTCGTCGATCGCCTCATAGCGTCGCACGGCTTCTGCGAGCCATTTTCCGCCATCTTCCTTTGCTGTTCCTGTTGCGAGCTTGCCCTTGTAGTCCGTCTCGAACGCGACGCAATCGGCATCCATCTTTGCGAGATCGCGCGCCACTTCCGGCGCATCGATCCCGGAATAGAGGTCGGCGAGGTTCCACTCCGGAAGCTTGCCGGTCTTGCTCGCAGGCTTTGCGGGTGAAGGTCTGGAGGACTTTGCCTTGATGACCGATTGCTTGGTGCCTGGTTTGCGGAGAGCAGACTTTTTGAGAGCAGACTTTTTGAGTGCAAGCTTGGAGCTCGAATTCATTGTGTGGGAAACCTGTGTTCAACAATCGCGACGGCGGGCGGGGGCATCAGGATTTAACAGTGCGTTAATCGGCTTCGGCCAGAGTGCCCCGATTCGAGACAGATAGTAGTAGCGTGCGGGGAACACCATGGCTGCCAGTATTTTGATCGCCGACGACGACGCTGTAGCCCGCCGGCTGGTCGAAAACATGGTGCAGAAATGCGGCTATGAGACGATCGTGGTGGACTCCGGCGATGCGGCGATCGCCGCCCTCACCGCCCCCGACGCGGCCATCGACGGCGTCATCCTCGATCTCGTGATGCCCGGCCTCGACGGCATGGGCGTGCTGGCGAAAATCCGCGAAGCGGGTCTCAGCATCCCCGTCATCGTGCAGACGGCCCATGGCGGCATCGACAATGTGATCTCGGCGATGCGCGCGGGTGCGGCCGACTTCGTGGTCAAGCCGGTCGGCCTGGAGCGGCTCCAGGTCTCGCTTCGCAACGCGCTCAATTCGTCCGCGCTCAAGGGCGAACTGCAGCGCATCCGTCACAGCCGCGAAGGCCGGCTGACCTTCTCCGACATCATCACACGCGCCGAGGCGATGGCGGGCGTGATGCGCGCGGCGCAGAAAGCAACAAACTCCTCGATCCCGGTGCTGATCGAGGGCGAGTCCGGCGTCGGCAAGGAGATGTTCGCGCGTGCCATTCATGGCAGCGGCGAGCGCAAGGCCAAGCCGTTCGTCGCGGTCAATTGCGGCGCGATCCCCGACAACCTCGTCGAATCCATTCTGTTCGGTCACGAGAAGGGTGCCTTCACCGGCGCCACCGAACGCCACACCGGCAAGTTCGTCGAAGCTCATGGCGGCACGCTGTTCCTGGACGAGGTCAGCGAGCTGCCGCTGAGCGCGCAGGTCAAGCTGCTTCGCGCGCTCCAGGAAGGCGCGGTCGAGGCGGTCGGCGGCCGCAAACCCGTGAAGGTCGACGTCCGCATCATCTCGGCGACCAACCGCAGGCTGCTCGAGCGGGTCAAGCAGGGCCACTTCCGGGAAGACTTGTTCTATCGCCTGCACGTGCTGCCGCTGACGATCCCATCGCTGCGCGCCCGGCGCGAGGACATTCCGCATCTGCTCAGGCATTTCCTGGCGCGCTTTGCCGCCGAGGAGAACCGCCCCATCACCGGCATCAGCGGCGAGGCCGTTGCGCACCTTGCCCAGCTCGATTGGCCCGGCAACATTCGCCAGCTCGAAAACGCGGTCTATCGCGCCGTGGTGATGAGCGAGGGCGACCAGCTTGGCCTCGACGACTTCCCTCTGATCGCCTCGCAGCCGCATCCGGGAACAGACATTCCGACCGCGCCGCTGATGCTGGAGCCGATCGCGGCCCCCTCCGTGGTGTCAGGTAATGAAATACCGATCGCGCCGCTGCCCATGGCGGGTGCCCTCTCAATGCTGACCGCGACCGGCGACGTCCGGCCGCTGGAAGACATTGAGAACGAGATCATCCGTTTCGCGATCTCGCATTACCGCGGGCAGATGTCGGAGGTCGCCCGCCGCCTCAAAATCGGCCGGTCCACCCTCTACCGCAAACTCGATGAAGCCGGAGTTCCCGGCCATGGCGGCAAAAGCGGTGAGGAGACGCACTGAGCCGGACGCGAACGGCGGTTCGTCCGGGCGGAGCGATACGACTGTAAGCCGTTCGTATGACGACGGAATTCGACTGCGATTTGAACCGTGACTTGGAAGTGACAGACACAGGGAAAAGCGCGTGGCAGAAGCGCACAATCCGTTGCCAAGAGGCGTGCTTGAAGTCAGTTTGTCGTGAGTTGTCCCGGGTAGCGCTGGCTGCGAAATCGGGGCCTGTATATCGTCCGCGTAAGATTCGTCTGCGTAGGAATCGTTGCGTGCAGGCGTGCAACTTTCGAGAGGCCGGCGCGGTTTAGCCGAAGCTCAATAGGCGATAACGAAGCTGTTCCACGGGGGACAGTTCACCCGAGGGGTGCGACACAATGCGTGACTGTTTGAACCACCGTGCAGGCTTTGACCGTGTCTTGATCACGGTCGCGGCGACCTTCCTCACGGTATCGGCCAGCTCAGCCCTGGCGCAGGATCAGGCGCACAGCAGCGCTGCCGAGCTCGCGATCGAAGCCGCCATCCCGCGCCCCGAACCCGCAAACGTCCCGCCCCCGACCGCATCAGACATCAAGCTCGACACCACCGCCACGGTGGTGGACCCTGCTAAGGAGCCCGCCAAGGAACCCCTGAAGGCCGAATCCGCCCCCGCGCCGGACAAGGTCGAGACCAAGCCTTCCGACGTCGCCACCACGCCCGCCGCCGAGGCGACGAAGAGCGAGACGGCGAAGACTGAACCTGCCAAGACCGAACCTGCCAAGGCCGACACGGCGATCCCAACGCCGGCCGCGCCCGCCACCGCTGCGGCTCCGGCCTCGGAGCCGGTGAGGGCCGCGAGCAACGTTCCCGCGGCCGACCAGCCGGTCGCCGACAAGCTCAAGGACATCATTGGCGCAAAGGCCTCGCGCTATCTCGACCGTAAGAACGAACGCGCTGCGATCGAGAAGTTCTACGGTGCACGCGACTTCGCGCCGGTCTGGAGCCAGGGCGGCAGCCTGACCGCTGCGGCCAAGGGCGTGATCGCACGGCTGAAGGACGCGGCGTCCGACGGTCTCAATCCCGCCGATTACCCGGTGCCGGACTTCGCGGCCGCCACGACACCCGATACGCTCGCCGATGCCGAGCTCAAGCTCACCGCCAGCATGTTCGACTATGCGCGCCAGGCCCAGAGCGGCCGCATGCACTGGTCGCAGGTCAGCGGCGACATCCTCTATCCCGAGCATCCGGTCGATCCGAACGAGGTGCTCGCCAAGGTCACGACCGCGGCGGACGCCTCCGCGGCGCTCGACAGCTACAATCCGCCGCAAAAACTTTACAAGGAGCTGAAGGCGAAGCTCGCGGAGCTCCGCGGCCAGGGCAACGGCCCGGTGATCGAGATCGCCGATGGTCCGGCGCTGAAATACACCCCGGCCGGCAAGAAGCAGGCTGAAATCGTCGTTGAAGATCCGCGCGTGCCGCAGCTGCGCGCCAAGCTCGGCATCACCGAGAACGCCAGCGACACCCGCTATGACGCGGCGGTCGCCGAAGCCGTGCGCAAATTCCAGAACAGCGCCGAGCTCAAGGCGACCGGCATCCTCGACGACAAGACGGTGAGGGCGATCAACGCCCCGAAGCGCGACAAGCAGATCGACGTGGTGCTGGTGAACATGGAGCGCTGGCGCTGGCTGCCGCGCGACCTGGGCGCGCCCTCGCTGGGCGATGCCTATGTCATCCTCAACATTCCCGACTACACGTTGAAGGTGATGCAGCGCGGCCAACAGGTCTGGACCACCCGCGTCGTCACCGGCAAGCCCGGCACGCATGCGACCCCGCTGCTCACCGAGACGATGAAGTACATCACGGTCAATCCGACCTGGAACGTGCCGCCGTCGATCGTCTACAACGAATATCTGCCGGCGCTTCAGCAGGACCCGACAGTGCTCCAGCGCATGGGCCTCAAGCTCGAACAGAACCGCGATGGTTCGGTGCACATCTCGCAGCCGCCCGGTGAAGCCAACGCGCTCGGCCGCATCCGCTTCAATTTCCCCAACAAGTTCCTGGTCTATCAGCACGACACGCCGGACAAGAACCTGTTCGCCCGGGACGAACGCGCCTTCAGCCACGGCTGCATGCGCGTGCAGAACCCGGATCAGTACGCCTCGGTCCTGCTCAACATCGCGATGCCGAACGAGAAGTACACGCCGGAACGCATCCGCAGCATGTACGGCAAGAGCGAGATCGACCTGAAATTCCCGACCCCGATCCCGGTCAACATCACCTATCAGACCGCATTCGTGGACGATGGCGGCAAGCTGCAATTCCGCAAGGACGTCTATGGCCGCGACGCGACCATGATCAACATCCTGAAGAACGGTCGCGGCAAGGATCTCGAGAACGTCGTCGCGCACTCCCAGCCGAGCTATTCACGCCCGGCGACGACACTGCCGAACGGGGTGTTGGCGGCCAACAACGGCGGCTCGTCCGGGCCGAATTTCTTCGAGCGGCTGTTCGGAGCGCCCACCCCGCCGCCGGCCCCGGTCGGCCGCCGGCCGCAGCAGCAGCGGGTATTCACCCGCTGAGCCAGGCCGCCCGGCGCCTGATTTCCTGAAATTCTGCAGTAAAATCAGCGACCTCATCCTCTGGATGGGGTCGCTTAACGTTAACCATTCTCCACCTGACCTCAGGCAGCGGGCGTTTTTTTGCCACACTCACCCGGTTAGGTTCGCGATCTGACTTGGTTTGGGGGCGGGAAGGTCAACCTCGAATTAACCTTCTCGCTTTAACAAAGCGTTCATCCTCTTTCGCGCGCTAACGGGGTTAGCGGGAGAGTCCATTTTGAACGCTCGTCGACTGGGTGGGCTCTAACGTGCTGACTGGAATCGCACGCCAATTCGCTGTGCTGTCGTTGTCCCATGCGGGAGTGAAGGCCGGATCCAGAATCGGCCTCGCTGCCGTATTGCTGCTTGCTGCCGCGGGTTCAGTTCACAACGCCGCCGCGCTCAACGAGACCAAGACGCTCTCCTTCCACCACACCCATTCCGGCGAAGACCTCACCGTCACCTTCAAGCGCGACGGACGCTACGACGAAGCGGCGCTGAAGCAGCTCAACCACTTCCTGCGCGACTGGCGCAGCCAGGACGAGACGGTCATGGACCGTCACCTCTTCGACATCCTCTGGGAAGTCTACCGCGACGTCGACGGCAAGCAGCCGATCCAGATCATCTCCGCCTACCGCTCGCCCGCGACCAACTCCATGCTCCGCCGCCGCTCCTCCGGCGTGGCGCGCTTCAGCCAGCACATGCTGGGGCATGCGATGGACTTCTACATCCCGAACGTGCCGCTGGAGCAGATCCGCTTCGCCGGCCTGCGCCTCCAGCGCGGCGGCGTCGGCTTCTACCCGACCTCCGGCTCGCCGTTCGTACATCTCGACACCGGCAGCATCCGGCACTGGCCGCGCATGACGCATGACCAGCTCGCCCGGGTCTTCCCGGACGGACGCACCGTCCACCTCCCGACCGACGGCACGCCGTTGAAGGGTTATGAGCTCGCCAAGGCAGAGATCGAGCGGCGCGGCAGCGGCGAGGATTCCGGCAGCAAGTCGAATTTCTTTGCCGCCCTGTTCAAGGGCAAGTCGGCTCCGGCCGCGGCGAGCAACGACGAGGATGACGAGGGCGCGCCCGCCCCGTCCGCGAAGACTGTCGCGCCGACCGTGGTCGCCGCCGCGACCAAGCCGGCCGATCCGGTGCCGACGCCGCGCGCCAAGCCGTCAGTCGCGGCGACGATCCAGCTCGCCTCGGCCGATGCGCAGATCGTCGCGCTTGCCAAGCCGAAGCCGGCCCCCGTGGCTGACAAGCCGGCCGCCGGCAAATCTGCTGACGCCAAGCCCGAGACCCCCGCCGACATCATCAATGCCCGCGGCTTCTGGGATACCCCGACTGCGCCGCAGCAGGCGACGCCGGCCCAAATTGCTGCGCTGAAGGCACGGCAGGCGCTTGCCGCCGCCACCGATCCGCAGCCGACCGCGAGCGTGTCCAGCGCCGCCTATCAGGCGCTGGCCTACGCGCCGGCGTCCGCCTCCCCGGTCGACCGCGCCAATGTCGTCGCCGCCTCTGCGCCGATCCCGCGCTCCGCCCGTCCCGCCGCCGCATCGCGCAACGTTGCGCCCGCGACCGAGATCAACACGGTGGTCGGCAAGCGCATCGACGGCATGGTCGCAACCGCGACCCGGCTCTCCGCAGCCAAGGGCGAAAGCATCTGGCTCAAGATCGTGATGCTGTCGCCGAGCGCCAGCCGCGCGATGTCGGTCACGCTGATGGGCGAGCTCGACACCGCCGCAATGCGCGCCTACTTCGTCAAGCCGCAGTCCGTGATCGCCATGGGTTTTGCCGACGATCCGATGCAGGGCCTGTCCTGCGACAGTTTCTCGGGCACCGCCACCGCCAAACTCGAGACGACGTCCTTCGTCGTACGGACGGCTTCGCTGCGCTGACGTCTTCGCGCGCCGCTAACGCTTCCTCCGTCGATCCAGATGATACGTCAACGCCAGCAACAGGCAGACCGATAGGTCCTGCTTCGGCAGCTTGCCCGACACCGGCAACAGCAACGCCCTGGTCTGCCGATATTCGAACTGATCGGGAAAGCGTTCACGAAAGGTATCGACCAGCGTCGTCTTGCAGTTGAACAGAATCGCGGCGTGCGCGGAGTCCTTCAGGCGGCCGAGCCGGATCGTGCTGCCACTGCCGGTCTCTTCGGTCAGATAAGCAGGCTCGCCCCATTTCAACGTTTCGGTAAGACGGCCGATGCCTTCATGCGCCGCGGCGGCCGCGAAGATCAGCTCGCGTACCCAAAGCAGCCGCTTGCCGATCGACGCCGGAAAAGCATCGTAGGCACGGCTTACCTCGCGCGGCAGCGGCGGCGCAGTCACCGCGGTCTCCTTCGATCGGCATGGTGTCGCCCTGGCGAAAGCCAGGACGACACCGATAGCTCAGATCATCCCCAGTGCTTGCATGTAGGTCTCAAGGATCGTCTCGGCCTCGGCGCGCTCGTTCGGGTCCTGCTTGCGCATGCGCACGATGGTGCGCAGCGCCTTGACGTCGTAGCCGTTGCCCTTGGCCTCGGCGAATACGTCGCGGATGTCGTCGGAGATCGCCTTCTTCTCTTCCTCCAACCGCTCGATGCGCTCGATGATGGACTTGAGCTGGTCCTTGGCAAATTTCGTCGCGGGCTCGTCGTCGCGGACGGCGGCGGAGGTGGCCATCTTGGTACTCCCAATGGAACTGGCAAAACGAGGTGACGCCGGCATCCTCACCGCGCGTGCTGGTTAGACCCTTAGGGTTCGGACCTCTCGCGTTCAAGGCAGCATCGCGCTCGTCCACAGCGCGCCCACACCTTCCTGCGGCGTGTCGAAGAAAGCGGTTGTGTGATGCGACTCAAAGGCACCGCATATCAGGCTGCCGGCGAGGCCGTTCAGTGCCCCGGATGAACCTTCTTCATGGCATCGAGCTGCTCAGGCGTGGCCGCGCCCTGGTATTTCGACTTCCAGGCCTCATAGGGCATGCCATAGACGGCTTCCCGGCTCTCATCCTTGCTCAAGGCGACGCCTTGGGCGTCGGCGGCGTCCTTGAGCCAGTTGGACAGGCAGTTGCGGCAGAAGCCTGCGAGGTTCATCAGGTCGATGTTCTGGACGTCCGTCCGCGTCTTCAAATGATCGACCAGGCGCCGGAAAGCGGCAGCCTCGAGTTCCGTTCTGGTTTTGTCGTCAATTGCCATGGCTGGATCCCTCGGCTTTGCGAATTGGCTGTGACCTGGATGGGTCACCCTTACGAGATCAGGTGGGGCCTGTCACAGATTTTGCCATATCGCGGCGCAAACGGGCGCGAAGCCGGCTTCAGGCAGTTCCTGGGCCCTACGCCAAATCGTCAATGATCTGATATAGCTTCCGCGACAATGATCGCCGAATCTCCCCGCTCCCGCCTTCGCCTGCTCGCCCGGTTGGTCCCGGTGCTGGTGGTTGGCCTGCTGTACCTCTGGGCCAGCCCGGCTTCCGCCGATTTCCGGCTCTGCAACAACACATCGAGCCGGGTCGGCATCGCGCTCGGCTACAAGGATGCCGAGGGCTGGACCACCGAAGGCTGGTGGAACATCTCGTCGCGCTCCTGCGAGACCCTGCTGCGCGGAACTCTGGTGGCCCGCTTCTATTACATCTACGCCATCGACTATGACCGCGGCGGCGAATGGTCGGGCCAGGCTTTCATGTGCTCGCGCGATAAGGAGTTCACCATCCGCGGCACCGAGGATTGCCTTGCGCGCGGCTATGACCGGACCGGCTATTTCGAGGTCGATACCGGCGAGCAGCGGGCCTGGACGGTGCAGCTCACCGATGCCAACGAACAGCCGTCAAAGCAGCAGCGCGTGCCAGGCCTCCCCGGCCCTGTTGGCCCGGGGGTCCCGGGTTTGCCCAATGGCCCGCCCGGTGGTACGCCCCCCGCCGCGCCTGGCCTCCCGCCAGCTCCCTCGCCCCCGTCTGGAAATAAGCCATGAGGCGTCTTCGCCGTATCAAGATTCTCGCGACCCTTGGACCCGCTTCTTCGGACCTCGCGATGATCCGCCGCCTGTTCGAGGCCGGCGCCGACCTCTTCCGCATCAACATGAGCCACACCCCGCATGACAAGATGCGCGAGCTGGTGGCGACGATCCGCAACGTCGAGAGCAGCTATGGAAGGCCGATCGGCATTCTGGTCGATCTCCAGGGGCCAAAGCTCCGGCTCGGTGCCTTCGCCGAAGGCGCGGTCCAGCTCCAGAATGGCCAGACCTTCACGCTCGATTCCGACAAGGCGCCGGGCGACACCACCCGCGTCCAGCTCCCGCATCCGGAGATCCTGGCCGCGCTGCGGCCGGGCCACGCGCTGCTGCTCGACGACGGCAAGGTGCGGCTGATCGCCGAGGAGACCTCGAAGGAGCACGCGGTGACGCGCGTCGTGGTCGGCGGCCGGATGTCCGACCGCAAAGGCGTCAGCCTGCCCGACACCGACCTGCCGGTCTCGGCGATGACGCCGAAGGACCGCGCCGATCTCGAAGCGGCGCTGGTCACCGGCGTCGACTGGATCGCGCTGTCCTTCGTGCAGCGCGCCGACGACGTGCTCGAGGCCAAGAAGATGATCCGCGGCCGTGCGGCGGTGATGGCCAAGATCGAGAAGCCGCAGGCGATCGATCGCCTCGCCGACATCATCGACGCCTCCGACGCCCTGATGGTGGCGCGCGGCGACCTCGGCGTCGAGCTGCCGCTGGAACGCGTGCCGAGCCTGCAGAAGCAGATGACGCGCATGGCGCGGCGCGCCGGCAAGCCGGTGGTGATCGCGACCCAGATGCTGGAATCGATGATCCAGTCGCCGGTGCCGACCCGCGCCGAGGTCTCCGACGTCGCCACCGCCGTCTACGAAGGTGCCGACGCCATCATGCTGTCGGCGGAATCGGCGGCCGGCAAATTCCCGGTCGAGGCCGTCTCGACCATGAATCGCATCGGCGAGGAGGTCGAGCGCGACCCGATTTATCGCTCCGTCATCACCGCACAGCGCCCGGCCCCGGAAGCCACCGCCGGCGATGCCATCGCGGACGCTGCGCGGCAGATCGCCGAGACGCTCGACCTGCCGGCCCTGATCTGCTGGACCAGTTCGGGATCGACCGCCGTGCGCGTGGCGCGCGAGCGGCCGAAGCCGCCGATCGTGGCGATCACGCCGAACGTCGCGGCGGGACGCCGGCTGTCGGTCGTCTGGGGCATACATTGCGTGGTGGCAGAAGATGCGCGCGACCAGGACGACATGGTGAGCCGCGCCGGCCAGATCGCGTTCCGCGACGGCTTCGTCCGGGCGGGCCAGCGCGTGATCATCGTCGCCGGCGTGCCGCTCGGCATCCCCGGCACCACCAACATGGTGCGCATCGCCTCGGTCGGCCCCGAGGGCGAAGCGAATATCTAGCTCCGCCGGCACCCGGCAAACAAAAAATGTCGAAAACAACCCCATGCACAGTAGCCGGCGGGTCCGGCGGATGTGCTGAGGTTTTTTGAAAAGGCGAGCTCGAGCAACGGCCTGGGCGCGATCAGGTCCGCCGGTCGATCAGGATGACGTTTTAGGCCCCAACCAGCGCTTTCGCCGTCGGCAGCAGCGTCTGCTGCACGACGAGCCCCCTGGCGCGGGCGTCCATGACGCCGACCGCGCGGAGCGCCAGCAGCGTCACGGTCTGCACGGCATCGCGCATCCTGGCGGGATCGTCGAGATTGTCCGGCGCGAGCGGTCCGACCAGGGCCTCGTGCAGCGCGCCGAGCAGCGCGGTGGCAGCAAGGGCCGTGTCCTGCGCCGGCAGGTGGCCGGCGCGCACGGCGGCGTCGATCCGCGAGGCCATCTCGCCCGCGATCTCGCGCCGGCTGGCGAGACGTGAAGCGCTGACATCGACATCGACCGGCTCGGCCAGGATGCCCCAGGCGAGCCTGCGCTGTGACAGGGTATGGACAGCCACGGTGGTGACCGCCGCCGCCAGCGCCGAGGACGGCCCCGGCGCGGCATCGGCGGCTCGCCGGATCGCCGTGAGCTCGTCGCGGGAGACTTCGGCAATCAACTCGGAGATCAAATCGGCCTTGGAGGGGAAGTAGCGGTAGACCGTACCCGCAGCGACGCCGGCGCGAACCGCGACTGGCGCAATCTGCACCGCCGCCATCCCGCCTTCCGCCGCCGCCTCCCGCGCCGCCGCCAGTATCGCACTGCGCCGGGCCGCAAGGCGCTTCACCACTTGATGCGTCCGCCGATAAACCATGGCGCGCTTCCTGTCCCACACGCCGGTCGCACGCCTTGCGGCCGAACGCTTCGTCACTGATATCGCAAATCGCCCCGCAAGGACTGAACAACTATTCAGAGTGGATGACAAGGTGCAAATGCATGAAGCGTCACGCAAAAAAAACGCGAGCTCAAACAGCTAAAAACGTCGCGAACTGCTTCGGTGAAGGGGTAACCACGATCGTTACCGCCATCTTAAACCTGCTCCGCGACTGTGCTGCGGTATCGCGATCCCACCTCGGTGCAGCATGGTCGACACGGACGCCCGGACCGCCTGGCAGCTCTTCCACCTGAACTGGCTTCCTATCGCAGCCATGGGCAGCCTGCTGGCGCTGGGCCTCGCCTTCACCGGCCTGAGCCTCGAACCAGTCGCCTATTGGGTGACGCTGGCAGTTGCTGCAGTCTTGCTCGCGCTGGCCTATGGCCACCGCATCGTCAAAGGCGAGCTTGCCGACCCGAAGCTGCTGTTTTCGCTCGGAACGATCGGACAGATCATTCTCACCTGCGCCATCGTCGGACCGCTCAGCTATGTCGCGGCTAAGCTGAACTGGCCGCTGCAGGACCAGGCGCTGCTTGCGATCGACCGTGCACTCGGCCTCGATCCCGAACCGATCGCGCGATACGTCAACGACCATCCCTGGCTCGCGGACTGCCTGGCTCGCGGATATGGGCTGATCAAATTGCCGCTGCTCGGCATTCCCGTCGTGCTGGCACTGACGGCGCACTATATGCGGCTGCAATTGTTCATGCTCGCGATGAGCCTCGCGCTCGCGGTCACCATCGCGATCTCCGCCGTCGTGCCCGCGATCGGCACCTATTGGGGGCTGCAGCTGTCCGCCGCGCATTTTCCCGAAATCAACACCGCGGTCTATGCCGGGCAGTTGCGCGACATCCTCGCGCTTCGCGACGGTAGCCTGCACGAGCTCCAGTTGTTCTTCCTCGCCGGCGTTGTCTCGTTTCCGAGCTTCCACGCCGCATCCGCCGTGCTCTACATGTGGGCGCTGTGGCCGGTGCGCGGCCTCGGCGGCATCGCGGCTGCGCTCAATCTGCTGATGATTGCGGCAACACCGGTGATCGGCGCGCATTACGTCATCGACGTCGCCGGCGGAATCGCAGTCGCCGCAGCGTCGATCTGGGCGGCGAAATTCTATCTCGAATGGCACCGCCGCGCGCAGCAGACGTCTGCCGCGCCTGCGCCGTCGGCGGTCTGGCAGCCCGGCCTCGCGGAATGACAGCCGACAAGTTGCCCTAGGGTCCGCGCGTAGCGGCGTGCCCGCCGGCAACTTTCAATGTTCAATGTTCTCGACGGTGGGAACGCCTGCGCTTTCGGAGCCGCGGCAGACGCTTTGCCGCCCTACAAGCTTGCTACAGCTTCACGACTTCCCAGATCCGGAAATCGTCCGCCAAAAGAAAAGAGCCCCGTCAAGGACGGGGCTCTTTGAATTCGCGATTCGTACAGCGTTACTTGAGGCTGCTCGAGATCGAGGTGAACTTGGCGTTCAACGTGGTGCCCAGGTTATTGACGACAGTGATGATCGCCAGCGCAATGCCGGCGGCGATCAGACCGTATTCAATAGCGGTGGCGCCGGATTCATCTTTCGCAAAACGCGCAACGAGGTTCTTCATAAAGAGCTCCAAATGAGTACACGAGGCTACAACTGATCTGGTCTTTTGGGCTTCCCAGCGCCGCTTGACCATGGAACCGAACGTAGAGGCAAAGAATTGCGCCGCAGTTAATTCGACTGCGGAAACACAGAGCGGTTTGCGTGTATGCGTCGATGGTAAACCGAAATCTAAAACGATCCGTTAAATTGTCGAGACATCAAGCCGGCCCCGCCTCACCGGTTTACCCGGAATTATGACCGCCGTGGTCCAATGTCGATCGCTCGGCACAACGACAAAAACACCAGGACGACGAGGCGGCATGTCCCTTTCCTTTGCCAACAGCATCACGGTGCAGGGTCGTGCGCGAGCCCTGGTGCCGCTGTGCGTCGGTGCGGGCGCCTATCTCTTCTTCGCGTATGTCGGCGACACGCTGCTTCAGGACTCCGACTCGCTCTGGCAGATCAAGATCGGACAATGGATCCTCGATCACCAGGCGCTTCCCTACACGGACTTCTATTCCTTCACCCGTCCGGGGGCGCCCTGGGTTTCGACCTCATGGCTGTCGCAGGTCCTGTTCGCCCTCTCCTATGCGCAATGGGATTGGGCCGGCCCGGTGGTCCTCACCGCGCTTGCGGTCGCATTGTCGGCGGCGATGCTGGTCGGCCTGCTCGAGGCCCATCTGGAAATTCCGCGAGCGGTCCTGTTCGCGATGTTCGCGCTGTTGCTGTCGCTGCACCACGTTCTGGCGCGGCCACACATGCTGGCGCTGCCCGTGATGATCGCGTGGGTCGGCGTATTGATGGCCGCAGCCGACCGCAAGGGCGCCCCGTCATGGTACTGGCTGCCGCTGATGTCCCTGTGGTCGAACCTGCATGGCGGCTTCGTGCTGGGCCTGGCCCTGATCGGCCCGATGTCATTTGTGGCGCTCTGGGGCATGGAGTCCGGCAAGCAGGTCCGACTGCTGTCGCGCTGGTTCCTGTTCGGTGTTGCGGCACTCGCCGCAAGCTGCGTCACGCCTTATGGCTGGCGCACATTGCTCGGCGCGATCAACATCCTCAATCTGGGCGAGCTGCTGACGATCATCTCCGAGTGGGCGCCCGCGAACTTCGCCTCCTTCAACGCATTCGAAGGCGCGCTGTTCGGCCTGATTGCGATCGGGCTGTATCGCGGCCTGACGCTCTCGCCCCCGCGTATTCTTCTGATCCTGCTTCTGACCTGGATGGCGCTCACCCACGTCAGGAGCATCGAGGCCTTCGCCTTCCTGGTGCCGCTGGTGCTGGCCAAGCCCCTCGGCGAACGGTCTGCGCTGCCGCAGCCTGGCACGCAGGGCGGCGAGAGTTGGGCTGCCCGTTACGTCACCGCGACCGGCGCGCTGATGATCGTGGCCGCAGGCTGGACCTCGACCTCACTCTACATGGCGCATCACCGCTTCACCTTCACGATGGATCAGACACCGGTCGCCGCCGTCGATCTGCTCGAGAAACGCAAGGCGCAACGCATCTTCAACGCCTACCAGTTCGGCGGCTATCTGATCTCGCGTGACATCCCGGTCTTCATCGACGGCCGCGCCGAGCTCTACGGCGAAACCTTCGCCATGGACGTCTTCAAGGCCGTGGAGCTCAAGAAGCTCGACAGTCTGACGCGGCTGCTCGACGCGTACCAGATCGACGCCACGCTCATGGTCGCGGACGCACCGGCCGCCCAGGTGCTGGACCACATCAAGGGCTGGAAGCGGCTCTACGCGGACAACATCGCCGTGATCCACGTGCGAACCGGCGGCACAGAGGCCGGCGCGATGCCGGAAGCGGAGTCCTCGAGGGAAGCCGTCAAGTGAGCGCGTCAGCTCAGCAGCCGATATCCGGTCCATCGCGCCGCTGGATCGGAATTCCTCTCGTGATGCTGCCAGCGTTTTCGATCGCAACGCTCTTCGCCTGGGGCGTCCTGATCTCCACCTTCACCCATCCCGGTTGGATCGGGCTGAACCACGTCGCTCCCGGCACCGACTGGATGGTGTTTTACGGCGCCGTCAAATCGTCGCTCGCCGGCAATCTTGCGCTGGTCACCGATGGTGACGCGTTCACGGCCTATCTCAACCAGTCGTTCGCATCATGGCTCACGGTGCCTCTGGAGTTCCGTCCATGGTTCTATCCGCCCGGCTTCCTCGTTCTGCTGCTGCCATTCGCGCCGCTTGGCTTCATCGGCTCCTATGTCGCATTCCAGGCCGCGACCGCAGGCTTCCTGGCCTGGGCGCTTCGCAACCGGTCCGATCAGCCGCAACTGACGCCCTACATCATCGCGGCCGTGCTGGTCTCGCCATCGGCATCTCTCAACCTGGCCGATGGACAATGCGCCTTTCTCGTTGCCGCACTGCTGGTCGCGGGCGTCAGGCTGCTCGGACCGCGACCGCTCCTGGCCGGGGCAATCCTCGGGCTGCTGAGTTTCAAGCCGCAATTCTTCCTGCTCGTCCCGCTCGCGCTAATGGGGGCGCGCCGCTATGGCAGCCTGTGCGCTGCTGCATGCTCGGCATTCGCATTGGCGGCTGCAAGTGCCATGATTTTTGGCGTCGAATTGTGGCTCTGGTGGATACCGCAGGCGTACAACAATCTGGTCAGCCCCGACGCGAAATGGCTGGCCTATGGCCGCATCTGGGGTCACAGCGTGTGGGCCTGCGCGATGCTGCTAGGCCTGCCGGAGCGGCTGGCCTCCATCCTGCAGCTGGCCGCGATCCTTTCGAGCGCGGCGGCAACGTTCGCGGTCTTTCGCTCCTCGCTCCGTACCAACAACAAGCTGATCGTACTGCTTGCGGCAACCGTGCTGGCAGCCCCGCATTCGGGCCCTTATGACGCGACGCTGCTGACGGTCGCCGTCGTGCTGTGGCTTGCCGCATCGATCGATGCTCCACGCTTTCGCGACTGGCTGATCGGGCTCGGCATCTGGATGGTGCCGTTGCTCAGCCCGGCGGTGTATATTCCGGCGGGACGACTATCGCCGCTCCTCATCGTCGCTCTCATCGGCGTCGTGTTCGGCGCGTTGCGCAGTCCGGCAGGGTCTGGCGAGCCGGCAATGTCGCCGCATTCCTGAATCCAATCTGCGGCTGGCGATGCGGGCGCCGAAGTGATGACGCAAACTCCGGAGCGTGTGCCACCACTTCTAGCGTGATTGGCGAGAGATGGTGGGCCCGGCGCTTAGGCACCTTTGCCTGCCGTACTTCTGAGTTTCCAGTGCAACTGCATCAAAATCGTCAATGCGAGCGCAGTGAAGCAAATCCAGACTGTCACCGCGGATCTATTCTGGATTTCTTCGCTGCGCTCGCAATGACGGGCGCTGAGTTGGCACCACCCGCAAATCACCATCACCAACAAAAAACGCGGCGTTTCCGCCGCGTTTTTCAATTCGATCTGCCGTACGCGATTACGCCTGCGGCTGCGGCTCCAGGCCGGGATCCGGATCGGGTCGCGGGCGCGACTTGCCGGCCGGCGGCACGGCCGAGGCGCGCGGTGTGGTCGGCTCGAGCACGGATTCGCGGTTCGGCTTCTTGCCCTTGAGCAGGTCGATGATCTCGTCGCCGGAGAGCGTCTCGAATTCGAGCAGGCCCTTGGCGAGAGCTTCGAGATCGGCGCGCTTCTCGGTGAGAATACGCGTTGCCTCGTTATAGCCTTCTTCGACGAAGCGCCGGATCTCGGTATCGATCTTCTGAACCGTCGCTTCCGATGCGTTCTGGGTGCGCGACACCGACATGCCCAGGAAAACCTCGTCCTGATTCTCGCCGTAGGACACGGTACCGAGCGCCTCGGACAGGCCCCAGCGCGTCACCATCATGCGCGCCAGACGCGTCGCCTGTTCGATGTCGGACGACGCACCCGAGGTTACCTTCTCGCGACCGAAGATCAGCTCTTCGGCGACGCGGCCACCCATCATGATGGCAAGGCGCGAGGTCATCTGCTCCAGCGACATCGACAGCTTGTCACGCTCGGGCAACTGCATGACCATACCCAGCGCACGCCCGCGCGGAATGATGGTCGCCTTGTGGATCGGATCGGTCGCGACGACGTTGAGGCCGACGATGGCGTGGCCGCCCTCGTGATAGGCCGTCAGCAGCTTCTCTTCCTCGGTCATGACGAGCGACTTGCGCTCGGCGCCCATCATCACCTTGTCCTTGGCTTCCTCGAACTCGGCCTGGGTCACCATCCGCTTGTTGCGGCGGGCGGCGGTGAGCGCGGCTTCGTTGACGAGGTTCATCAGGTCGGCGCCGGAGAAACCCGGGGTGCCGCGCGCGATGGTCTTGAGGTTGATATCCGGCGCCAGCGGCACCTTGCGGACGTGGACCTTGAGGATCTGCTCGCGGCCGACGACGTCCGGGTTGGGCACCACGACCTGACGGTCGAAGCGGCCGGGACGCAGCAGCGCGGGATCGAGCACGTCGGGACGGTTGGTCGCGGCGATCAGGATCACGCCCTCGTTGGCCTCGAAGCCGTCCATCTCGACCAGCAACTGGTTCAGCGTCTGCTCGCGCTCGTCATTGCCGCCGCCGAGGCCGGCGCCACGGTGACGACCGACGGCGTCGATTTCGTCGATGAAGATGATGCAGGGCGCGTTCTTCTTAGCCTGCTCGAACATGTCGCGGACGCGGCTGGCGCCGACGCCGACGAACATCTCGACGAAGTCAGAACCCGAAATGGTGAAGAACGGCACGTTGGCTTCGCCCGCGACCGCACGCGCGATCAGGGTCTTGCCGGTGCCGGGAGGTCCGACCAGCAGCACGCCGCGCGGAATTCGGCCGCCGAGGCGCTGGAATTTGCCGGGGTCGCGCAGGAATTCGACGATCTCCTGCAGGTCCTGCTTGGCCTCGTCGACGCCCGCGACGTCCTCGAAGGTGACGCGGCCATGCGCTTCAGTCAGCATTTTTGCGCGCGACTTGCCGAAGCCCATCGCCTTGCCGGCGCCGCCCTGCATCTGCCGCGACAGGAATATCCACACGCCGATCAGCGCGATGAAGGGCAGCCAGGAGACCAGCAGCGAGACGAACCACGGCACGTTGTCGCCGGGCGGCTTCGCGGTGATCTGCACCTTGCTGTCATAGAGGCGCTTCACGAGCGTCGGATCGCTCGGCGCATAGGTCTGGAAGCTCGAGCCGTTGGTGAAGGTGCCGTGAATGTCCGGCCCCTGGATTACGACGTCGCGCACATTGCCGCGGTCAACCTCGCTCAGGAGCTGGGAGAAGGCGATGTCCTGCGAGGAGGCGCGCTGACCCGGATTCTGGAAGAGCGTGAACAACGCCAACAGCAGCAGGACAATGATGACCCAGAGGGCGAAATTGCGCAGATTGGCGTTCATCGATCTTCCTTCGTGGTCGCGCGGATCGCGGCCTGAGCCTTGGGCAGTTATTTGGGCAGCGCGAGGAAATCCCCAAGGAATCCTCTCGGTTAGACGCATACAATCTAGGTGTCGCTCCGGTCGCTGCCAAGGGAACGAGATGGGACTATTTAGCCCATCTTAGTCCGATTCCCGCTGAAATAATGGCGCCCGGATCCGGGTTTTTCCTGCCTGGTTAAGGTGTCCTCACGGCGCGGTCTCGAAATGGCCGGTGCCATGATCCGCCCTTATCCACCCTTGATCCACCCTTGCGCCGGGCCGGCGCCGGGGCGATGCGGATACGTCCCCCGGCAAGGCTGATCAAGGCTCCCGCAAGCGTCTGCTTCAGGGCCGGCCGGCCATTTGCGGGTGCGCGGGCACTTGCGGCAATGGCCTGATCGAGCACGGCCAGGAGGGATTCGACCTTGCCGAGTTCCGCCGGCCCCTCATGCCCGAACGCGTTGATGGCCCGCAGCAGGATCCGCAGCCGGACCTCCTCCGGCAGGGCGGCAAACCCGGAGGCCTCGAAGCTTCGAACGCCGGCCTGCGGCGCATCGCCGCGATCCCGCAAACGGAGGAAGCGCTCGGCTCCATCGGTCAGCACCTCGACGGCCAAATTGGCGCGCGCCAGCCTTGCCGCGAGCCGAGCCAGGCTGCGGGCATCACCGCCCTCCGCCGCGAGCTGCGGCAGCAGCGCACGCAGCCGCGGCCGGGTAAAGGCAGCGTCGTGGTTGGTGGGATCGTCGGCAAAGCCGATCTTCGCCCGCTTCAAGGTCGCGATCAGCTGCGACTTCGGAACATCGAGTAGTGGACGCGCAAGAACGACGCCGTCGCGCTCGGTGAGACGGGCCATCGCCGACAGCCCGGCTAATCCGCTGCCGCGCACAAGCCGCATCAACAGGGTCTCGGCCTGGTCGTCGCGGGTGTGGGCGGTCAGCACGTGGCTCGCACCGGCGAGGCGCGCGGCCTGCACAAGCAGGCGGTAGCGAGCTTCGCGCGCGGCGGCCGGCAGTCCCGTTTTCGGCTTTGCCCCGCGCCAGCGCACGGTCCGGTGCGGCAGGCCAAGCCCGGTTGCGAGACGCTTGACCGCGCGCGCCTCGCGCGCCGCCTCCGGCCGCAAGCCGTGGTCGATGGTGACTACGGTGAGACGCGGGCCGCGCGAAAGGCTGCGATGCCAGCGCGCCGCAAGCCACATCAGCGCCACCGAGTCGGGCCCGCCGGAGACCGCGAGCAGCAGTCCCTGCGCGCCTTTCAGGCCTGCGAAGAGGCGCTTGGCCTCACGCGCCGAGATCGGTGAATTGTCCTCTGACATGACACTGCAATCGTCCGCGGATGGACACTGTTTAGCGCAGCGCCATCCGTCTTGTCAGGATCAATCGCCGCGCCTCAGCACTTCACCCGCTTCTGCTCGCGGTCGACCGCAGCTTTGACGCCGGCGGAAGCGCGCGGATATTTGCGCCCGACTTCACCGAAGGCGGCACACGCCGCCTCCTTCTCCTTCAGCGCCGCCAGCGACTGGCCGAGCCGCAGCAGGGCATCCGGTGCCTTGGCGGATTTGTCGTATTTCGTGGTGACGGCGAGGAAGGCTTCCGCGGAGTCGCGATATTGCTGGCGCTGGAAATAGCTCTCGCCGAGCCAGTATTGCGCGTCACCGAGCAGCGGGTCGCTCGGATATTTCTGCGAGAAATTCTTCATGGTCTGCTCGGCCAGCGCGTAGTCCTTGCGCTGCATGTAGCCGATTCCGAGGTCGAATTCGTCGCGCGGCGTTGCCGAGGGCGGCAGGGTCGCAAGGCCCGTGCCGCCTGATGGCGCGGGAGAGCCGGATGAGACCGGCGGATAGCCGGGCTGCGCAGCCTGAGGCCCGACCGCCTGCGGATAGCGGGGGCCGCTGTTGGCGAGATCAAGCGGTTCGCCGGCGCCACGGCCGCCGGGCGCGCCGCTCGGGGCACCTGCAGGCATCGGTTGCTGCCCGCCGCCGAGCGCGCGCGGCGCACCCGGCGCATTCGGACTCTGGTTCGGGTCGAAGGCATCGCCGCGGCGGCGCGTGCCCGGCGCGCCGGGCGCAGGCTGCTCCTGAACGATCGGTGCCGGAGAGGCGATCTGCGGCTGCTCGTAATTCGGCTGGGCCGCTTGCTGGTGCGGCGGCTGCTGGCGATAGGCCGGCGCGGCTTGTGCGGGCGGCATGGCCGCGACATTGGGCTGGACCGGCGTCTGGCCGGGCGAAGCTTGCGCGCCGCCCTCGAGCGCTCTTAGCCGCTCTTCGAGCTGGCGGTTGCGATATTGCAGCTCTTCGTTCTGACCGGTGAGCTGGCGCAGCTGGTTCTCCAGCCGCTCGATCCGCATCTCGGGATCTGCATCGTCCGATTGTGCGAGGGCGGGCGAGCACAACGAAAGCAGCGCGGCGATCGCCACGGTGCCGGTGAAGACCTTAAATCTGGATGACATCTTGCCCTGACGACGAAAGCGAAATGGCCTGCGACCGAACATTCGACGCGCCACACATTGAAGGGGAGTACGCCAAAACTGTGACTGTAACAAACGGGTTTCTGTCACAGATCGCTGAAACGAAACCGGCGCCCGAGAGGGCGCCGGCATAATCGCTATCTGAAGATGAACGGCGCCTGACCGATCGTCAGGAGCTCGCGTTCAGCACGGTGACGGCGCGGCGGTTCTGCGACCAGCAGGAGATGTCGTTGCAAACGGCCACCGGCCGCTCCTTGCCGTACGAGATCGTGCGCATGCGGTTCGGATCGATGCCGCGCGAGGCGAGGAACGAACGCACCGATTGGGCGCGGCGAGCGCCGAGCGCGATGTTGTATTCGCGGGTGCCGCGTTCGTCGGCATGACCTTCGACGGTGAAGCTGTAGCGCGGATAGCTCTGGAGCCACTGCGCCTGCTTCTCCAGGGTCACGATCGCCTGCGGGGTCAGATCGGTCTGGTCGCTTTCGAAGAACACGCGGTCGCCGACATTGACGACGAAGTCTTGCTGGCTGCCCGGCGTCGCCGCGTTGGCCATCGCATCCGTGGCAGAGTTCTTGTTGGCGCAGGCACCCATCGACAACGCGACGGCAAGCACCGCGGCCAGCTTCAATCCCTGGAGGATGCGCATAGGATGTTTCATTCCGGAGCCTCCACGCTCACGTTTCGTCCACTGCTGTCCGGTCTACAGGGGGTTGGTTAAGCGAACGTTCCGTCAACCTTGATGGAACCTTGCCACAGCCGGTCAAATGCCCCCAACCAGCGAAAAGCAACCGTCATGGTTAATGGGTTGTAAATGTGGCGCGACGGTGAAGGCAAGCCGCAACGACCGGCAAAAACCGCGGCCTTTGCTGGAATTTTAGGCTCGTCGCGTGGGGCCTAGCGGGCAGAACCCGTTGCCGAGACGGCTACGTCCGGGGGCCGCTGCGTGGCCAGCGACACCGGGCGCGCGGCAGCCTGGCGGGGGCTGCTGCGTTGAAACAGCATGCGCCGCTCAAACGCGCTGGAGCGCATGATCGGAAAGCGCGTCAGGACCTTTTCCCGCTGGTTCCGGAAATCGGACGCCATCAGCACGGCCTTCTTGGTGGGCCAGCCCGGAAACCCGCGTGGCTCCGGTGAAATGGTCTCGTGCAGGAAGATGCGACGATAAAACGCCTGGTGGTCGGTCCGGATCATGGCCAGCCCGGTATCGGCGTTGAAATGATCGCAGGCCACAAAGGCCAGCCGCACCGTCAGATAGGGCAGCTCCGGAAAACGCTGGTGCTTTTCGGGATCGGCAACAAACCGGCATGGATCGATGAGAACTTCGCCGCGGTCGAGGCGGGGATGCAGCACGTCGCCAAACACTTCGGTCGTGTAGGACATCCGCCAGTCCGACGTCAGGACGTGAATGCGAACGGAGCTGCAGAGCTCTCCATCGACATAGACCCCGAAATTCCAGGTGTTGGGCGCATCGTCGAAGCGATCGGTTACGCGCCGCGACTCCGACGGCTCGATCAGACCGGCGTGCAGATAGGCCCGGTACCGCATCAAATAGAGGTTGTCTCGGTCCTCGGGAGTTTCGATCAGGCGGTAATCGATGCGGTCAAACAGAGCGGCTCCCCGCGGAAGGAGCACCGTTTGCGGTTCAGCTCCAGACGTCATCCAGTACCCCTACACTCCAAAGCAACTTCTGCGAGTGTGAGGAGATTAATGGTTCATTAACGGAATTGCAAAGGCTTAGAAACGTTAGGGTTAACCTTTGCAGCCCGCAAAAACACGGGCGAACGAGAGCTAAATGCGTTGAAGGAGCGAGGCGGAGAAAGATCAGGCGATCGATCGCGAGGACACCATGACGATGTGGTCCTCAGCCCCGCGGCGGCCATGCGAGGCATTGAGCAATTGGCGAATCCGGACTGCCGGCACCGGCCGGCTGAACAGATAGCCCTGCCCTTCGGTCACGGTGCCGTCGGCGCTGATCAACTCGAGCTGATCATTGGTCTCGATGCCCTCGACCACGACCGCCATGCCGAGATCGGCCGACAGCCGCGCTACGCCGCGCAGCAGCGTCAGCGGCCGGTCGGCATCGATGCCCTCGAGGAAGGAGCGGTCGATCTTCACCTTCTGCATCGGGAAATTGTGCAGGTAGCTGAGGCTCGAATAGCCGGTGCCGAAATCATCCAGCGAAATGCGCACGCCGATCGCATGCAATTGCGACAGGATGTCGTGCGTGAGCTGGGTGTTGCGCAACAGGGAGGATTCGGTGATCTCGATCTCCAGCCGATGCGCCGGGAGCCCCGAAACCTCGAGCGCGTAGCGGATTTCGCTCAAGACGTCGCGCTGGTGGAATTGCTGCGGCGAGAAGTTGACGGCGACGCTGACGCCCTCCGGCCATTTCATGCATTCCATGCAAGCGCGGCGCAGGATCCAGCGGCCGAGATCGACGATCAGCCCCATGTCCTCGGCGACCGGGATGATGTCGATCGGCGAGACCGTGCCGCGCACCGGATGATTCCAGCGCAGCAGCGCCTCGCACGTCGTGATCTTGCCGGATTTCAGATTGACCAGCGGCTGATAGAACAGCTCGAACTCCTCGTTGGCGAGCGCCTTGCGCAGATCGAGCTCGAGGATGCGGCGCGCCTCGACGGTCGCCGCCATCTCGTCGCGGAAGAAGCAGAAGGTGCCGCGGCCGTCGGCCTTGGCCCGGTACAGCGCCATGTCGGCATTCTTGAGCAGCGTGTCTGCGCTGATGCCCTCCGGCAAGGTCAATGCGATGCCGACGCTGGCGCCGATCTCGACCAGATGATTGTCGATGCGGTAACGCTCGCTCAGCCGTTCGACGATCCGGCGCGCCAGCGCAGCGGCGTCCTCGGGCGAGGAGATGTTCTCCTGGAACACGACGAATTCGTCACCGCCGAAGCGGGCGACGAAATCCTCGGGGCGCAGCATCTCGCGCAGACGGTTGGCGACCGCGCACAGGAGCTGGTCGCCGCAGGGATGGCCGAGCGTGTCGTTGACCTGCTTGAACTGGTCGAGGTCGACGAACAGCAGCGCGGACAGGCGCTCGGCGCCGTGCGAGATCGCCAGCAGCCTTTCGATCTCATCGCGGAAATGAACGCGGTTGGGCAGCGCGGTGAGGTCGTCGTAGCGCGCCAGATGCGTGATCTTGGCCTCGGCGCTACGTCGCTCGGTAATGTCCTCGAGCAGCACCACCGCGCCACCGTCAGCCATCGGCTGGACAGTCCAGGACAACGACCGGTTTCGCTGCGTATCGGGATCGGCGGTGATGATCTCCTTGGCTTGCGAACTCTCGATGTCCGCGACGATTCGCTCGCCGCTCCCAGCGGAGATGGATCCCGCGCTCACGCACGCCGCGACGATGTCACGCGCGTTGACCCCGCGCTGCGCGAGACCTTCCGGCAGATTCATCATTGCGCCGAAGCGGTGGTTCATGACCGCCAGCTGTCCGTCGACGCGGAACATGCAGAGGCCGTGCGGCATGTTGTTCAGAGCCGTATCGAACTGGCCGGCGAGCGCGGCTTCACGCTCACGTGCCACGACCGCTCCCATGAAGATTCGATGCAGATTCACCGAGAGCTGCATGATCGCCATCAGGAACGCGGCGCTGACCAGCGCCATCGCGATGTAGTAGGGTGTTCCACGCAGCGCCAAGGCAAGCACGGCCGGGCCGAAGATCAGCACGGCCTGGAGGTGGAAGATCGCAGGCCGGCCATATGCCCTGCCCGCGCCGCCTGCCGCGATTCCGGTCGTGACGGACAAGGCGATCATGTGGGCCACGGCGTCGTCCGTGGCCAACAGGGTGGTGGCGCACCAGATGCCGATCGCAGCCGCCTGGATCTTTGCTCCGATCTGATAGCGCTTCTGCCAGCGTGCGGCCGCCTCGACGGTCATGACCGCGTGACGTGCCTGATAGAGGCGCAGGTCGATCGCCCGCGCGGTCCCGGCCAGGATCAGAAGTGCGACGCACGCCCAGATCAGCGGCTCGCCCGTCCTCAGCGCGGTGAGGGCCGCACCAATCGACACGAAAATGAGTCCCGCCAGCAACGGGCCAGGCGCTTCGAACAGCGAATCGATTTGCGCCGCCGAAGTTTTCGGCGGCCGCTGTTCCGGCTCTCCGCTCTGACTTGCAAACTGCATCTGGTGTTTACGCGCGTCCTGTCTGGAGCGCAGTTTTACCGATCCGGTATGAAGTCTTTCTGAGGGAACATCGTTAAAGTCGAGTTGTTTTGAATGACCAATAGTCGGAATACATCAATAGAAACAAACCCATGGGAAAAGTTTGCCTAGTGCAACCTTAAAGAACAATTATCGCGGGGAAACATCTCGCCAAGTTTTCGGAAAAGGCGCGCGGTCAAATCATCGCGCGCCGGGGGCGGCGGCTAGCCCGATGTCGAGGACAAGAGCGGCGACCATGCCGGGTCGGAGGCGAAGCCCGGCGTCGGCACTTTCAGCTCGTTGCGCCCCGAGATGTCGACGGAGAACAGCGACGGCCCGCCGCTGCCGCCCGGATCGCGGAAGAACATCAGCACGCGGCCGTTCGGCGAGAAGGTCGGACCTTCGTTATGATAGCCGGAGGTGAGAAGCCGTTCGCCGGAGCCGTCCGGCTTCATCACGCCGATCGAAAACTGCCCGCCACCTTGCCTGGTGAAGGCGATGTAATCGCCCCGCGGCGACCACACCGGCGTCGAATAGGTGGCGTTGTTGTCGTCCTTGGAGAAAGAGATGCGCTGCGCCGCTCCGCCGCCCGCGGCCATGACATAGATCTGCGATCTGCCGCCGCGATCGGACTCGAAGCAGATGCGGGTGCCGTCCGGGGAGTAGGAAGGCGAGGTGTCGATCGCGGGCGTGTCGGTGAGGCGCGTGGTCGAGCGCGAGCGCAGATCCATCACGAACAGGTTGGAATTGCCGCCCTGCTGCAGACTCATGATGACGCGCTGGCCGTCCGGCGAGAACCTCGGCGCAAAGGTCATGCCGGGGAAGTTGCCGACGATCTCGCGCTGGCCGGTCTCGATGTTGAACAGGTAGACCTTCGGATCGCCCTGGCCAAATTCCATGTAGGTGATCTCTTGCGAGTTCGGCGAGAAGCGCGGCGTCAGCACGAGGTCGGAGCCGCGGGTCAGATAGCGCACATTGGCGCCGTCCTGGTCCATCATCGCGAGCCGCTTGACGCGGCGCTCTTTCGGCCCGGTCTCGTCAACGAACACCACGCGGCTGTCGAAATAGCCCTTCTCGCCGGTCAGCTTCTCATAGATCTGGTCGGAGATGATGTGGGCGATGCGACGCCAATATTCCGGCGAGGTGAAATATTGTTGGCCGGCGAGCTGCTGGCCCGTGACGACGTCCCACAAGCGGAATTCAGCCTTGAGGCGGCCGTCCGGCTGCCGCGTCATGCGGCCGGTGACGAGGGCCTGCGCGTTCAGGGTCTTCCAGTTCTCGAACTGCGGCGCGACGTCGATGTTGCTGATGCGCTCGATGAAGGCGGCCTGGTCGACCGGCGCAAACAGGCCCGAGCGCTTCAGATTGTTGGTGATGACCTGGGTGACGCCGTTGCCGACGTCACCGTCGGCCGGCGAGCCCGGCACAAAATTGGTGATCGCAATCGGAATCGGCCGAAACTCGGTGGGATCGATGCGGAGCCGTCCCTGCGGCTGCTGGGCCAAGGCTTGTCCGCCCCCCAGCATCGCGAGCGTCGATCCGGTCAGGGTCATGAAGCGGCGGCGGTTCATCGATCGAACGTCATTCATCGCAAAATTCTTTTGTTCGGATGTCACAACATGTCTTTCAGGCCGAAAGTCATCGGAATGAGCTTCCAGCTCTCGTATTGCTGCTTCGGCATGAACGAATAGACCTGACACTGCACGATGGCGCGTCTGGCACTCTCCGCCACCGCCTGTGCGATCGATCGCGACGGTCCCCTCACCGCGACGACGATCGGCTCGGACGCGAGCGATCCGTCGATCTTCATGGGAATGTCGATGTCGGCTTCGTATTGATCCGCATCCTGGCCGTTATAGGTCGGCGTGAAGCAGCGCTTCACCGCCCCCTGGAACGCGCCCCGCCAGGTCGCAATGTTGTTGGCGGCCGTTCCGGTCGTCGATCCCAGCGAGGCCGACGCATTCAGCGTCGAGCCGGCGAGTTCGTGCCGGGTCGCGGCGCGCTTGTCGAGATCGCGCTGGATCTGCGCGGGATCGAAGCTGCGCTCCTTGGGCTTCGGCAGCTGCTGTTGCGGCTGCACCGCCGCGACCTTTTGCTCCGGCGGCTTGGGCGGCGGCTTCTTGGTTTCGAGCTTTTTCTGCAGCTCGGCGATCGGATCTTCCTTGGCCGGGTCAGGCTTTTTTTCCGGCGGCTTCGGTTCTTCCTTGGGCTTCGCCTCAGCGACGGGCTTGGGCGGCTCGGGCTTCTTCTCGACCGGCTTCTCCACGGGTTTTGGCGGCGGCTCCGGCGTCGAGTTGGTCTTGATCAGCTCTTTCTTCTCGGTGACCTTGCCGACAGCGTCTTCCTCGGGCTTGGCTTCCGCGATCTTCTCGACCTTCGGCTTCGGCTCTTTCTTGTCGCCGGTCTTCTGCCCCGACATCATCTGCGCGAGTTGATCGGTGGAGATGATGTCGATCGGCAGCGACTCTTCCGCCGGCACAAAAGCCCTGCTGCTAAAGGTGACGAGCCCCCATCCCAGCACGAGGACGTGGAGGGCAATCGACGCAACGAGTGTCTTGTCGACCTTCACCTTCACGGTTTACCCCTGATCCGCTTCCGTGACGAGCGCCAGCTTCTTGAAGCCTGCGCCGGACAACTGGCCCATGACCTTGGCCACCGTCCCGTAATCCGCCTTCTTGTCGGCACGCAAATAGATGCGTTCCTCGAGCCCGCCGCGCGCGTCCGTGATCGCCTTCAGCTTGGGGATCAGTTCGTTGATCGCGATCTCGGCGTCGTTGATGAACACCTTGCCCTTGATGTCCACCGACATCTGGATCGGCTTCTGGTCGTTGTTTTCGAGGCTCTTGGCCTGGGTCTGCGGCAGGTCGAGCGGCACGCCGACCGTCAACATCGGCGCCGAGACCATGAAGATGATGAGCAGCACCAGCATCACGTCCACCATCGGCGTGACGTTGATTTCGGCCACGACCGGCTTGCGCCGGCCACGGCGCCCACCGCCTCCGGACGAACTCGCAACGTTCATGCCCATGGTCTGGTGCCCAAATTGCCCTTCACACTATACATGCCGTCCGTCAGCCCCGCTCGTCGATCTGGCGCGACAGGATGGCTGAAAATTCATCGGCGAAGCCTTCGAGCCGCTGGGCCTGCCGGTTCACCTCGGAGGTGAACTTATTGTAGAAAATAGTGGCAGGAATGGCGGCGATAAGGCCGACGGCGGTCGCAAACAGCGCCTCCGCGATGCCAGGGGCCACCACCGCCAAAGAGGTGTTTTTCGACGCCGCGATCGACTGGAAGCTCGACATGATGCCCCAGACGGTGCCGAACAGGCCGACGAAGGGGCCTGCGGAGCCGACGGTGGCGAGCACCAGCAGCCGGCGTTCCAGCCGCTCGACCTCGCGGGCGATCGAGACATTCATGACCTTGTCGATGCGCATCTGAAGGCCTGCGACCGAGCGGGCCTGGCTCTCGAACGAACGCTTCCACTCGCGCATCGCGGCGACGAAGCAGGCCGCCATGGAATGTGTCGGCTTGGCCGAGAGCGTGCGATAGAGGTCCTCGATCGACTCGCCGGACCAGAAAGCCTGCTCGAAACGGTCCATCGAGCGGCGGGTGCGGGCAAACAGGAAGATCTTGTCGATGGCGATCGCCCAGACCCAGACCGAGCAGGCGAGAAGCCCCAGCATCACCGCTTTCACGATCCAGTGAGCCTGCCAGAACAGCGCGATCAGCGACACGTCCGCGGAAGCGGCAACCGGAAGGGCTGACTGAGCCACGTCGGCCGGATTCATAAGAAGTATCCTCTCAAGGCGATCGTTACCTGATGTCCCGACCTAATGTCCCGGCCAGCAAATGGCCGCCGGTTCCCCAATAGCCGCGCTAGAACCGGCGCGGCCGGCAAGCCCGCTCAAAGCCTTGTCTTTCTGGGGTGCAGGGCTCGTCCAAAGCCGGCCGCCTGCATTCCCTGCCAAGATGTCAAAACTATGGGCCCGACCCCAAGGCTCAGACTTCAGGCTTTGGGCGCGCGATTGTCCGCAATTACCAGAGCCCGGCGATGGTTAATGCTGGGTTACCGCAGACGAATTTGAGTGCGGGAAAGGGAGGTCGCACAGGGGGATGGGAGGCGCGGCGGGCGGGCCGTGTTCCCGACGGGACGGTGCGCTGCGCCCGGGACAGCAGAGTTCCGCTTTCCCGTGCGCATCAGGAGCGGAGCCCGCTATCCCGGTCAGAGGAACCAGCCTCCGTCCGAAAAATTGTCTGGAAAATCACTTCTCGCGAGGTTTTGCCATGAGCATCAACCCCAAGACGACCGCCGCGGTCGGCGATCATCCGCTCCACCCCATGATCATCCCGTTCCCCGTCGCCTTCCTGGTCGGCGCGCCCATCGCCGATCTCGCCTTCATCGGCACCGGTGACGGCTTTTGGGCCAGAGCCGCGATCTGGCTGATCGGCGCCGGTATTGTGATGGCGCTCGTTGCGGCCGTGGCCGGCTTCACCGACTTCTTCAGCGACGCCCGCATCCGCAGCCTCAATGACGCCTGGTATCACATGATCGGCAATCTCGTAGCCGTCGTGCTGGCCCTGATCAATTTCTACCTCCGCTACGCGCAAGGCGCGGAAGCTGCAATCAAGCCGTGGGGCGTGGCGCTGTCCCTGGTCGTGGTCGGCATTCTGCTTTTCACGGGCTGGAAGGGCTGGGAGTTGGTCTACCGGCATCACGTCGCGGTGCTGGACGCGCCGGGCCAGACCAGTTCGGAGCCGGTCAGCCCGCGTCATGGCGGCGAGAGCCGCCGCCGCGCCGCGTGAACGAGGAGCACGTCGCCTGATGACGTGACGGCGAGTCAGGCCGCGGAAGCGGGCTCTGGGCAATTGGTCAGCCGCGCCGGATTGCCGATTGCGGTGCAGCCCCGGGGCACGTCGCTCGTCACGACGGTGTCGGCGCCGATCTTTGCAAAATCGCCGATTCTGACGTTGCCGAGAATTGTCGCGCCGGAGCCGATGAACACGCCGCGACCAATGAGGCGAGCGCGCCGGCAGTTCCGTGCCACGACCGATGCTGACGTTCTGAAGGATGGTGGCCTCGTCGCCGATCACCACATCGGCACCGATCACGATGCCGGTGGCGTGGTCGAGATACACCGACGATCCCAAGCTCGCCGCCGGATGAATGCTGACCTGCAGGACGTTCGACGCCTCGTTCTGAAACAGCAGCGCCGCGTCACCATGGTCGTGATGCCAGAGCCAGTTCGAGACGCGCCACGCCTGCAAGGCGACGTAGCCCTTCAAGTGCAGCAGCGGCGCCAACACTCCGCTGATGGCCGGATCGCCAAGCACGATGGCCTGCAAGTCGCGGCCGGCCGCCTCGATCAGATCCGGCTGACCATTGAAGGCGTCGCGGGAAAATGTCGTGAAGCGCGCGCGTTCGACCTCGCTGTCGCCAAGCCGGCGTCCGATCAGGTCGGACAGTGCGGCGGTAAAATCGTCATGGACGAGGATGAGTCCGACAAGAGCCTTGCCGAATATGGCGTCGGCTGCCGCGGTGCGCTGCGCCTCGTCGCGGATCTTCTGCCAGAGAGTTTCGCTCGCCATCATCGCCGCTTCCGCCATCGTTGCTGCCTGCGGTATTTTGACGCTTCCTTTTCACTGTCGGCTATAGGCCGTCGGCAGCCCGCGCGCCACGCACCCCGTGAGGCTACGAGCTTGCATGCCAAGCAGTCGGGATCATATATATGGAGGCAGCCGAGTTCCGCCCGTAGCTATGGTCTCAGGTTCGTGCTGCCGCGCTGGCCCGGGTTGCTCAGGCAAAGCATCTCGTTCAAAGCCCCGCAGTGGTCCGCCATCCCCGGGATTGTCGCACACAGCGGCCCTCAGTGCTGCCGAAGCGAATCCCGAATCCCCGTCCTCCAAGGTCACGCCAATACATGTCGCCCAACGCCCCCGCTGACGACCAACACGACGACATCATGTATCCCTCCGCCCTGCCGTTCCTGCTGGTCCATCTCGGCTGCATTGCTGCGATCTGGACCGGCGTTACCTGGCAGGCCATCGCGATCTGCGCCTCACTCTATGTCGTCCGTATGTTTGCGATCGGAGCAGGCTACCACCGCTATTTCTCCCATCGGGCTTTTGCGACCGGTCGAGTGTTTCAGTTCATCCTGGCCTGGCTTGCGCAAAGCACCGCGCAGAAAAGCGTTTTGTGGTGGGCGGCCAAGCATCGACATCATCATCTGCATTCCGATACCGAAGACGACGTGCATTCGCCGCGTCATCGAGGCTTCCTCTACAGTCATCTCGGCTGGATTTTTTACAGGGAGCACGATGGCACCGACCTCGTGAAAGTCGGAGATTTCGCCGCCTATCCGGAGTTGATGTGGCTGCATCGCCTGGAACTCCTGCCAGCCGTCACGCTGGCTGCGCTCTGCTTCCTGGTTGGCGGATGGTCCGGTCTCGTCGTCGGCTTCCTGTGGAGCACCGTGCTGGTCTATCACGCGACCTTCTGCATCAATTCCCTCGCCCACGTGCATGGACGCAAGCGGTACGTGACCGGCGATGATTCACGCAACAATTGGCTGCTGGCCTTGTTCACTCTCGGTGAGGGCTGGCACAACAATCACCACGCCTACCAGAGCAGCGTGCGGCAGGGTTTTCGCTGGTGGGAAATCGACGTCACCTATTACATCCTGAAGGTGCTGTCCTGGTTCGGCATCGTCTGGAACATGAAGTCGCCACCCGAGCAGGTGCTGCGCAACGAGCAGCCGCTTGGCGCACGCGTCATCAACCGGGCGGCCCGCGAGCTTGCCGGACGGTTCGATGCGCAGACCCTGGCGCATGCGATTTCGTCGGCGCTCCGCCGAGCCGATTTGGCCCAGTTGCAACTGCCGACGCTGCACGACATCCTGAGTCGCGCGCACGAAGGTGTCGATGCACTGACGCATCTGCATTTGCCGAAGATTCCGACCCGCGACGAGTTTCTCGCCGAGGCCAAGGCGATGTTTGCGCGAACGCGATCACTGAACGAGATCGTGGACTATGCCTACGAACACTTCCTGGAGTCGGTTCGCGCGCAGCTCGCCACGGCGCGCTGACCAAGTCTCTCTGGACCAGGACTTTCCAGATCAAGACTTTTCCAAACCAAGGCAATCCGGACGGTCGCGGCAGCCTGACGCGCATTCCCAAAATCAAACCGCCCGCCTGCGGGTTGCGCAGGCGGGCGGCTCGGGGCCATCAGGACTTTGGGGGCATGCGCCTGACGGCTTTGAGAGGCGTCAGTCCCGAGATCAAGCTTGAGATCAACCTTGCTGCTGGTCGGTCGGCGGCGGGGTCGGGCGTGTCTTGTGTTGCGCCATGAACTGGTCGAACTCTTCCTTGTCCTTGGCGTGACGCAGACGGTCGAGGAAGTTCTTGAACTCGACCTGCTCCTCCTCGAGCCGCTGCAATGTCTCGGTGCGGTACTCGTCAAAGGCGCGGTTGCCGCTCGAGGGCGGACCGAAGCCAAAGCCGAAACCGTGGCGCTCCATGCGGCCGCGCATACGATCCATCTTGTACTGCATCCGCTCCATCTTGTTCTGCCAGCGATCCTGGTTGCTCCAGCACGACATTCTTCTGCTCCCGAGTGTGAAAAAGAGAAGGGCAAGTCCGATCGGCCACCAGATGATGAAGCCGAGGATGGTCACGGCGATCCAGCCGGGATGCCAGGGCGTATTGAGCATGTGGGGGCGCTCGTATTGTTGGTCCGAAGGGCCGCGCCATCGATTGACATCAGCGGTGTAGGCCATTTCCCTCTCCATGACGGCATCAGCGCCGTTGTGAATGTAAATAACATTTACATAGGTAGATCATCCCGCGGTTTTGTCAAGCCGACCGCCTGACAGGGCGGGGCAATTATTTGGGTAACTTTATTTCGGCTTGCCCCAGGGACCACCGGGCGGCACGCCTGAACCGGAGGATGCCTCCGGCGGCACCGGCGGCGGCTCGGCGCTTTTCGCCGGGGGACGGCGATCGGTCGGGAAGCCGAGACCGCGCAGATAGATCAGCACCTCAGCTTCGAGCAGCTCGTCCGGCGACATCGGCAGCTTTCGACGCGCGGCGTCACCGCGGGAGAACAGCGAGGCCACGCCATGCGCCATGGACCAGATGTGCAGCGCCATCATCATCGCCGGCGGCCGCGGCGTGCCCGGCGGCGCCAGCGCGGCAAGCCGCTCCGCCGCGGCACGAATGATGTTGAAAGCACGCTCGCTGGCCGCCTGGAGCGCCGGATTGGCATCCACCGGGAGGCCAGATTCGAACATCGCGTTGTAGAACGCGGGCTCCTCGCGGGCGAAGGCGAGATAGGCCCTGCCGACACGCTCGAACGCCGTGACGGTGTCGGGCCGTCCGTCGTCCCAAGCCGCGGTCAGGCGCGATTCAAACTGCTCGAAGCCGCGCTGCGCGATCGAGGACAGCAGTTCTTCACGGTCGCGAAAATGCCGGTACGGCGCCGCCGCACTGACGCCGGCCATGCGCGCGGCATCGGCAAAGGTGAAGCCGGCCGCGCCCTTCTCGGCGATCAATCCGAGGGCGGCCTGCAACAGGGCTTCCTTCAGATTGCCGTGGTGATAGCCGCGCTCGGCGCGGCGCGTCTCCTTGCGCCAGCTCATGTGAACGACCTTTACATGAGCCGGCGGTGAAGGTCACTAGCGGCGACGGGTTGATCAGCCCGTATTCTTCCCGGTCCGGCGAGGCGGCCCGAGATCCTAGCCGCTAGGGATCGGCAGCACCGGCATGATCTCGACGCGTTCGCCGGGGAAGATCGTGAAGTGCGGGTGGTTCTCGAACATCTTCGCCGCGGCTTCATGGGACGCTGCGCGCACCACGGTGAAGGCGCCCATCTCGTTGGCGATGTCGGCGATGCCCTTGCCGTCGACCTTCTTGGTCTTGCCGAGCGGGCCGCCCATGGCCTCGATCGCGCCCTGGTGCTTTTCGACCCAGCCTTTCCACGCCGCCATGCCCTCCTGCTCTTTCGCCTTGCGCTCGGCCTCGGGCATCGCATTCCATGCGGTCCATTTGGAACTGGTCTTGCTGCCGAGGAAAACGGCGAGATAGGTGTCGGTGCTCATCGGTTCTCTCCTTTGGTGATGGATAGACGAAGCTGCGGCTATTTCTTCAGGTCGCCGAAACCGGCGGCCTCCCGCACGTCAGGCGGGAAGTCGCTCATCTCCTGCACCTGACGGATCTCGATGATTTCGTTCGGTGCGGCCGGACACCGCCTGGCCCAGGCGATCGCCTCGGCACGCGAGGCAACCTCGATCATCCAGTAGCCGCCCAGGACCTCCTTGGCCTCGGCGAACGGACCATCGGTCACGATGGGCTTGCCGGCCGCAAACGAGACGCGCGCGCCCATCGAGGGCGGGTGCAGGCCGTCGAGCGTGATCAGCACGCCGGCGTCCTTCAGCGCCTCGTTGTAGCGCATCATCGCAGCGACCCGCTCGGGATCGAGTTGAACGTCGGGCGCCGCGGTCTCGTAGCCGAGCGGGATCATCAGCATCATGAATCGCATGAGCACTCCTTGCGTGCTTTTTCGTTCGGGTTGCGCGCCGAGGCGCCACTCCGGATGGGCGGAGCGACGGCCCGGGCCGCCCACCCTCACCTCCAAGACGAAGGAACCTTGACGAAACCGACAGGTGACGAAAATTATTCTGGCGATTATTGGCTGGCCCTAGCGCGCCTGCGGCAGGAAACGCCCGTCCTGCCGGGCAGCGCCGAAATAGACGTCGATGCAGCGAATCTTGCCGCCGGCGAAGGTGAAGAACTCGGTGTTGCGAAAGCTCCTGCCATCTGTCGCCAGGCAGAGATAGGTGACGAAGGCCTCGTCGCCTTGGACGAAAATCCGCTCGATGTCGTGCCGCGCAATCCAGCCGGTGTCCCTCCAGCAACGCTCGAAATAAGCCGCCTTGTCGAGATCGTCGTCGAACGGGCTGGTGAAGCGAAAATCGTCCGCCAACGCGTCGGCGACCCGTTGCCGGTCGTTGCCGAGATAAGCGGCGAAAAGGTCTCGAATCTGGCGCTCGTGGTTGGACATTGCGGATCTCCCTGGCAATGATCCCCTGGAAGACGATCCATCGAGGACCGTCCCGACATCGTGCCTTCGAGTTAAGGCCTTCCTCGTCGGGACGAAAGCGAAGTAAAAAGAGGCTCGCGTTTGCGCGACCCAATCTTTCATAAGGACCGATCAGCCAATGCCCCCTACCCCGCACCGCGTTGCCCTCGTCACCGGAGCCGCGCGTGGCATCGGGCTTGCGACCGCGAAGAAGTTTTTGAGCGAGGGCTGGCGGGTGGCGTTGATCGACATCGAGGGCGAGTTGCTCGGCTGCGCGGTCGCCGAGATCGGCCGGGACGAGGCCACGCTGGCGTTGACCTGCGACGTCTCGGACGCAGCCGCGGTTGCCGCCGCGATGACGACGGTCGAACAGCGGTTTGGCCGGCTCGATGCGCTCGTCAATAATGCCGGCGTTGCCGTGTTCGCGCCGCTGATGGAGACGTCGGAGACCGATTGGCGGCGCGTGCTCGAGGTCAACCTCACCGGCCCGTTCCTCTGCACCAAGGCGGCGGTGCCGCTGATGCGCGACGGCAATGGCGGCGCCATCGTCAACATCACCTCGATCTCGGCAGTGCGCGCCTCGACGCTGCGCTCGGCCTACGGCACCAGCAAGGCCGGCCTCGCGCACCTTACCAAGCAGCTCGCGGTTGAGCTCGCGTCCCTCAACATCCGCGTCAACGCGGTCGCGCCGGGACCGGTCGACACCGCGATGGCGAAGCAGGTGCACACCAGCGAGATCCGCGCCGATTATCACGACGCCATTCCGCTCAACCGCTACGGCCTGGAAGAGGAACTCGCCGAAGCCATCTACTTCCTGTGCTCGGAACGATCGAGCTACATCACCGGACAAATTTTGGCCGTCGATGGCGGCTTCGATGCGGCAGGCATCGGCCTGCCGACGCTGCGCGGCGAGCGGAGGAACGGGTAGGCACCGCGTAGGTTGGCCTAGCGAAGCGTTACCACCTCTTCTCGTCGGCCTATCCTACGGACTCGAATTCGCGGAGGCTTCATGCGGCGCGTCACCTTTCTCAGGGCCCTGATCCTCGCATCCGCGCTGCTCGCCGCCACACCTGCCTCGGCCGAAATCCGCATCATCCAGTCGCCCGGTGGACAGGTCGGGCCGTTCCTCGATTTGTTCGAGAAGGTGCGCGAGAGCGGCGAGCGCGTGGTGATCGACGGTCCCTGCCTGTCCGCCTGCACACTGGTACTGAGCATCGTGCCGGGCGAGCGGATTTGTGTGACAAAACGCGCCGTGCTCGGCTTCCATGCGGCGCGCTCGGTCGATCGGCGCGGACGCTTCTACGCCGAGCCGGAAGCATCCGATGCGGTGCTTGCGGCCTATCCCGGCCCGGTGCGCGACTGGATCAGTCGCCGCGGCGGCCTCTCGTCGCGGTTGCTTCTGCTGAAGGGACGCGACCTCGCCGCGATCTATCCGCGCTGCCGGTGATGATCGACGGACGCGAGTGCCCGGCAAAATTGCGCCGGTCACCTGCTTCGAGAGCTCTAGTAAAAACTCTGGATCAACTCGGTCAATTCCATGCTCGCGCAGATGAGCATACCCCAAAGTGCAAAGTTGATCTGCAGCGCCGCCGCCATCGGTCGCTCCCCTTCCAAGTCCGCCCGCCCCAGTTTTTAGAATTTATGACGGAATAAATAACGATTCTGTCCCGGAGTTCACAGCCTAATATTGCGCCAGTTGTTGTGCGATGCGGTCCGCATCATTTCACGAAGCGGCCTCACTGCTCTCGCAATGTGGTGCGACAGCAGAATTCATAATCGGCCATGTCGGCCACGCGTTTCCCTTAGGTTCCATTTGAGCGGTGCGACGCAAGCTTCGGTAAGCGGACTTGGCGCGTCGCATACAACACCCAAGGGTCCGGCATGATCCGACACGGCTTCGTCTTGCTCACTTTTTGCGCAACGCTCATGGGATGCGTGGTCGCGCCTGCGCAGGATCGCCGTCCGATCGCATGGGACGGCCTCGGTCAGGATCCGAACCGTCCCTCCGGCATCAAGCGTCGCGTGGCGACCCAAGCTCCCGCGGCGAGTGATCCGAATCAGGAGCGGGAGAGAGTCCTCGGCACCTTGCGCCCGTACTCCCCGGCGTGGTGGGCAATCCATGACGAAATCGAAGCGGAGAATGACAGGCAGCTCGGGACAAAGCTCGTGATCTGTCCGCGCTGCGTTCCCTCCTCCCAGCCACCGAGCAATGACGTGACCGGATCGATCCGCTGAGGGGCACGCGGTCGACGCGACGTCCTCATGGGCGCCCCTCTCCCGCATCGTAGAGGAGAGGGGATCGCCGTTCAGCGCGTCAGGCGATCGCGCCTGTCACATTTCCTCGGCCGGGCAGTTCACCATCCAGGGAATGCCGAACTTGTCGACGCACATGCCAAAACCCTTGGCCCAGAACGTCTTGCTGAAGGGCATGGTGACGTTGCCCCCATCGGCGAGCGCGTTGAACTTGCGCTCGCCCTCCGCCGGGTCCGCGACCGTGAGCGAGATCGAAAAGCCCTGCGGCTTGTGAAAATGTTCGCTTGGTGCGTCGGAGGCCATCAGCACGCTGCCGTCGGGCAGCGACATCCGCGCATGCATGATCGTCTTCTCGCGGCCGGGCGCCGCAGCCATGTCCGGCGGTGCGTCCGAAGAACGCATCATGGCGTCGATCTTGCCGCCGAGAACCTTGGCGTAATAATTGAACGCCGCTTCGCAGGTGTCCTGATAGAACAGATAGGGATTGAGCATCGTTTCTCTCCTTTTTGCTTTGGTTCGGGGTGACGGCGCTACTTCTCGGTGAGCTTCTTCAGGCTGGCCAAGCCCGCCTCGAAATCCTTGCCGATCATGTTGTCCATGTTGACGAACACCTGCATGACTTTGGACAGGAACGGGGCCGGACCGGACATCGCCCACGTGACCAGTGTGGCATCGCCTTGCGGCACAAAGGTGAACTCGGCGGTGTTGTGGCCTTCGAAAGGCCGCTCGAAATCGAGCTTGATGCGTAGTTTTGACGACGCACTCGCCTCGAGGATCTCCATATGGCCGGCGCCGACATTGTTGTTGCCGTCCCAGGCATAGGTCGCGCCCTTGCCTTGCGCGGTGCCGCCAAACGCCCGCTTCATCGCAGGATCGCGGTTCTCGTAGGGGGACCAGGCCGTCCAGCGATGGAAATCGGCAACCAAGGGATAGACTGCATTGGCCGGCGCTTTCACGGCGAGGCTGCGCTCGACGCGGAATGTGTCGGGCTTCGTCAGGGCAAAGCCGAGCACGCCCACGATTCCGACCGCGAGCAGGATGGCGATGACGGCAATGGCTTTCAGCATGAATGGCTCCCTGGATACGCTCCTAGGACGAAGGGAGGGGACCGGGCCCGACAAGGCGAAGCGGAAAAATTTGTTATGCCCCAGGCAGGCGCTCCCTACTTCACCTTTGCGCCTTCGACCTTAGCGTCTTGCCTGGCGCCGCCATTGGCGCCCTTGGGCTGGCTGTCCCGGATCAGGCGATCGAGATGCATGCGGATGTGAGCGGCTTCTGCGGACGTGTTGGCGAGGGCGATGGCGCGGTCGAAGGCGATGCGGGCTTCGTCGTTGCGGCCGAGCTGCATCAGGAAGGCGCCGCGCACGCCATAGAAATGGAAGTAGTTGGCAAGCTTTGGCGCCAGCGGCTCGATCAGGTCGAGCGCGGCTTGCGGTCCGCGCACCTTGGAAACCGCGACCGCGCGGTTGAGCGTCACCACCGGCGAGGGCTGCACCACCTCCAGCGCACCATAGAGCAGGTCGATCTGCGCCCAGTCGGTCTCCTCAGGCGTGGAGGCGCGGGCATGCAGCGCAGCAATCGCGGCCTGGATCTGGTAGGGCCCGCTGCGGCGATGGCGTATCGCCTTGTCGATCAGCGCGAGGCCTTCCGCGATCATCGTGCCGTTCCACAGCGAACGATCCTGGTCGTCCAGCAGGATCAGCGAGCCATCCGCGGCAAAGCGCGAGGCACTGCGCGCATGCTGCAACAAGATGAGCGCCGTGAGTCCCATGATCTCCGGCTCGCTCTGGAACAGCCGCAGCAGCAGCCGCGCCAGCCGGATCGCTTCCTCGCACAGCGGCTTTCTGATTTCGGCGGTGTCGCCGCTCGCCGAATAGCCCTCGTTGAAGATCAAATAGATCATCGCCGCGACAACGGCGAGCCGCTCCGAGCGCTCGACCGCGCCCGGCGTTTCAAACGGCGTCCCGGCCTCCGCGACCTTGGCCTTGGCACGCGTGATGCGCTGCTCCATCGCCGCTTCCGACACCAGGAAGGCGCGCGCGATCTGCTTCACCGTCAGGCCGCAGACGATGCGGAGCGCCAGCGCGATCTGCTGCGTTGCCGGCAGCCCTGGATGGCAGCAGATGAACATCAGCCGCAAGATGTCGTCGCGGTAGTGCGAGCCGTCGAGCCGCTCGGCGAGCGCGCCCTCGGCGTCGTCGAGATCGGAGATCGCCTGGTCGTCCTCCGGCAGCGGCTGCTGCTTGCGGGTGCGGCGCACCTCGTCGATGGCAACGTTGCGGCCGACCATGATCAGCCAGGCGGCGGGATCGCGCGGCGGTCCGTTCTGCGGCCAGGTCTTCAGCGCGCGCAGGCAGGCGTTCTGGAAGGCCTCCTCGGCGGTGTCGAGATCGCGGAAATAGCGCAGCAGCGCGCCGACCGCCTGGGGGCGCGCCGAGGTCAGCGCGGTCTCGATCCAGGCGGTATCGGCTTCGCTCATTTCAGATTCCCTCCGGGACTGAACACGCCGACGGGGCGCACCTCGTAGGCGCCGCCGGGATTGGCGGCACCGAGGTCGCGGGCGACATCGAGTGCGTCATCGAGATTCTTGCAATCCACGATATAGAAGCCGAGCAACTGCTCCTTGGTCTCAGCGTAGGGGCCGTCGAGCACCAGTGGCGGGTCCTCCTTGCGCAGCGTCGCTGCCGCAGTGGTCGGCAGCAGCCGCGCCACCGGGCCGAGCCTGCCCTGCTTCGCGAGACCTTCCTGCACCACGGCGAGCTTCTTCATCACGGTCTCGTCCTGGTCCTTGCTCCATGAGCCGACGAAGTCCTCGTCGTGATAGCAAAGGATCGCATAAAGCATGGGCAGTACCTTCTCTGAGCGCTTGTTTTGAAGACGATCCAGTATGCCTTGCCCCGACATGGCTGCGGAAAAAAATTGCAAGAAAAATCCGGCAGATCGTGCCAAGGAGGGCCTTCAAAAGCGGAACTTAAAGAGGCACTTCGAATGACCGTTGGCACCCTGGCCGTCCTGATCAACAGCACGCAGCAGAACTGGCTGCCTGAGCGCTGGAAGGCCCGGTTCGACGCCGTCTGCGGCGGCCGCCGCGTGGTGCTGCTGCCCGATGCCGGGCTCGATCCGGCCGAGGTGCATTATGCCGCGGTGTGGAAGCCGGTGCCGGGCGACCTCGGCTCTTTCCCCAATCTGCGTGCGATCTTCAATCTGGGCGCCGGCGTCGACGCGCTGATGGCGGACAAGAGCCTTCCGAACGTGCCGCTGGTGCGCGTGGCCGTGCCTGATCTGACCGGCCGCATGACCGAATACGTCGTGCAGCACGTGCTGATGCACCACCGCCAGGAGCTTTATCTGCGCCAGTCGCAGCGCGAAAAGCGCTGGGAGCCGACCTATCAATGGCCAGCGAGCGCCGTCACGGTGGGTATCATGGGCCTGGGCACGCTCGGTACTGATGCGGCCGATGTGCTGCGGCGGCTTGGTTTCCGCGTCGCCGGCTGGAGCCGCAGCCCGCGTATCATCGCGGGTGTCGAATGTTTCCATGGCGCCGGGCAAATCGACGCGTTCCTGCGCACGACCGATATTCTCGTCAGCCTATTGCCGCTGACGCCTGATACACACGGCATCCTCAACCGCGACGTCTTCACCAAGCTCAACCGCAAGAGCCCGCTCGGTGCGCCCGTGCTGATCAACGCCGGCCGCGGCGGCCTCCAGAATGAAGCCGACATCCTGGCCTGCCTCGACGACGGCACGCTGGGCGCCGCCTCGCTCGACGTCTTCGTACAGGAGCCGCAGCCGGCGGACAGCCGGTTCTGGACCCATCCCAAGGTTTTGCTGACCCCGCACAACGCCGCCGACACCGACGCCGACGCGATCTCGGCCTATGTCGCCGAGCAGATCGCGCGGTTCGAGGCGTGTGGTGTGCTGGAGAACGTGGTGGACCGGACGCGGGGGTATTAGGCCGCACGCCTGAAAAAGGCACGACCGCTCCCTACCCTCCGTGTCGTCCTGGCGAAAGCCAGGACGACACCAGACTTCTTTGGTCACTCCGTCACCCCCGAAGGCACCCGCTCGGCCGGCATCCCGTTCACCCTCTCTTAGCGAGAAGTTGATAGGTCTCCTTAATCAACGCTCAACGAACGAGTCGGACATGCGCTTCACGCTCGGCCTCAGGATGCGGATCACGGTTGCGCTGGCGGTGACGGCGGCGGCGACCGCCCTGTTCGCCGTGCTCGGGGCGATGTGGATCATTTCCGGCATCATCGACCGGGCCGACCAGCGCGAGCTTCGCAGTCATTACGACGCGCTCCAGTCGCGAATTGCCGAGGAATCCCAGCGCGCCGCCGCCATGAGCGCCGTCGTCGCCGCGATGCCGGCAACGCAGGACGCGATGGCCAAACAGGATCGCAATGCCCTGATCAGCCTGTTCGGGCCGGTGTTTGCTGCGACCAAATCGGAGTACGGCGTCGAACAGTTCCAGTTCCACGTGGCGCCCGCGACCTCGTTCCTGCGCGTGCACTAGCCTGCTAAATTTGGCGACGACCTCTCGGGCTTCCGCAAAACCGTGATCATGGCCAACCAGGAGCGCAAGGTCGTGGTCGGCCTCGAGGGCGGCTTGGCTGGGCTCGGCATCCGCGGCGTCGTGCCGATCGCGCAAGGCGGCAAGCATCTCGGCTCAGTGGAGTTTGGCCTGACCTTCGGCCAGTCCTTCCTCGACGATTTCAAGACCAACCGCCATGTCGACATCGCCTTCCATCTCGCGGACGGCGGCGGCTTCAAGCTGTTCGGCGGCACGCTGAAGGGGAAGAGCTTCTTCGATGCGGCCGATTACGGCCGCGCCGCCGGCGGCGACTTCACGGTACGGCAGGCCAAGCTCGACACGACGCCGGTAGCGGCGCTGCTCGGACCGATCAGGGATTTTTCCGGCAAGCCGCTCGGCGCCGTCGAACTGGTGATGGACAATGCCGACTATGTGGCCTCCGCCGACCGTGCCTGGCTGCTGGCATTCGGCATCGCCGCGCTCGGGCTCGTGCTCGCCGCCATCGTCGGCTATCTCATCGCCCGCAGCATCTCGCGCCCGATCATTTCCATCACCAGCGTGATGCGCGAGCTGGCCGACGGACACCTCGATGTCACCGTCCCCGTCAGCAAGGCGAATGACGAGGTCGGCGCGATGGTCAAGGCTGTCGCGGTGTTCCGCGACAACGCCGTCAACTTCAACCGGCTCCAGGCCGAACAGGCCGACACTAAGGCGCAATCCGAAGCGGAGAAGCGACGCGCGTTCGCCGCGCTCGCCGACAATTTCGAAGCCAGCATCCGCGAGGTCGTCACCACGGTCTCCTCGGCCGCGGTCGAGATGGAGAACACGGCGCGCTCGATGTCTGATATCGTCGAGCGGTCGCGGCAGCAGACCGGCACGGTGTCGTCGGCCTCGGCGCTCGCCTCGGAAAATGTGCAGACGGTCGCTGCCGCCGCGGAAGAGCTGTCGTCGTCCATGACCGAGATCAGCCGGCGCCTTGCGCACGCGACCGCGGTGGTCGGCAAAGCCGCGAGCGACGGACGACGGTCGAACGAGCGCGTGCAAAGTCTGGCCGACGCCGCGCAAAAAATCGGCGACGTCGTCTCCTTCATCAGCGGCATCGCCGAGCAGACCAATCTGCTGGCACTCAACGCGACGATCGAGGCGGCGCGCGCGGGCGAAGCCGGCCGCGGCTTTGCGGTGGTCGCCTCCGAGGTGAAGGCGCTGGCAACCCAGACCGCCAAAGCGACCGAGGAGATCGGCGCCCAGGTCACGGCGGTACAAGGCGAGACCACCGGCGCAGTGGACGGCATCCAGTCGATCTGCGCAACGATCCAGGAGGTCGACGAGATCTCCGCCGCGATCGCCGCCGCCGTCGGCCAGCAGGGCACCGCAACGCAGGAGATCGCCCAGAACGTGCAGCAGGCAGCCGCCCGCACCGGCGAGGTCTCGCAAAACATCGCAGGCGTCACCGCCGGCATCGCCGCGACGGGAACAGCAGCGGAGGAGGTGCTGGGCTCCGCGATCGAGCTGTCAAAGCAATCGCAGCGGCTGCGGGACGAGGTGGACCGCTTCCTCGCGCATATTCGCGCGGCGTAGGCGGGCTACAGGGAGGAGCTGCGGCGCGACGGCGGCAACTCCGAATCTTCGCCAAACCAGATTCGGTGGCTAGGGGTCCTGGCTTTCGCCAGGACGACGTTAGCTCGCGCCACGCAACCGCCTAGCTCTTTCGTCCCACCATCACGTCGATCGCTCCCTTCACGATCGCCTCGAGATCCTTCCGCGACACGCGCGCGCGCGAACGAATGGCAATTGAGTGCACGGTCGCTGAAGCGAGCTGCGCCAGCACGGCGGGATCGGCGCTTTCGGGCAATTCGCCTTTCTCCTTGGCGCGGCGGAAGCAACTCGCAAACGCCTTGTCGAGTTCGTTAAGGCCATCGAGCACCATGGCGCGGATGTCGGGATCGCCGACCGCTTCGGAGGCCGCCGTGACCACGGTGAAGCAGCCGCGCGGGCCGGTTGCGCCGGACAGATAGATGTTCAGCGCGGAGGCGAAGATACGCTCCAGCCGCTGGCGCACGGGCATCTCCTGTCGAAAGATCTCCACCATGGATGCGCGCGCGTCCTCACGGTAGCGCTGATAGCTCTTGATGTAGAGCTCGCGCTTGTCGCCGAAGGCGCCATAGAGGCTCGGGCGATTCATGCCGGTGGCTTCGCTGAGATCGTCGAGCGAGGTCGCGGCGAAACCCTGCGTGCGGAACAGGTCGAGCGCCTTGCCGAGCGCGACCTCGGGTTCGTAGGCGCGCGGACGGCCGCGGCGCTTGGGCTCAGTGGCAGCAGCTGGCGGCTTCGATTTTTGTACCATTTCGCAATTTAATCCTTGACCAACTCCATAATATGCAAGACAGTACAAAAATCAATCTGGCCAGGTTGAGCGCCACTCCAAAAGTCACATCGAAGAATTGCCCAAGGAGGCTCAAGATGGATCTTTATTTCTCGCCGCTCGCCTGTTCGATGGCGAGCCGCGTCGCGCTGTATGAAGCCGGCGCCGAAGCCAATTATCTCGAAGTCGATCCGCCGACCAAGACGGTGCTGAGCGACGGCACCGACTTTCGAACCGTGAACCCGATCGGCCTGGTGCCGACACTGCGGACGGACGACGGCGTGGTGCTGACCGAGAACGCCGCGATCCTGCAATATATCGCCGACCGCTTCCCGCAATCGGGTCTCGGAGCCGCAGCGGGCATCGAGCGCACGCGACTGCATCAATGGCTCTGCTTCATCGGCACCGAGCTGCACAAGGGCCTGTTCATCCCGGTGCTCGACCGCAAGGCGCCGCAGGAGACGAAAGCCTACGCGCTGGAGAAGAACCTGTCGCGGCTGGACTATCTCGACAATTACCTGAAGGGGCGCGACTTCCTGCTCGACCAATTCAGCGTCGCCGACGCCTATCTCGTCACGGTCATCAACTGGACCATGGCGACGCCGCCGATCGAGCTCGCCAAATGGCCGAACGTGAAGGCCTATTACGAACGCCTGCGTCAACGGCCCTCGATCGCCAAGGCGATCGCGGAAGAGTTCGAGCTGTACAAGGCCGAGCAGGCGCGGAAGAAGGCCGCGGCGTAAGCTTTGACGATTGAGGCGCGCCGTCCCGGCTGAGCGGCCGGGACGGCGCAATCTATCCGTACAACACCCTCGGCAGGATCGTGACTATGCCGGGCCAGAGCGTCAGCAGCAGCACGAATCCGACCATGATGAGGAGATAGGGCATCGTGACGCGCGCGATGTAGCCGAGGCCGTCGTCGGTCAGGCCTTGGATCACGAACAGGTTGAAGCCGACCGGCGGCGTGATCTGGGCCATCTCGACCGCGAGCACGAGGAAGATGCCGAACCAGATCTCGTCGAAGCCCGCGCCCTTCACGATCGGCAGCACGATCGGCAGCGTCATCACGATCATCGAGAAGCCATCGAGGAAACAGCCGAGGATCAGATAAAAGATAATCAGCACCACGATCAGCATGAACGGCGATAGCCCCAAGCCCTTCACGAAGGCGGCGACTGCCTGCGGGATGCCGAGGAAGGCCGCGGCGTTGCCGAGGATCGAGGCGCCGAGCACGATCAGCGCGATCATCGAACAGGTCACGACCGAGCCGATCAGCACGTCACGCATCACCTGCTGCGACATCGAGCCCTGCGCCCAGGCGACCAGCGCCGCGCCGAACACGCCGACCGCGGCGGCCTCCGACGGCGTCGCCAGCCCGCCATACATCGAGCCGAGCACGCAGGCGATCAGGAACAGCGCCGGCGCGAGGTCCTTGAGCGCCGCAAACCGTTCGCGCCATGGCACTTGCGAGAGCTTGGCTTCCGCCTCCGGCACCATGCCGGGGTTAAGGGTCGTGTGCAGCATCACCCACCCCATGAAGGTGGCGGCCAGCAGCAGTCCGGGCAGCACCCCGGCCGTGAACAGTTTCAGGATCGAGACGTCGCCGAGCACGCCGTAGATGATCATGATGTTGGATGGCGGGATCAAAAAGCCGAGCGTGCCGGCGCCGGCGAGCGAGCCGATCGCGATGTCGCGGGAATAGCCGCGGCGCAGCAGTTCGTTCAGGGACATGCGGCCGATCACCTGCGTCGTCGCCGCCGACGAGCCGGAGATTGCGGCGAAGATGGTGCAGCCGATCACGTTCACATGCAGAAGACGACCCGGCAAAAGCCCCGCCCAGGGCGCGAGCCCCTGGAACAGAGAACGTGACAGACGGGTGCGAAACAGCAACTCGCCCATCAGGATGAACAGCGGCAGCGCCAGCAGTTCCTGCGTCGTCAAGATGTTCCAGGCGTATTGCGGCAGCAGCTTGTCGAGCGGGATTGAGCGGAACATCGCCAGCAGCAGCGTTGCGGTGAGCGCAAGCGTCAGGCCGATCCATACGCCGCATGCCAGAAGCGCAAACAGGATCCCGAAGAGAGCAATGACTTCGATGGTCATGGTATCCGGTGTCTGCTGGCTGGCGCGTGGGCGATCATTCGACGGGCGAGGCCTTCATGCGGTGGTCCTCCAGCGGCAGGCCGAGCACGGCCTGGATCACGCGCGCCAGGAACTGCAGCGTCAGCAGCAGCATGCCGAAGGTGACGACGGCCTGTGGAAACCACAGCGGGGTGTCGCTCGAGGTCGAGACCTGGCCGCGCACATAGGCGCCGAAGGCGAACTTCGCCATCGACGATGTCAGGAAGGCCATGAAGGCGAAGCCGGCGGCGGCCGACAGGATTTCGATCGCGCGCTGAAACGGAGCGGGGACGTTCTTCAGCAGCAGCACGACACGGATATGGCCGCCGACGCGCAGGGTCATGGCGGCGCCGAAGGTGAAGGACGCCGCCATCAGATAGGAGGAATACTCCCACGCGATCGAGATTGTGGGCGGAAAGAACGGCAGGAAGTTCGAGAGGAAGCGCGTTGCGACCTCGCACAGCATCAGCAGCGTCAGCATCAAGAGGCAGCCGCCACCGATCCAGCCGTCCAGCCGGCCAAGACGGTCGATGCCGTCGAGCAGGATGCGCAGCGGCTCCGGCGCCGCCGCGTTGAGACTATGGGACGACGCAGGCAAAACATCCGCCACTGCAAGTCCTCAGCGCTTCATTTCCGCGAGATAGGCCCGCACCGGCTTGTCGGCCGCCGGCACGCGCTTGACGAAAGCGTCGAGCTGCGGCGCGGTCTTGGCGCGAATGTCCGTGATCATGGCATCCGAGACCGGCACCACCTCCATGCCGCCTTCCTTGAGCCGGTTGAGGCTGTCGACGTCCGCCTTGAGCGAGTTCGCCCAGAAGCCCGGCTCCATCTTCGCGGCAATGCCGGCGACGAGCTGCTGCTGATCGGCACTCAGCGCCTTCCAGGAATCGAGGTTGACGGTGAGCATCTGCGACGACCAGACGTGGTTGGTCGGGTAGATGTATTTCAGGAATTCCCAGAATTTTCCGTCGACGCCCGACACCGACGAGGTGGATACGCCGGAGACCGCGCCCGACGCCAGCGCCGGGATGGTCTCGCCCCACGGAATCATCACCGGCGCCATGCCGACCACGGCCAGCATGTCGACGGCGTTCTTGTCGGGCACGCGGATCTTGATGTTCTTCAAGCCGTCGACATCGGCGACCTTGACCTTGAGATGCAGATATTGCGTCGGCCAGGGCACGATGTAGAGGATCTTCTGGTTGTTGCGCGCGGCGACCTTCTCGTATTCGGGCCGCACGTATTTGTGCAGCACCTTCAATTCGTCCATGGAGCCGCAGAGAAAGGGAATGCTTTCGACGCCCATGAAGGGTTCGTCGCCGACCTGCTGAATATTGAGGACGTCGGCGAGCGGCACCAGACCGTCGCGGACGGCGCGCAGATGCTCGGGGCCCTTGAAGCCGAGCTGTCCACCGGCCTTCACGGTGATCGCGACCGAGCCAGCCGTCTGCTTCTTCACCTCTTCCGCGAAGGCAAACGCGTTCTGGGTGTGGAAATTGCCGTCGGGCCATACCGTCGACATGTCCCAGCTTACCGTCGCCGCTCGCGCGCGGGTCGAGATGTGGCCGGCTGCGAGCAGCGTCGCTGCGCCCGCGGTAAAAGTCCGTCGCGTGATCATTGAGCCCCTCCGTTTGCTACGCGCACGACGCCTGAAGCGTCATCGCGTGTGCCCATAAATTTCAACCGCATTGTCGGCAGACACGAGGCCGCTTTCGATGTCGTCGTTGACGGCTGTCGGCGCGCGCTCCCGGGGATCGCCGATGCCGGCGCCGCCTGGTGTCAGCACCACCAGCCGGTCGTCCGGCGGCACCTGCTGAAAGCCTTTTCCACGCAGCTTCTTGCCGGACTTCAGGCCGACATAGCCGGCCTCGCCGTTCTTGCCGCCATCACGTCCGCGTGGCGGATGATCGATGCGATCGAATGCCGCCAGGATGTCGAACGGCCCATCGACACCGCTGCCGACCTCGATGATCTGGCCGAGGCCCCCGCGGGTTCGCCCTGCCCCGCCGGAATCCGGACGCAGTTCCTTGCGCCAGAAGATCAGCGGCGTCTGCGTCTCGGCGATCTCAACCGGCGTGCCGCGCACGCCGCTGGGATAGGCGGTCGCCGACAGCCCGTCCTTCGCGAAGCGCGCGCCGGTCCCGCCATTGGAGGTCACCGCCATCGAAAATCCGTAATTGCCGCCGGCGCCCGAGCGGGTCTGGCCGCGCACGTTGAGATTCCACAGGCACGAGGTGCCTTCCGCGGGCACGCGCTCGGGAATGATCTGGCGCAGGCAGCCGAACACGACATCGGGCAGCATCTGGCCGATGATGTGGCGCGAGGCGACCGGCGCCGGCTTTGGCGCATTGAGGATCGCGCCTTTGGGAGCCGACACCGTCAGTGGCGAGAGCGAACCGGCATTGTTCGGAATCTGGGAGGCGACGACGCAGCCGAGACCGAACACGGTGTAAGCGATGGTGTAGGACAGAGGCACGTTGATGCCGAACCTGGACGCGGCCGAGGTGCCGTCGAAGTCGACGTGGATGCCTTCGTCCGAGATCGTCAGCACGGCGGCCAGCGTGACCGGCTCATCATAGCCGTCGACCACCATGGTGTTGCGCCAGCTGCCTTTCGGCAGTTTGGCGATCTCGGCCAGCACGGCCTCGCGCGAGCGGTCGCAGATGTAGTCGCCGAGCGCATCGAGCGAGTCGATGCCGAACTCGGTCATCATCTCGACCAGGCGCTCGCAGCCGACGTCGTTGCAGCCGGCGAGCGAATAGGTATCGCCCTCGGTGTCGATCGGCAGCCGCGTGTTGGTGCGGATCATCGCCATCAGCGTCTCGTTGACGACGCCCTGGTCGATCAGCTTCAGCATGGGGATGTAGAGCCCCTCCATGAACACGTCGGTGGCGTCGGGTCCGAAGCCGATGCCGCCGATGTCCATGAGATGGCTGGTGCAGGAAAACAGCGCGACCGGCTTGCCGTCCTTGAAGCAGGGCGTGGTGACGACGAAATCGTTGAGATGGCCGGTGCCCATCCAGGGATCGTTGGTGATGTAGGCGTCGCCCTCCTTCATCGTCTCGATCGGAAAGTGGGCGATGAAGTGCTTGACCGATTCCGCCATCGAGTTGACGTGGCCGGGCGTGCCGGTCACCGCCTGCGCCAGCATCCGTCCCTTGAGGTCGAACACGCCGGCCGAGAGGTCGCCGCATTCGCGCACGATCGGGCTGAAGGCCGTGCGGAGCAGCACCTGCGCCTGCTCCTCGACCACGGCGATCAGCCGGTGCCACATGATCTGAAGGTCGATCAGGCTCGCGCCGCTTGCCTTGCTCATGATCAGGCCGCCTTCCGTTCCATGACGATGCTGCCGGCACCGTCGATATGGGCATCAAAACTGTTGGAGACGAACGTCGAGGTCTCGTCCTCCGCGATCACGGCGGGACCTGCAATCGTCGCGCCTGGCGCCATGTCCTCGCGGCGATAGAGCGGGATCTCGATCACCTCCCCGACCCGGCCATCGAAGAACTTGCGGCTGCCGGTCGCCTTCCCGGCGGGCTTGCGCGTAACGGCCGCGACAATAGGCGGATTGCGCGCCTCGGTCGTCGCAAGCACCGACCAGCTCAAGACCTCGATCGCCGCACCCGGGATCGGCCGCTCGAACATCACCGCATAATCCGCCTCGAACTTCTGACGCAGGCCGGCCAGATCGGCCGTCGCCAGCCGCCGGTTCGGCAGTTCGATCGAGATCTCATGGCCTTGACCGACATAGCGCATGAAGGCCGCGCGGCGCTCGCGGACCGGCGCGCCTGCCGCACCCGTCTCGACCAGCGCACGCGCTTCGGTCACCATCTCCTGGAGCAGATCGGAGACCCCTTCGGTGTCGAAATCGTCGAGCCGCACATGACGGCTGCGCACCAGCTCGTAGGCGATCGGAGCCGCGAGGAAGCCAACGGCCGAGCCGACGCCGGCATTGGAAGGAACGATCACGCGGGAGACACCGATCTTCTCGGCGACGCGCGCCGCATGCAGAGGCGCCGCGCCGCCGAAGGCGATCAGCGTGTGCTGACCGACAATCTCACCGCGCTCGACCGCATGCACGCGCGCCGCGCTCGCCATGTTCTCGCAGACGACCTCGTGCACGGCATAGGCCGCAGTCTCTGCCGACAGACCCAGCGGCTCGCCGACGCTGCGCAGCAGCGCCTGCTTCGAGAGTTCAGGGTCGAGCTTGATCGTGCCACCCGCGAAGTCGTCCGGATCGATCATGCCGAGCGCGACGTCGGCATCCGTCACGGCCGGGCGCAGGCCGCCGCGGCCGTAGCAGGCGGGCCCGGGCTCCGACGAGGCACTCTCAGGACCGACCGTGACGCGCTTCATCGCATCGACATGGGCGATCGAGCCGCCGCCGGCGCCGATCTCGACCATCTCGATCACGGGAATCCGCACCGGCAGACCCGAACCTTTCAGGAAGCGCGCTGCGCGATCGACCTCGAACACGCGCGAGGTCTCGGGCTGGTATTTTTCGATCAGACAGATCTTTGCCGTGGTACCGCCCATATCGAAGGACAGCACCTTGCTCTCGCCGAGACGCGCCGCGATCTGCGCCGCGAAAATGGCGCCGCCGGCAGGACCGGATTCGACGAGGCGCACCGGAAAGCGCCGCGCCGTCTCGATCGAGGTGACACCGCCGCCGGAGGTGACGAGATAGATCGCGCCGCGGTACTGCTCGACCTGCAAGGCGTCGGACATGCGAGCGAGATAACCATCGATTAGCGGCTGCACATAGGCGTTGGCCACTGCAGTCGATGTGCGCTCATATTCGCGGATCTCCGGGCACACCGCGGACGATACGGTCACGGAAATGCCGGGCATCTCCTCACTGATGATCGCGGCCGTGCGGCGCTCGTGCTCGGGATTGGCGTAGGAGTGCAGGAACGCGATTGCGACGCTCTCGACGTTCAGCGCGCGCAATCTTGGCGCGAGCGCGCGCACCGCCGCTTCGTCCAACGGGAGGCGGACGGCGCCATGCGCGTCGATGCGCTCGGGCACGGTGAAGCGCAAAGATCGCGGCGCCAGCGGCTTCGGCTTGTCGATGGAGAGGTCATACTGGTCGTAGCGGCTCTCGGTGCCGATATCGAGCACGTCGCGAAAGCCCTCGGTCGCGATCAACGCCGTCTTGGCGCCGCGACGCTCGATGATGGCGTTGGTCGCGAGCGTCGTGCCGTGAATGAAGACGTCGATGTCGCTGATATAGGCGCGCGCATCAGCGAGAATGAGCCGCATGCCGTCCAGCACCGCCTCTTCCGGCCGCTGCGGCGTCGTCAGCAATTTGCGCGTCTTGCGCACCTCGCCCACGTCCAGCACGATGTCGGTGAACGTGCCACCGATATCGACGGCAAGCCGCACCTCGGCTCCCTCAAGCATTCCAAACTCTCCGTGCTGATCGTCAAGACCGAGGACAAAAGCGCAGCAATTTCCATGCCATGGATGACAGGAACATGCTGCCGTCCAGCTATTCTGCTTGGCACCCATGCAATAGGCAAGGCGTGTTCGCAGGCCGCGCGATCAGAGCAGGAATGCAAGCGCCGCTTCGCAGCGCTCCTCGACCTTCAGCGTGAGGAGATCATCGGCGCGGGTGCGTCCGAGATTGACCGCAGCGATCGGGATTTGCCGTTGCGCGGCCGCCTGCACAAAGCGGAAACCGGAATAGACCATCAGTGACGAGCCGACGATGAGCATGGCGTCCGCCTGCGCCAGATGATCCTGCGCGGTCACGACCACGTCGCGCGGGACGGTCTCGCCGAAGAACACGACGTCGGGCTTGAGGATGCCGCCGCAGGATTCGCAGGCCGGCACCTTGAACGACGAAAAATCCGCATGCTCCAGGTCCGCATCGCCGTCGGGCGCATCGGCCGCGTCGAGCGTCAACCATTCCGCATTGGCGTGGCCGAGCGTCTTCTGGAATTCGCTCCGCGGGGTCTTTTGACCGCAGCCCATGCAGCGGACCAGATCGAGCCGGCCGTGCAGGTCGATCACCTGGCGGTGGCCGGCGGATTGATGCAGCCGGTCGACGTTCTGGGTCAGCAGCATTCCGCAACGCCCGCTCGCCTCGAGCCGGGCGAGCGCGTGATGCGCATCGTTCGGCCTCGCCTGGCCGAACCGCCGCCAGCCGATCAGGCTGCGCGCCCAATAGCGCCGACGCGTATGCTCTTCCGACATGAAAGCCTGGAAGTTCACCGGCTGGGTCCGCTTCCAGTTGCCGTGACTGTCGCGATAATCGGGGATGCCCGAATTGGTGCTGCAGCCAGCGCCGGTCAGCACGAACAGATTTTCGTGCCGTCCGACGAAATCGCGGAGCGGATGATTTGCCATGACGCAGATGTAGTCTGCGCAGGCCGGTTTTGCCAGATGGCGAGGAAGCCCGCTAGCTTGCCCAGTTCTCGCGGAATTCGGGAAACAGCGTCAGACCTCCGCACGCATAGATGGTCTGCCCCGTGATGTAGCTGGCCTCATCCGAGGCGAGGAAGGCGAACACGCCGGCGATCTCCTCCGGCGTGCCGACACGGCCGAGCGGAATGTGGCTGGTGACCACACCGCGCTTTTCCGGATCGCCGGTCCAGGCCGCGTTGATTGGGGTGTCGATCGCGCCTGGACCGACCGCATTGACGCGAATGCCGCGGCCGGCGAATTCGAGTGCCAGCGTGCGTGTCAGATTGGCCATGCCGCCCTTGCTGATGGAATAGGCGAGGTAGCCGGGTTTCGGGATGATCTGGTGGACGCTGGAGCAATTGATGATGCTGCCGCCTGCGCCGCGCGCAACGAAATGCGCGAGCGCCTTCTGGGCGCAGAGCACGGCGCCGTTGAGATTGACGTCGATGATGCGGCGATAGGTGTCGATGTCGAGCGCCTCGCTCGGCGATTCCCGCTGGAAGCCCGCATTGTTGACCAGGCAGTCGAGACGCTTCCAGCGCGCCAGGATCGTCTCGAACATCGCGGCTACGTCCTGCTCGTTGCTGACGTCGGCCCTGACGACGATATGGTCGAGCTTGCCGTGGCCGCGATCGCTCGATGCCGTACGCGCGGACGCGAGCACCTCCTCTGCCTTTTCCGGATGATCGACATAGTTGATGGCGACGGTCGCGCCTTCCTGGGCAAGCCGAATGGCGACGGCGCGGCCGATGCCTTGCGAGGCGCCCGTCACCAGCGCGTATTGGCCGACGAGGCGCGAAGAAAAGGTGGTCGAGCGGTCGATATGTGGCATCGTTCTTCTCCGGGGGACACATCAACATGGAGGGAACCGGCGTTTTGTTCCATCCGTCGGCGCACCGCTGGGATTCACTCCTAGCGGCGAGCCAGTCGCGAAGTCAGGATCTGGTACAGGATGATGGCGCCAAAGGTTGCGGTGCCGATCCCGCCGATCGTGAAGGCGCCGAATTTGAGCGTGAGGTCGCCGGCGCCTGCGGTGAGCGCGACCGCGACGGTGATCAGGTTTGCCGGACTTGAGAAGTCGACCTTGTTCTCGACCCAGATCCGGCCGGCCATTGCGGCGATCAACCCGAACAGCACGATCGAGAGCCCACCGATGACGGGACCCGGGATCGACAGGACCAGCGCGCCGAATTTCGGCGAGAAGCCGAGCACGATCGACACCATCGCCGCGAAGGCAAACAGCAAGGTCGAATAGACCTTCGTCGCCGCCATGACGCCGATGTTTTCGGCATAGGTGGTGACGCCGGTGCCGCCGCCGCAGGCGGCCACCATGGTCGCGAGGCTGTCGGCAAGCAAGGCGCGGCCGAGATAGTCATCGAGGCTCCGGCCCGTCATGGCGCCGACGGCCTTGATGTGACCGAGGTTCTCGGCGACGAGAATGATCGCGACCGGCGCGATCAGGACGATTGCATCGGCCTGGAAGGTCGGCGTGGTAAGACTCGGCAGGCCGATCCACGACGCAGCCGAAACTTGCGTGAAGTCGATCGGCCTGCCGAAGCCGAGGCCGTTCGCGAACAGCAGGTACAAAAGATATCCGCCGATCGCGCCGAGAATGATCGGCAGGCGGCGCCACAGGCCAGGCGCGCCAACGGCAACCACGCCGATGATCAGAACGGTCGCGAGCCCGATTCCTGTGTCGAACGCATTGGCGCTCACTGCCTTGACCGCCACCGGCGCGAGGTTGAGGCCGATCGCGGCGACCACAGCGCCGGTGACGACCGGCGGCAACAGCTTCTCGATCCAGCCAACCCCCGACCACATCACGACCAGCGCGATCAGGCCGTAGAGGACGCCGGCTCCTACGATGCCGCCAAGCGCAACCGACAGGTTCGGGTTCGGCCCGTGCCCGGCATAGCCTGTGGCGGCGATCACGACCGCGATGAACGCGAAGCTCGAGCCGAGGTAGCTCGGCACGCGCCCCGCGACGATGACGAAGAAGATCAGCGTGCCGATGCCGGAAAACAGCACCGCAACATTGGGATCGAACCCCATCAGCAGCGGCGCGATGATCGTCGAGCCCGACATTGCGACGCAATGCTGGAGACCGGAGACGACGGTCTGGCCAAGCGGCAGCCGCTGCTCGGGCATGATCACGCCGGAGGACTTCAGAATCCAACGCGGAAAATAGCCTTGCGCTCGCTCATCGGAGCCCGTTGCAATCGGCATGTTCCCCCCAGTTGCGGTGCAGCGACAGATCTTCGTGCGAACAGATAAAAATGTGATTGTCGCTTCTGCAGCGGCCATCACATGATGCAAATCAAACAAGATCAATACGTCCGGGGCCTATTCTATGACACACATTGCGATCCAGCCAGCCGTCCACCGCCGGCACCAGCCCTGGTACAAGATCCTCTACATTCAGGTGCTGATCGCGATCGCACTCGGGGTGCTCGTCGGCTATTTCTATCCCGATCTCGGCAAGGCCCTGAAGCCGCTCGGCGACGGTTTCATCGCGCTGATCAAGATGATGATCGCGCCGGTGATCTTCTGCACCGTGGTGCACGGCATCTCCTCGATGGGCGACCTCAAGCGCGTCGGTCGGGTCGGGCTGAAGTCGCTGATCTATTTCGAGACGGTCTCGACCGTGGCGCTCGCGGTCGGCCTGCTGGTCGGCGAGGTGCTCCAGCCCGGGCACGGCTTCAACATCGATCCCGCCACGATCGACCCGAAATCGGTGGCGACCTACGTCACCAAGGCCAAGGAAGAAGGCATCGTCGCCCATCTGATGGCGATCATCCCCGACAGCTATCTGGGCGCCATCGCACGCGGCGATCTGTTGCAGGTGCTACTGATCTCGATCCTGTCGGGCTTCGCCATCGCGTTCCTCGGCAAGGCCGGCGAGCCCATTGCGGAGGCGATCGACAAGGCCGCAAAGATGTTCTTCGGCATCATCCGCATCATCGTGCGCGTCGCCCCGATCGGAGCGTTCGGCGCGATGGCGTTCACCGTCGGTGCCTACGGCCTCGGTTCGCTGCTCAACCTCGCGGCCCTGATCGGCACGTTCTATCTCACCAGCATCCTGTTCGTGGTGGTCGTGCTCGGCGCAATCGCGCGGCTCGCCGGCTTCTCGATCTTGCGTTTCATCGCCTACATCAAGGACGAGCTGCTGATCGTGCTCGGCACCTCGTCATCAGAAACGGTGCTGCCGCAGATGATCCAGAAGATGGAGCATCTCGGCGCCTCGCGTTCGGTGGTCGGCCTCGTCATTCCGACCGGTTACAGCTTCAACCTCGACGGCACCAACATCTACATGACGCTGGCAACGCTGTTCCTGGCGCAGGCGACCAATACCCATCTGACCATCTGGCAGGAGCTCGGCATTCTCGGCATCGCCATGATCACCTCGAAGGGCGCCTCTGGCGTGACGGGGGCGGGCTTCATCACGCTGGCGGCGACGCTCTCGATCGTGCCCGACATCCCGATCCAGTCGATTGCGATCCTGGTCGGCATCGACAAGTTCATGAGCGAGTGCCGCGCGCTGACCAATCTGATCGGCAACGGCGTCGCCTGTGTCGTCATCAGCATCTCCGAAGGCGAGCTCGACCGCGATGCGCTGCACGAGACCATGGCCCATCCGCTGGAGATGGGTGAGGCGCTCGAACCGGGCGGCAGCGCCGCCTCCTAGGCCGCGCGCAGGTTGGGCGGCGTCCGGTTCCAACGCGGTAGTTTCCCGGAGTGGTAAATTGGAGCGACGCGAGTCACAACTGCTGCGTTGGGATCACGGATTGATACTCATCTTTTTCCACCCGACGCGCTGGGGGCAGGGCGTCGGGTTTTTGAAAATTGTCGTCGTGCCGAACCGCAAAGCGGGATCAAATGATCCTGCAACCGGCGCGCTGCCTCGGGGCAGCAAGATCGAGCCGTCGGGTAATCCCGATCGCCTGCAAAAACGCCTCATCATGACTGACGACGAGCAGCGCGCCGTCATAGGCCCTCAAGCCCGCTTCGACGGCTTCGATGGATTCGATGTCCAGATGATTGGTCGGCTCGTCGAGGATCAGCAGCGACGGCGGCATCGCTCCGCCCAGCACGCAGGCAAGGCCTGCACGAAACATCTGCCCGCCGCTCAAATGTCCCGCAATCTGCAAGGCGGCATCGGCTCGAAACATGAACCGGGCCAGCGCCGCATGGCATTCATTTGCACCCGCCTTCGGATGGAAGCGCCTGAAGTTATCCAGGATGGAGACCGCGGGATCGAGCAGGCTGGCCTTCTGATCGAACAGCGCAAGATCCGGCCTGACCCGCATGGTGCCGGAGAGCGGACGTAGTTCGCCGGCGACGAGTTTCAGCAGCGTCGTCTTGCCGGAACCGTTGGGTCCGACAATTGCCAGGCGCTCCGGACCAACGATCGCGAGCGATAGATCGCGCAAGACTTCCCGGTCCGGCCGATAGCCGGCGCTGACGCAATCGAGCCAAACCACCTCCCTGCCCGCTGGCAGCCGGGTCGAGGGCAGCTTCACCGACAGCGGCTGAAGAATCTCGATGCGCCGGCGCGCCGTATCAAGGGCCTCAAGCGCATCCGCACGCCGCCGCTCGGCGATCTGCGCGGTCTTGCCGCCGGTGTCTTCGCTACGGTCCTTGCGTGCGCCGGCCAGGATGCGCGGCATGTCGCCCTTGGCGCGCTTCTTCTTGCCCCCGCCGTCCTTGCGCGCTTTCCTCTCCGCGGCCTCCTGCGCTTTCCCGTCGATCTCGGACAGGCGCCTCTGGGCATGCGCGAGGTCGTGCCTGACAGCCGCGAGCGCAACGGCTTTCTGCTCGCAATAACTGCTCCAATTGCCGCCGTATCGCGTAGCTCCGAGCGACCTCAGCTCGACGATCGCATCCATGGTTTCGAGCAGGCTCCGATCGTGGCTGACGACGATCGCCCCACCGCGCCAAGACGCAAGGAAATCGATCACCGCCTTGCGCCCCTCCCGATCGAGATTGTTGGTGGGCTCGTCGAGCAGCAGGAAGTCTGGCTCCGCAAAGATCAGCGCGGCCAGACGAACCCGCGTGACCTGCCCGCCCGACAGGCGGTCGAGCTCGATCTCCGGAGCGACGTCGAACCCGACACGCGCAAGGGCGGACGTAAGCCGTGTTTCGAGGGTCCAATCGACCTCGGAAACCTCCTCGGCCAAGGCATCCCCGCGCTCGGCACGGCGAAGCACATCGAGCGCGGCTCGCGCACCGAACAGGTCGATCACCTTCGCGCCCGCAAGGGGCTGGACGTCCTGGCGCAACAGACCAACGGTTCCGTTGATAGCAACGCGCCCCGATTGAGGAATGTGCTCTCGCGAAATCGACGCAAGCAGCGTCGTCTTCCCGACGCCGTTGCGGCCGACGAGGCCGGTCCGCTCGGCGCCGAACGTCAGATCGATATTGGAAAAAAGAGAGCGGCCGTCAGGCGAGGACAGCGACAGGTTGGACAGGATGATGGAAGCAGGCATGGAATTCCCCGTGAGCAAGGCAGGTCGGCTTTGCGGTCGGGGTCAAATCCATGGATCTCGAATATCCTGTTTGAGGGCTCTCTAACTAATCCCATCGAAGGGCGAGATCAAGGCGAGGCTCTGAGGAACGACGGCGCGCGGAGCGCCGACGTCCGCCGCAGGCCCGCGCGATCAACCCTTGAGCGCGGTGACCACGACCTCGATCAGCGCGCTGCCGCCGAGATCGGCGACGCCGACGGTGGCGCGGGTCGGCAGATTGTCGCCGAAGAACTCGGTCCAGACCGCGTCCATCTCCTTCTTCTTGGAAAGGTCCGTGACGAAGATCGAGGTGCTCACGACGCGCGACTTGTCGGTGCCCGCTTCCTTCAGATAGCCGGCGATCTTGCCGAGGATGTTGCGGGTCTGCTCGCCCATCGACACAGAGGTGTCGTCGGCGATGGTGCCGCCAATGAAGACGAAGCCGTTGGCTTCGACGGCGCGGTGCATGATGGGCGTGCGGATGCTGCGGGTAATGCTCATGATGTCCTCTTTTGCTAGAGCGTGGAGGGGTGGAAACGGTCGATGCCGAGATCGCCGATGCGGGTCTGGGTGCCGCCGTTGACGATCAGCTCCGCCATGACGGCGCCCGCGCCGGGGCCGAGCTGGAAACCGTGCAGCGAAAAACCGAATTGGTGATAGAGGCCCTTGTGCCGGCTGCTCGGTCCAAACACGGGCAGATCGTCCTTGGTCTTGGCCTCGATGCCGGCCCAGGCCCGCATGATCGTCGCGTCGCGCATGACCGGGAACAGCTCGAACACGGTGCGGGCGCTGGTCGCGAGGCTTTTCCAGTCCAACACCGTCTCGTTGCGATCCTGATGGGGCGTAGCCAAATGGCCGCCGCCGATCAGCACCGTGCCGTTCTTGAATTGCTTGAAGGACAGCTTGCGGCCGCGCAGGATCACGACCGGATCGATGAAATGCGGCACGCGCGAGGTGATCATCAACATCGGCGCCACCGTCTCGACCGGAACGGGCTCACCGAGCGCGGCTGCGATGGTCCCGGCCCAGGCGCCGGCGGCATTGACGAGCACCGGCGCGGCAAAGCTCTCGGCGCCGACATCGACATGCCAGAGACCATCGGTGTGCCGGATATTCGTGGCGGCAATGCCCTCGCGCACGGTCGCACCTAGTTGCTCCGCCTTGCGACGGAACGCCGTCGTCGCCTGCGCGGGATTGGCCGCACCGTCGCGGCGCGAGACCACGCCGCCGGGACAGGTCTCGGCCACCGCCGGCACGAGGCGCCGCAGCTCTGCGGCATCGATCAGCTCTTCGTGGGTGAAGCCGAGCGCGTTGAGCTCGGCCACACGTGCGCGGCAGACCGCGAGTTCCTCTTCGTTCTCGGCGACGAGGACCTGGCCATAGCTCTCAAAGCTGCAATCGTCGTCGAGGAGATCGGTGATCTTCTCCCAGATACCCATCGAGCGGATCGAAAGCGGGATTTCGGGGATGTGCCGCGCAAGCTGGCGCACGCCGCCGGCGTTGACACCGGAAGCGTGCCGGCCGGCATAGTCCTTCTCGATCAGCACCGGCTTGAGGCCGGCGAGACACAGATATAGCGCGGTCGAGCACCCGTGGATGCCGCCGCCGACGACGATCGCATCCACGTTTTTCGTCATCCGCGCACCACCGCCTTGATGTCGTCTGCGCTCTTCGGAACGGCGGCGAGCTCGGCGAGCGTGATCGGCTTGACCGGCGCGCGCAGCCGGTAATAGCCAATCTCCTGCGGGCTCTTGCCCCGCGCCTGCGCCATCAGCTCGGTGACGGTGAGGCCGCAGAGCCGGCCCTGGCACGGCCCCATGCCGGTGCGGCGGTAGGCCTTGAGCTGGTTCGGCCCGGTCGCGCCGATCGCGACGGCGTCGAGAATATCCTTTGCGGTGACCTCCTCACAGCGACAGACGATGGTGTCGCCTGCGGGAATGCGAAACTGCGGCGCCGGCCGGAACAGCGTGTCGAGAAAAACGCGACCACGTTCGGCCTTGGCGAGATCGGCGCGGAGGCTCGCCATCGGCGCAGATTTTTTTGCAGCCGCAGGCGCCAACGCCTCCACTGCCGCGCGTGCCGCGATGCGGCCGCGCACTACGGCTGCGTTCGCCCCGCCGATGCCGGCGCCGTCGCCAGCAATCGCAATGCCGGCGACCGACGAATTGCCGCTGGCATCCAGCACCGGAGACCAGCACAATTGCAAATCATCCCAGCGATGCTCGATTCCGGCCGCCATCGCCAGATTGACGTTGGGCACGACGCCCTGGTGCAGCAGCAAGAGATCCGCAAGGACGGTCTCGCGTTTGCCGCCGGCGACATAGCTGACGTTCGCGAGTTGGCCGTCACCAGAGGCAGCAAGCTCGCTGACACCTGAGACGACCTGCACCTTCGCCTTCACCTCGCGCATCATCGACAAGCCCTTGGCGAAATACGGCGAGGTCAGGAAAGCGAAAGCGTGGGGGAGTGCGGCGAAATAGTTTCCGCGCTCGGTGGTGTCGAGAATGCGATCGATGCGACCGCCGAGACGCAAGATCTGCGCGGCGAGCAGCCAGAGCAGCGGCCCCTGCCCCGCGATCACCGTGCGGCCATCCGGCACCAGGGCCGATGTTTTCAACATGGTCTGCGCGGCGCCCGCGGTCATCACGCCCGGAAGCGTCCACCCGGGAATCGGAAACGGCCGCTCCAGCGCGCCGGTCGCGAGGATCACGCGCCTGGCCTTGACGAAGGCGGACGCGCCGCCGACCGAGACGGCGATATCGAGATTGCGATCGAGGCTCCAGACCGTTGCGCGCTGAATGACCTCCGCGTTGCCTGCGCGTAGCGCCTGCACGAGATCGGTACCGACCCAATAGTCCTCACCGAGCTGGCTGCGGTCGGTCACCGGCGTCGAGGCGATGGCACGAAACACCTGGCCTCCGGGGCCGATATTCTCGTCGAGCAGCAGCGTGGACAGGCCGGCTTCGGCGGCCGTCGCGGCGGCGGCAAGGCCGGCAGGCCCGGCCCCGATCACCACGACGTCATATTCTTCGCGCTTGGGAGCCACAGTCATTTCCCGATCTCCCGCTTGCCCTTCTGAATCTCGATCTGCATGCCGTCGGTGACCGGCACCAGGCAGCCCTGTCGGTTGCCGACGCCATCGATGGTGACGAGGCAATCGAAGCACACGCCCATCATGCAATAGGGCAAACGCAGCGCCCCGCTGACTGCGGTCGAACGGCGTGCATCGCAGCTCGAGGCCAGCAGCGCGGCGGAGACGGTGTCGCCCTGCCGCGCCGCGACGGCAACGCCATCGACGAAGATTTGCACCGCTGGCCGCTTGTCCTGCTCGGATCGTTTGAACATCCTGGCTCCTTCAATGTCCCTAGTAGCCGCTGTTGTTCGCGGCACCGGCGGCGCCAAAACGGCTGGCCGAGAACGCGCCGACCAGCTCGGGCTCGAGCGCGCCTTGCGCAACCATCCGCGCGATCTCGAAGGCGTGGTTGGAGGCGAGTGTCACCCCGGAGTGGCAGCAGGCGACGAAGGCACCGGGATGCGTCTCCGACTGGTCGTAGATCGGAAAGCCGTCCTGCGGCATGACGCGGATGCCGGCCCAGCTCCGGACCACGTTGAGCCGCGCGAGATGCGGAAACATGCGCTGGGCGCGATCCGTCATCACGGCGCTGATCGAGTGCTTCAGCGCGCGATCGTCGAGCTCGTCTTCCTTGCTGTCGCCGATCATCACCGTGCCCTCGTCGGTCTGGCGGATCGTGGTCAGCGGATGCGGCAGAAAGGGCATGGTGCGCTCGGTCACCACGATCTGGCCGCGGGTCGGGCCCATCGGGGCGTGGAGACCGACCATCGGCGCCAGGGTCTGGTTAGCATTGCCGGCGGCGAGCACGATCTTGGCGGCACGGAGCTCGCCCTGCGGCGTCGTCAGGCAGAATTCGCCGCTGCTCCTGCTGATCGCCGAGACCGGGCGCTCCGGAAGATAGTCGATGCCGAATGCCTTGAAGCCGGTGTGGAACGCACGAAACGTGCGCAGCGAATTGACGTGACCGTCGAGTGGACAATAACTGCCGCCGGAGACCTCGGGCCCGATCAGCGGCAGCGCCTTCTTCACCTCGGATGCCGGCAGCATCTCCATCTTGTAATCGGCGGCACCCGTCTGGTTGTGCATGCGCTTGACCAGCTCGGCGCGCTGACCGAACTCGTCCTCGCCAAGCGTCAGATGAAAACCGCCGTTCTGCTGAAGCGAGACATCGAGGCCGGTCTGCTGCTTCAGCTCCGAGGCGAGCCTGCTCCACGCCTGTGACGCCTGCACCGTCCAGACGGTATAGGCTGGCATGCCGAGCCCCTTGCTCTGGACCCAAACCAGCGCAAAGTTCGCGCGTGAGGCGCGCTTGGTGATGTCGCCTTCGTCGAGCACGGCCACCTTCTTGCCGAGTCTTCCCAGGCCCCAGGCGATGGCGGAGCCGAGCAATCCGCCGCCGACGACGGCGACGTCGTAATCTGTTCGCATGGATTCTCCTATCGCCCTGTATCGCCCTTGCCGGCGAGCACGCGGTCGAGCCCGTAGAAGCGATCGAGCAGAATGAGGGCGGTCATGGTGATCGCGATCACGCAGGCCGAGACGGACGTCACCAGCGGATCGATGTTGTCCTGGATGTAGAGGAACATGCGCACCGGCAGTGTTTCGGTGCCGGGTCCCGCGAGGAAGACGGTCATGGTGAGATCGTCGAAGGACTGGATGAAGGCGAGCGCCCAGCCGCTGATGACGCCGGGCAGGATCAACGGCAGCGTCACGCGGCGGAATAGCGTCCAGCCGCCGGCACCGAGCGAGACCGCCGCCATCTCGACCGAAAGGTCCATGCCGGTCGCCGCCGCCAGGGTCAGCCGTAGCGCGAACGGAAACACGATGATGACATGCGCGATGATCAGCGCGGCGAAGCTGCCGCCCATCCCGGCCGAGGTGAAGAAGCGCAGGAACGCGATGCCGAGCACGACATGCGGGATCATCAGCGGCGAGAGAAAGAGGGCCGCGAGCGCATCACGGCCGCGGAAGCGATAGCGCGCGATCGCGAGCGCCGCCGGTACCGCGAATAATAGCGCGACGAACGACGATAGTGCGCCCAGGCCAAGGCTGACCCAGAAAGCATGGACGAATTCGGGATAGTTGGCGATCGCCCTGAACCAGCGCAACGAAAAACCGTTTGTCGGCAACGACAGGAAGCCTTCAGGCGTGAACGCAACGAGGCAGACGACGAGGATCGGCGCCACCATGACGATGACAAAGATGGTGTGGAAGATCAGCGCGAGCGGGCCATTCCGGCTCATCGGAACACCTCCGCGTAACGGCGCTCGATCAGTGCGTTGCTGCCGACGACGATCAAGACCAGCGCGGCCAGCAGCAGCGTGGCGACCGCCGCCCCCAGCGGCCAGTTCAGCGTGTTGAGGAACTCGTCATAGGCCAGCGTCGCCGCGACCTTGAGTCGACGGCCGCCGATGATGGCGGGCGTCGCAAACGCGCTGGCCGAGAGCGAGAACACGATGATCGCCCCAGACAGCACGCCCGGCATGATCTGCGGCATGATGATGCGGTGGATGATGGTCGCAGGGCCGGCGCCGAGCGACATCGCGGCATTCTCGATCTGCGGATCGAGCCGCTGCAGCGCCGCCCACACCGACAGCACCATGAACGGCATCATCACGTGCGCGAGTGCGACCACCATGCCGGTTTCGGTGAACATGAAGGGGATAGGCGCGCGGATCAGCCCGGCCGACATCAGCAGCTTATTGACGAGGCCGTTGTTGCCGCCGAACAGCAGCGCCCAGCCGAGCGTCCGCGCCACCACGGAAATCAGCAACGGCCCCAGGATGACCAGGAGAAAAACGCTCTTCCAGCGTCCGCTCATGCGGTTGAGGATGTAGGCTTCGGGTGCACCGAGCACGGCGGTGAGCAGCGTAGTCAGGATCGCGATGCGAAACGTCCGCCCGAACATCTCGGCGTAATAGGGATCGGTTACGATCTCATGCCAGTTCTTGAGGATGAAGACCGGCTCGATGCCCTTGTACTGGCCCCAATCATGGAAGGACAGCATCACGGTCATTGCCAGCGGAATCAGGAGCACGCCGACGAATAGCATCAAAGCGGGCGCCGTCAGCGCCCAGGGCGTGCGTGCGTTTCGTTCCTCGGCGGAAGCGCTCATGCGACGCCCCTCACGCTCATGTCCTCGGGCCGCCAGGTGAGGTGAACGGCCTCGCCTTCGACCGGCTGCGACCGGCCGTCATTCTGGCGGATCACGGTCGCCGGGCCGCATTCGCTCTCGCACTGGAACAGCCAGTGATTGCCCTGGAAGATGCGTGTGACGATCTTTGCGCTGAGGCCCGCGTCGCCAAAGTCGATCCGCTCGGGGCGAATGCTAATGGTGACGGGACCGCTGCGCCCGACATGCGCAGGCGCGCTCCACGAGCCGACAATCAATCGCCCAGGCGCACTGGTCCGATCGATCGTCGCGGCAAAGTCGTTGGTCTTTCCCAAAAACTGCGAGACGAAGGCCGAGGCCGGCTTCTCATAAGTCTCTTGCGGCGTGCCGATCTGCTCGATCCGGCCCTGGCTCATCACCACGATGCGGTCGGACAACGACATCGCCTCGTTCTGGTCGTGGGTGACGAGGATCGTGGTGGTGCCGATGGTACGCTGGATCTGGCGCAGCTCGATCTGCATCTCCTCGCGCAGCTTGGCGTCGAGATTCGATAGCGGCTCGTCGAGCAACAGCACGCTCGGCTTGATCACCAGCGCGCGCGCCAGCGCCACGCGCTGCTGCTGGCCGCCGGACATGCGACGCGGATGGCGATCCTCGTAGCCGGCAAGCCCGACCATCGCGAGCGCTGCGCGAACGCGCTCGGTCCGTTCGCCGCGCGGCACATTGCGCATCTCGAGCCCGAAGGCGACATTCTCGGCCGCGGTCATGTGCGGAAACAGCGCGTAGCTCTGGAACACGATCCCGAGCCCGCGTTTGGCCGGATGGATCGCGGTCAGATCCTTGCCTTGCAGCCGGATCGCGCCGCGGGTGGGATCGAGGAAGCCCGCGATCATCTGCAGGGTCGTGGTCTTGCCGCAGCCGGAGGGGCCGAGAAAGGAGACGAACTCCCCCTTCCCGACCGCGAGACTGAAGTCGTCGACGACAGTCTGCGCTCCGAATTGCTTGGCGACCCCTTCGAGCTCGAGATAGGCCATCGCACTGTCTCCGGGATGACCGATCAGCGCTCGACCTCGCGATTCCAGCGCTTGGTCCATTCCTCGCGCTTCTCGTTGATGACGGTCCAGTCCGGATTATAGAGCTTTGCCGCGCGCTCGCCGATCGGCGCCATCTTGCCGAGCTCGGGCGGGATCACCAGCGATTTCAGCACCGGGCCGTAGCCGTAATCCTTCAGCATCACGAGCTGGATCTTGGGTTCGAGCAGCATCTTGACGAAGCTAGACGCAAGCGGCGAGGCGTTCGGCTTGGTGATCGGACAGGCGGTCGTCAGCAACGTCGCGGCGCCCTCCTTCGGATAGACGAAATCGACGGGGAAGCCGGTATTGGCAAAGCTCTGCACGCGGCCGGTGCCCCACACCGCGATCACAGCCTGCCCGGACTGGAACAGCTCGGTCATCTTGCCCGGCGACGGCTCATAGGCGAGCACGTTCGGATTGATCTGCTCCTTGAAGATCTTGAAGCCGGAATCGACATTGGACTCGCCGCCGCCATTCATCTTCGACAGCATCACCAGCGCTTCGAGGCCATAGGTGTTGTTGATCGGCGGGATCACGAGCTGCTTGGCGTATTTCGTGTCCTTGAGATCGTTCCAGGAGGTCGGCGGCGCCCAGCCCTTCTCCGCAAACACCTTGGTGTTGTACATCAGGCCGGTCGCGACGATGCCGATCGCGACCGCACGATCGTCCTTGAAGCGCGCGGTGTCGTAGAGATCGGTCGGCAGGCCATCGAGCTTGCCGCAGAAGCCGAGTTGGATCGCCTGGTACATCGGGCCGTCGTCAACGATGGCGACGTCGATCTGCTGGTTGCCCTTCTGCGCCTGGAGCTTGGCCAGCGTGTCGGTGGAGTTGCCGGCGACGTACTCGACCTTGACGCCGTTCTCCTTCTCAAAAGTCGGGATCACCTCGTCGCGGATGGTCTTCTCGAACGAGCCGCCATAGCCGGCGACATAGAGCGTCTTTTGCTGAGCCGTGGCAACCGAGGGGGCGGCGATGAGGGCCGCGATGCTGACCGCTGTCAGAAGGCGAAAAGTCTTCATGTGGTCCGATCTCCATACCGGGATGAGGTGACGTGCCGACGAGTCTCGTTGGCTGAACCTTCCGCATTTCCTTCCGCGCAGATCCCTCTCCGACTAGGGCTCCAGCCCTTGCGCGGCGAATTTTGGCGCGATCCGGAGGTTTAAACCCCTCCAATCTGCCGAAAAAGCGGGCCGTCTCCAGCACTGATGAAAAAGATCGCAAACTCCGGCTTCCATCGTCCAATGAATAATGGCAGCCTCTGCATGCCTAAATATTATGAATGGAAATGGGGATGGCCCGGATCAATTCGCGGCAGGTGGAGGCTTTCCGGGCGACGATGCTGACCGGCAGCGTGACGGAGGCGGCGGCGCTGATGACCGTGACGCAGCCGGCGGTCTCCCGGTTGCTGCGCGACCTCCAGGCGCTGTTGAAGATGGAGCTGTTCGAACGGCGCGGCACCGGCCTCGTGCCGACCGCTGCGGCCATGGCACTCTACACCGAAGTCGAGCGCTCCTTCGTCGGCCTCGAACGCATCACCGCGGCAGCCGAGGAAATCCGCGGCCGCCGCACCGGCTCACTGCGGATCGCGGCACTTCCAGCATTGTCGAATGGCTATTTGCCGCGGCTCACCGGGCACTTCCTGAGGGAGCGGCCGAACCTCAACCTCGCTTTCTTCGGCGTGATCTCGCCGATCGTGGTCGACTGGGTACTGAACAATCAGTGCGACGTCGGCTTTGCCGAGGTGCCCATCGCGCATTCGGGCTTGCCGAGCCAGAAGCTGCCGGCGCCCGCGCGTGTGGCTGTACTGCCCACCGGTCACCGCCTCGCGGAAAAGGAAGTGCTGGAGCCCCGCGACTTCGAGGGCGAGACTTTCATCTCGCTGTCGGCGGGCTCGTCGAGCCGCCACCTCGTCGACCAGGTCTTCCATCGCCACGATGTCCGCCGCGTGCTCAGGGTCGAGACCACGCTGTCGGAGATCATGTGCGGCATGGTGTCGTCAGGACTTGGCGTCGCCATCTGCGATCCCTTCACCGCCCAGGAATTTTCCACCCGCGGCGTCGTCGTGCGCCGCTTCCTGCCGCGCATCGACTTCGAATTCTCGGCGGTCTTTCCGGCACAGCGCAGCCCCTCGCCGGTAGCGCTCGATCTGGTCGAGACCATACGCAAGGCGCTCGCCGAATTCGACGAGCCACCCCTCAGCCGTTGAACGCCGCCTGTGCCTCCGGCAGGTCCCAGATCTTGCCAATCGCAGCGGTGCCGGCAGCCGTGATCGCCGCCTCGTCGGCGCCGAGATAGCGGCCGGCATCGACCAGCATGCGGCCGTCGACCATGACCTGATCGATATTGGCGCGATTGGCGAGCGCGATCAGCGCGCGGCGCGGGTCGAACAGCGGCTGAAGATGCGGATGGGTGAGATCGACGATCGTGAGGTCGGCGGTCGCGCCCGGCTCGATACGGCCGAGATCGGGCCGCTTGATGACATCGGCCGCGATTGCCGTGTTCGCCTCGATCAACTCGGGCGCGTTCGCGACATCGGCACGCGCCGAGGTGATCTTGGAGATCAGCGACGCCGCATTGAGCTCGCCGAGCAGGTCCATGTTGTAGCCGTCGGTGCCGACCACCGTGCGCACGCCGTGCTCCGCGAACTGGCTGAAGGCCGCGGTGACGCCGGCGCGCGCGAACACGCGCGGGCAGTTGAGAACCGTCATACCGCGCGCGGCCATCAGCTTGAGATCGTCATCGGTGCTGAACATGCAGTGTGCCGCCATCAGGTCGGGCGCCAGCAGGCCGAGCCAGTCGAGATATTGCGCCGGCGTGCGGCCGCCATAGCGCTTGCCGATGGTTTCGAACTCGGCGCGGCTCTGCGCCATATGCGTCGTGACGGGCACGCCGAGCTCGCGTGCCCGCGCGGCACAGGCCCTCAACAGATCAGGCCCGCAGGTGTCGGTGGCATGCGGACTCATCGCAAGGCCGATGCGGCCGTCGCCGCGATTATTCCAGCGCTGGTAGAGTGCATCCCAGGTCGCCATGTCGGCTGTGCCGTCATCGCCGGAATAGTGCACCACGCCGTCGGGGCCGGCCTTGGCGTCCGACGTCGAGAACAGATAGGGCGCGCCGTAGAAGCGGATGCCCATCTCCTCGGCGGCATCGAACATCTCCGGGATCGAGTTGCGGAACGGCTCCATCACCGTGGTGGCGCCGCCCTTCAGGAGTTGGAGGATGCCGAGCCGCGCGACCGCCATGCGCTCTTCCGCCGACAAGATATCTGCACCGCGCTTGGTCAGCGGCAAAAGCACCGTGTAAACGATGCTCTGATTGTTGCGGCGGCCGTTGCCGTCCTCGGTGTGGCTGCGCGCCAGCGCTTCGGAGAAGCAGTGATTGTGCAGGTTCAACAGGCCCGGCAGAACGAAGCGGCCGGGACGGTCATGCACCTCGTCCGCCCGCGGCTTGTCGCGCGTGACCGCGGCAATCTTCTTGCCTTCGACCAGAACCCAATGGTCGCGCAACACGTCCTGCGCGCCGTCCTTGCGTGACAGCACATAGCTGCCGAAGATTGCGATCATGCTCATGCGGGGCGTACGTTCCAGAAGACGGCGGTGCCGTCGAGAATGCCGGTGATGGCTTTGCGATAGGCGGTCGGCTGCTTGTACAGGCCAATCGGAATATAGGGGATTTCCTGGAAAGCCACCGCCTGGATCTCACGGCAGATGCGCTGCTGCTCCGCGAGCTCGGAGGCCGCCAGCCACTGGCTGCGGAGCCCGGCCATCTTCTCGCTCGCATACCAGCCGGCGACCTTGCCCTCACCACGGATATTGGTGTTGCCGGCCGGATTGAGCCAGTCGATGCCCTGCCAGTTGCCGACCGCCGCGCTCCAGCCGCCCTGCCCGATCGGGTCCTTCTTGAGTTGGCGTTGCAGCACCACGGCGAAATCGAGCCCGGCATATTCGACGTTCATGCCGGCCTTGCGCAAGGAGTCGACGGCGATCTCGCCAAGCGGCTTCTGCGCCAGTGAGTTGGTGGGCACGAGCACCACGACCTTCTTGCCATTATACCCCGCGGCCTTGAGATCGGCCTTCACTTTGGCGTAGTCACGCGGGCCGCGGAAGACATCGAGGCCGACATCGCTGGCCATCGGCGTATTCGGCGCGAAATAGCCGATCGGTGAGACCTGGAAGTTCGGATCGGTACCGGCCACCGCGGTCATGAAGGCGGATTGATCGATGGCCCCCAGGAGCGCGCGGCGAACGGCAGGATTGTCGAACGGTGGCTGAAGATGATTGAGGCGCAGCATGCAGGCGTAACCGCGGGGATCGAGGATCCGCGTCTCGATGTCGCCGGCCGCCTTGATGATCGGCAGCAGGTCGTGTGGCGTGGTCTCTTGCCAGTCCTGCTCCCCGGTCTGCAGCGCGGCGACGCCGGTGCCGGCATCGGGCGTGGTGGTCCAGACCACCCGATCGTAGTGCACGATCTTCGGGCCCGCTGTCCAATCCGGTTTGCCGTCCGTGCGCGGCTGATAGCGCTCGAACCTGGCATACGCGTTGCGCGCACCCTGCACGCGCTCGTCGGCGAGATAGCGGAACGGGCCGCTGCCGATCACTTCGGTGAGCGGCTTGAACGGATCCTGGCCCGCCAGCCGCTCCGGCATCATGAAGCACGCGTTGATCGCGGCCTTGCCCAGCGCTTGCGGCAACAGCGGGAATGGACGTTTGAGGCGGAAGCGGATGGTGCGGTCGTCAGTGGCCGACAGCTCGTCAGTCGCCTCCATCAGCTCGCCGCCAAAGCCGTCGCGCGCGGCCCAGCGGCGGATGCTCGCGACGCAGTCGCGGGCGAGCACGCGCTCGCCATCGTGCCAGAACAGACCGTCGCGCAAGCTGAGGTCCCATTGCAGCCGGTCGCCGGAGACGACATGGCCCGACAGCATCTGAGGCGAGACCTGGAGCGAAGAGCTCATGCCGTAGAGCGTGTCGTAGACCATGAAGCCGTGGTTTCGCGACACTTGTGCCGTCGAATAGATGGGATCGACGAAGGCGAGGTCGATCACCGGAATGAAGCGTAGCGTGGTCTGGGATTCGGCGCGCAGGATGCCCGGAAATGACAGCGCCGGCACCGCGGCTACGGCCTTGAGGAGCGAACGGCGGGAGACGGGCATTGCAAGAGGCTCCTGAAGGATCTTACGTGTTCAACAAGACCGCGCCGATCGCAGCGGCCACCGCCTGCTGCGCCGGCTCGACCACGGGCACACCGATGGCATCCGCAATCGCCGCGCGGTGCGAGGCCATGCCGGCGCAGCCCATCACCACGACATCGGCACGGCATTGCGAGACCAGCGCGCGGCCGGCTTCAATCAACCGTCCCCGGATGTCCGCGCCTGCCGTCTCCGCCGCGCTCGCGCCGACCGACCAGCTTCCGGCATAGCGGCTGTCGATGCCCATCAGCCGCACCATCCGCTGCTGGCGGCGAATGCTCGACGGCGACAGCGCGATGACGCCAAATCGCTCGCCCAGCATCATTGCGCGAAAGATGCCGCACTCGGCGATGCCCATCACCGGGCGCCCGCCGGCCGCCTCGCGCACCGCATGCAGGCCGGGATCACTGAAGCAGGCGAGCACGAAGGCATCCGCATCGGCGCGCGACACACGGTTGACCAGCGGCATCACCATGCTGTCGGCGTCGCGTTGCGAGCTGATGCCCGGCGGCCCCCCGGCAAGGCCGACGACCTCGATTGCGGGTCCGCCGGCGATGCGTAGCGGCGCGACGGCGTCGTCGATCGCCGCCGTCACCGATGCGGAGGAGTTGGGGTTGATGACGAGGATACGGGTCATGGCGTGGCTCAACTTTTTCCGGCCTCGTGGCGCAGGAAGTTGGCCGCGATCTTCTCACCGGTCGTGATCCAGACATCCGGGCACGACTTTGCGTAGGTCAGGAATTCGCGCAGCAGGCGCAGCCGCATCGGTCGACCGCTGCATTGTGGATGCAGCACGGTCGTCACCATCGCGCCCCAGTCTCTGGTTTCGTCGAGCTCGTCCTTCCAGATCGAGAGCACATGCTCCTTGGGGAAAATCGAGCGCGGACTGAAGCGCGCGGACAGGCCGTGCATCCAGTCGTCATAGCTGGCGGTCACCGGCAGCTCGATCGTGCCCGGCTTGCCGTCGGCGAGACGATGGCGATAGGGCCGCACGTCGTCGCGGAACGAGGAGGTGTAGACGATGCCGTGGCGCACTAACGCCACCCGCAGTTCCTCGGTGAATTCGCCGTAGGGCGCGCGGTAGCCGGTCGGCCTGACGCCGAGCCGGCGCTTGAGCGCCTCGAACCCGCGCTCGAGCTCCTCCTCGATCCAGGGATCGCCGGGATCGGGCAACAGATGGTGATAGCCGTGGTGGCCGATCTCGTGACCGGCCTTGAGAATGGCCTCGGCCATCGCCGGATGCGCGTCGACCGACCATCCCGTGACGAAGAAGGTCGCCTTGAGATCGAGCTGTTCGAGCAGCTCCAGGAGCTTCGGCGTGCCGACGCGCGCCTCATAGCCGCCATAGCTCATGGTGATGAGCCGCTGGGCGTGCACCGCGTCCTTGCTGGTCCAGGCGCTCTCCGCGTCCACGTCGAACGACAGGAACATCGCCGAATTGTACGGCTTCGGCCAGGGGTATTCCGGTGCAGGATCCGCGGTGTTGGCCGGAACGAGCGGAATGCTCTGGAGTGCCTTACTGTCCAGCATTGATGGTCGCCTTTTCGAGTGCGTTGTCGGTCAGTTTCCACTTGGCGAGGAGCGTGCGATAGGTGCCATCCGCGATCAGTGCATCGACCGCCTCGAGCATGGCTTGCTGCAGCGCCTTTTCCTTGACCGGCAGAGCGATGCCGGTGAATTGCTGCGCGATGGGCTCGCCCACGGTCGCATAGGTGCCGGGCTCGAGGTCCATGATGTAGGGCAGCGTCTCGTTGCCCTGGGCGGCGGCATCGATGCGGCCCTGCCTGAGCTGGGTGCGGGCGTCGGCCGAGCCGTCGGTGCCGACGAACTGGATCGGATTGGTGCCGCAATTCTTCTCGCTCCAGGCCGCGATCTGCGCGGGGAACATGGTGCGGCGGCTGGCGCCGACCTTCTTGCCACAGAGCGCGGCTGCGTCCTTGAACTCCGCCTTGCGCGACTGCTGCACGAAGAACTGCGGGCCGCTGCGCAAATAATCGACGAAGGACGCGATCTCGTGCCGGCTGGCATAGTCCGTGAAGCCGGACAGGATGGCGTCCACCCGCCCGGTCGAGATCGACGGCATGAACTCGGCAAAGCTGGTCTCCTGCCACTCGATCTTGACGCCGAGCTTGCGGCCGATGGCCTCGCCGAGATCGATGTCGAAGCCGGACAACGCGTTGGTGGCGGGATCGCGGAACTCCATCGGTGGATAGTTCGGCACCAGCGCGACCTTGATGCTGCCGCGCTTGGCGATCTCCGCCGGCAGCTCGACTGCCATGACCGGAGCGCTCATGGCGCCAACGAGTGCCGCCGTAACCAGAAGTCTCTTCATCGATACGCCCCCATTCAGATCACTGCCGAAAGAAATGCCTTGGTACGCTCCTCGCGCGGCGCGCCCAACACATCGGATGCGCGCCCGTGCTCGATGATCGCGCCCTGGTCCATGTAGACGACGCGGTCGGCGGCCTCGCGCGCGAAGCCGAGTTCGTGCGTCACGACCATCATGCTCATGCCGCTCCGCGCCAGCTCCTTCATGACCGCCAAGACCTCGCCGACGAGCTCGGGATCGAGCGCGCTGGTCGGCTCGTCGAACAGCATCAGCATCGGCTTCATGGCAAGCGCGCGGGCAATCGCGACCCGCTGCTGCTGGCCGCCGGAGAGCTGGGCGGGATACGCGTCCGCTTTGGCCGACAATCCGACGCGCCGCAGCAGCTCGATCGCCTCAGCGCGCACCTCGTCGGATTTTCGGCCTTGAACCTGGAGCGGACCCTCTGTGATGTTTTCGAGCGCGGTCTTGTGCGGAAACAGGTTGAAGCGCTGGAACACCATGCCGGTTTTCAGCCGTTGCCGCCCGATTTCGCGCTCGCTGAGCCGATGCAGTCGTCCGCCCTGCTCGCGCACGCCCAGGAGCTCGCCGTCGAGCCAGATGCCGCCGCTGTCGATCGCCGCGAGCTGGTTGATGCAGCGGAGCAGTGTGGTCTTGCCCGAGCCGGAGGCGCCGATCAGACACATCACCTCGCCGGGCCAGACGTCGAGCGTGACGCTCTTGAGAGCCTGGAACTCGCCGAAATTCTTGGCGACGGAGCGAATCGCGACGAGGGGTCTTGTCATCGCGCGAGCCGCAATGTGCCGCGCGCAAAACGGCGTTCGAGCAGCATCTGGAGCGGCGTCAGGATTGAGACGACGAGCAGGTACCAGAGCCCGGCCACGATCAGGAGCTCGATCACGCGCGAATTGGCGTAGTAGATGTTTTCGGCGTTGTGCAGCAGTTCCGGATACTGGATGACGCTGGCGAGCGAGGTCGCCTTCACCATGCCGATGAACTCGTTGCCGAGCGGCGGGATCACCACCCGCATCGCCTGCGGCAGCACGATCCGGCGCAGCGCACGCAGGCGTCCCATGCCAATCGCCTGCGCGGCCTCATATTGCCCGATATCGACTGACAGCATGCCGGCGCGCATCACTTCCGAGGTATAGGCACCCTGGTTGATGCCGAGCCCGAGCAGCGCGGCAAGGAACGGCGTCATGACGTCGACGGCGCGCGCACTCCACAGGCCGGGAATGCCGATGGTCGGAAACACCAGCGCGAGATTGAACCACAGCAGCAGTTGCAGGATCAGCGGCGTGCCGCGGAACAACCAAGTGTAGCCGGCGGCAACGGTCTTCAGTACCGGGTTGGGCGACAGCCGCATGATCGCGACGACGACGCCAAGGAAGATACCGAGCGCCATCGCCAGCACCGCCATCACCATGGTGTTGACGATGCCCTCTATGATCACCTTTGCGGTCAGGAAGCGGCCGACATAAGACCATTCGATCTGGCCGCCCGCAAAAGCGCGCCCGATCAATGCAAGCACGAGGACGATCAGCGCCGCGCTGAGCCAGCGAAACCAGTGCGGCTCGCGCGCGACCCGCATTCCCGACAGATCGGGAAAACCCTCCGCGAGTGCCGGTGCCGGCTTCATTGCGGCGCCGCGTTCAGCATGGGCTGGGCGACCGCGTTGCCGCCAAGGCTCCATTTGTCGAGGACGGCCTTGTAGGAACCGTCGGCGATCATCGCGATGAGCTTCTCGGTCACCACTTCACGAAGCGCCGCATCGTCCTTGCGGAACATGATGCCCTGATAGCCTTTGGCAAAGGGCTCGCCGATCACGCGGTATTTGCCGGGTTCCTGCGTCTGCGCATAAGGCAGCGTCTCGCTGCCCTGTACGGCGGCGTCGATACGGCCCTGCTTGAGCTGGTTGCGAACGTCGATCGAGTTCTCGCCCGGCACGTACTGGATCGCCGGCTTGCCGGCCGGCTCGCAATTCTGCTTGCTCCACTTCTCGATCTCGACCGGGAAGCTGGTGCTGCGGGTGGTCCCGACCTTCTTGCCGCAGAGATCGGTCGCAGCCTTGGCTTCGTTCTCCGCCATCACGAAGAACTGCGGGCCGGTCCCGAGATAATCGACGAAATCTGCGGTCTCGCGCCGCGAGGCGCGATCGGAGATGCCGGAGATGATGAAGTCGGCGCGCCTGGTCTGGAGCGACGGGATCAATTCGGCGAACGGCGTCTCGCTCCAGACGATCTTCACGCCGAGGCGCTTGGCGAGCTCGTTCGCCAGATCGACGTCGAGCCCGACGAGCTCATTCGTTGCGGGATCGCGATATTCCATCGGCGCGTATGTCGAGTTGACCGTGAGCTTCAACGCGCCCGCCTGCTTGATCTCGGCCGGAAGCTCCGCCGCCTGCGCGGACGTGGCGGCCGTCAGCGCTGCGATGCCGAGGAAATACGAGAGGCGCGTCATATCGGCTCCTTTGCCAACGTTGCTGGAACGTCCTGTCAGTCCGCGTCGAGAACCGCGGGTTCGATGACGCCGGCGCGTTCGGTGATCACCCTGTATTGCTCCGGCCGCCGGTGCGCGGCGAAGTTGAACATCTTGTCCTTGCCCTGGCGGCAGAGGTCCAGATCGATATCGGCGACGATCACCTCGTCGGTCAGCGTTGCGGCCTGCGCGACGATGCGGCCATTGGGATCGACGATGCAGGAGCCGCCGATCAGCCCGGAGCCGTCCTCCTCGCCCGCCTTCGCCACCGAGATCGCCCAGGTCGCGTTCATATAGGCGTTGGCCTGCGTCACCAGCGTGGAGTGGAAGGTGCGCAAGGAGGCATCTTCCGTGCTACCGCCATTGGGATCATAGGCCGCCGAATTGTAGCCGATGCAGACAAGCTCGACGCCCTGCAGGCCAAGCACGCGCCAGGATTCCGGCCAGCGGCGATCGTTGCAGATCATCATGCCCATAATGGCGTGGGCCCAGGCCGAGCCGGCGCGGAAGGCCGGAAAGCCGAGGTCGCCATAGTCGAAATAGCGTTTCTCAAGCTGCTGGTAGCGCGCACCTTGTCGCGGCTCGACCGAGCCCGGCAGGTGCACCTTGCGATAGCGGCCGAGCAGCTCGCCGTCGCGGTCAACCAGGATGGCGCAATTGTAGCGGCGTCCATCCGGCGTCAGCTCGGCATAGCCAACATAGAAGCCGACGCGCAGCGCACGCGCACGGTCAAACAAGGCGGCGACGTTCGGGTTCGGCATTCCGCGTTCGAAATAATGGTCGAGCGCGTCGCCTTCGAGCAACCAGCGCGGAAAGAATGTGGTGAAGGCAAGCTCGGGAAACACCACGAGGCTGGCGCCGCGGCCGGCCGCCTCTTCCAGCAGCGCAAGCATCCGCGACAGCGTATGCTCGCGCGGATCGGCTTTTTGCGTCGGCCCCATCTGTGCGGCGGCAGCGCGAAGGACACGAACCAAGATTGCCTCCAATCTGTGCGCAGTGGCGCCTCAATGGGCGGATGAACCCTTTGATGCGACGTGCAAATCCGCGGCCATTACGCGGAAGCGGGGCTGCAAAATCAATTCGTTCTGCTATGATGTTTTGGCCCAGAGTATAATCGGCAGTGATATGAACCTGCGCCAGCTCGAGATTCTCCGCGCCGTCATCCGCCACCGCACCACGGTTGCGGCCGCCGACGAACTGGCGCTGTCGCAGCCTGCCGTCAGCAATGCGCTGAAGACGATGGAGGCGCAGGCGGGTTTTGCGCTGTTCGAGCGCGTCAACAACCGGCTGTTTCCGACCACGGAAGCGATGGCGCTCTACAAGGAGAGCGAGGCGATCTTCGCGCTGCACGCAAAGCTCGAGAACCGCGTGCGCGATCTGCGCGAGAACCGCTCCGGGCATCTCGCGCTGGTCGCGACGCCGCCGCTCGCCTACAGCATCATCCCCGCGGCGCTGTCAGGCTTCCTGCGCCGCCGCCCGGAGACGCGGGTGTTCTTCGACGTGCGGCGCTATGAGGGCATCATCGAAGGCGTGCTCAACCGCGTCGCCGAGCTCGGCTTCGCGCTCGGGCTGACACATCATCCGGGCATCGCCCATGAGGTGGTGCACACCGGCGAGATGGTCTGCGTGCTGCCGCCGCAGCACCCGCTCGCCGACCGGCCGGTGATCTCGGCAGCCGACCTGTCCGGCCTGCCCTTCATCGGGCTCGAGCGCGGCACGCGGCTTGGCGAGGCCGTGCGCGACAGTTTCGCACGCGCCGGCGCGCCGTTCCAGCCGACCGTCGAGGTGCGCTACTGCAACACGGCCTGCGTGCTCGCCGCCGCTGGCGTCGGCGCCGCGGTGGTCGATCCCTTCTCGCCACGGCAGAACGGCGGGACCGGCCTCGCCGTACGGCCGTTCGCGCCGACGACGCACGCCGTGGCCTATATGCTATGGTCGGAAGCCGAGCCGCTGTCGCGCCTGGCCAAGGCGTTTCTCAACGAGGTCCGGAAAGAGAGTGCGCTGCTGGAGCGCACAGCGCCACACCAACAACATGGGGCAGGAAGCGACTGAGCTTGACCTTTACCGGAGGGCACATGGCACGCATCACCATCATCGAGACCGGACAGGTCCCACAAAAATATTGCGAGCGCCACGGTTCATTCCCGGACATGTTCGAGCGCATGGTCCGCGCCGAGGATCCGACAGCTACGGTCGAAATCGTCAGCATCCCGAACGGCGATGCGCTGCCCGATCCGCGCAATTTGGAGGCGGTGCTGATCACCGGCGCGGCCGCCGGCGTCTATGACGGGCTCGACTGGATCGCGCCGCTGGAAGATTTCGTGCGCACGGCCTACGCCAACAGGACACCCATGGTCGGCGTCTGCTTCGGCCATCAGTTGATCGCGCAGGCGCTCGGCGGCACCGTGCGCAAGTCGGAGAAGGGCTGGGGCATCGGCCGGCACGTCTATCAGGTGCTGCCGGACAACGGCGTCGTTGACGGCGAAGCGGTCGCCATCGCCTGCTCGCATCAGGACCAGGTGATGGAGCCGCCCAACGATGCGCTGACGATCCTCTCCTCCGATTTCACCCCGCATGCCGGCCTGCTCTACGCCAACGGCGCGACGCTCACCCTGCAGCCGCATCCGGAGTTCGACGTGGAGTTTGCGCAAGTGTGCTGCGAGCTGCGCATCGGCAAGGCGCCGGAGGATGTCGTTGCCACCGCGAGGGAATCACTGGCGCAGCCGATGGATCACGCCAAGCTTGGTGGCGCGATTGCAAGGTTTCTGGCGAAGCGTACGGCAACGTAGTCCGCAGCTCTCGCCACGCAGACTCTTCCCTTCTCCCCTTGTGGGAGAAGGTGGCGCGAAGCGCCGGATGAGGGGTCTCTATCCGCGGATTCAATCGCGAGAGGTGCTCGCTGAGGGAGACCCCTCACCCGTCTCGCCGCTTCGCGGCGAGCCACCCTCTCCCACAAGGGGAGAGGGAAGAAAGCGACAAGCTCGTCTTGATAGGCCTCAGAACGGATCCGTCCCCAGCCCCACCACATCCGCAGGCCTCGGCCCCGGTGCCGGCCAGTGAAACCGCCGGTCCTTCTCCGCAATCGCGATGTCGTTGATCGAGGCCTCGCGGCGCCGCATCAGGCCGTGCTCGTCGAACTCCCACTGCTCGTTGCCGTAGGAGCGATACCACTGGCCGCTCGCATCGTGCCATTCGTACTGGAAGCGAACCGCGATGCGGTGTTCGTCAAACGCCCAGAGGTCCTTGATCAGGCGGTAGTCGTGCTCCTTCTCCCATTTGCGGGTGAGGAACGTGACGATGGCCTCGCGCCCCTGAAAAACCTCGGAGCGATTGCGCCAGCGGCTGTCCTCGGTATAGGCGAGCGAGACGCGCACCGGGTCGCGCGAATTCCAGGCATCCTCGGCCATGCGGGCCTTTTGCGCTGCGGTCTCACGGGTAAAGGGCGGGAGCGGCGGGCGCGACATGAGGGCCTCATCGGTTGGCGGGAGTGCAATCTATCGCCGCGCGCGGAGGAGTCGAGAGGCCGTCCGCTATCGCCCGATCACGAAATCAGATCAGCCTTCATCAAGGCGCGGATCGATTTCGGGATCGGCTGGGCACGTCCGCCGCTGATGAAGGCGACCTGCACCTCGGCTTTGACCAGCACGACTTCGCCGCGCCGCACCTCCTGCGCCAGCATGATGGAGGCGCCCTTCACGGCGACCGGCCAGGTCACGACATCGAGCACGTCGTCCATCCGGGCAGGCTTGAGGAAATCGAGATGCATCGAGCGCACCACGAAGGCGAAGCTTGCCTCTTCCGCCCCGGCCTGCTCGAACAATGCCTGCTGCTCGGCGCCCATCAGCCGCAGATGATTGGTCCGCCCGCGCTCCATGAAGCGCAGATAGTTGGCGTGATAGACGATGCCGGAAAACTCTGGCTTGCCAACATCGCAACACAGCGCCTTGATTTCATTGGGACGTTGGAGGGCTATAGCGTAAACAAGCGTAGATTTTTCGGCGCCCCTCCCATGACGAACCGCAGCGCCTTCGGGATACGTTGCGCTTTTCCACCGGAAATAGAGGCCACGCGCACGCGGGCCTTGACCAAAAGATCGTCCCCGCGCTGCATGCAGCAGGGTAATCGACGCGCCCTTCACCTCTGCGGGGACTGTGATGATGTCAAGCCGGTCGTCTAAGGCCGCCGGTTTTAGGAATCGATTGTCATTGAGCGGACAACGAAGGCAAAGCTAGGCGCGTCGTTCTGGGCGTTTTTGTAGTTCTCGCTGATGGTTCCGAGCAGGCGCAAGTAATTCGTTCTGCCGCGTTCCATGAAGCGCAAAAAGTTGGCGTGATAAACAATCTGTCCGGCGTCGGTATCTTCGAAATAGACGCGGACGTGCATGTGATGGCGGCCGTTGCGAATTTCACGTCAAGAGAAGCTGTCACAGTACGATTCATCTTATTGCTGTTCCGAGAACCAATCGTCTTGCACAGAGACGCCTTTCTGAGCAATCGCCCAAGCTTTTGGGCTCAGCTCCTGCAATCTGAAAATTCAGCGCCCTGCGTGTGAATCCTTCTCGACGAGTCTTTGACTCTCAGGTCAAAGTACTCCTGCACTTCGAGGAGTTCCAGCAGTTCCAGCAGTTCTTCGAGGGTCGGCTTATCGTTCAAGCACCAACTCCGCATCCTTGTAGCGAAGATGGCGAGAAGCGGCCCTTCACGCGCACCACCGGGTTCACAGGCACTTGCGTGAGCATGTGCTCCCAGGCTGCGGCATGAACTGCCTCGGTCTCTCAGGACGCATCGCCGTGATTTCCGGCGGTTGCGGCGACATCGGCCGAGCCGTGCGCGAGCGGCTAATCTCCTTAGGCGCGAACTAAGCTTGAATCTGATGCTTCGCCTCGCTGGTCAATTTGAAGGCACATACGACGCCTTCGCGGACAACGAAGGAATTGGGTTGGACGCGTCGCGTGCAAGACGTCGTGATTCGCGCCAATCTCCGCCTCGTCCGCCCGGATCGGCTATTCAGCCCACAGTCAATGGCCGTGCACTGGACGAAGTTCTGGTGGAACGCGAACTAGGCTATGTCAACGAACTTCCACGCTGAAGGCATCGCCACCTGTCCAAATGACCCTCTCATGCCATGTGTTACCGAGTGGGTCCGGGTCCACATCGATGCGGGTTGCCACATCATAAGGTAGTGTCTTACATATGCTGAGCGAAGCTCGGCAGCTTGCACACGTAGTCAACTTCCATTTTAGACCCCTGAACCCATGCTCTCTTGCAGAGTCGGTGAACCGGGCGTACCGCTGAGGTTGATGTGAAGATCAAAAAGAACTCGTTGAGTGTCGGCGGGACGTGCTCGAGTAAGCCGCCACTTTCGCCCGTGTTCAGCACGAGACAGTTGCCGCCGAGACTGCCGTCAACGGTCATGTATTTTGCTTCAAGCGGAGGATTGAATGGGACGCGACGGCCCCCGTCCTTTGTAGTGTCTGTGACCACGATCGAGCCTCGCCGGACTTAATCTCTTAGAGAGCAACAATTTTGGTCGCCCTTGCCCGACGAACTCAGCACGCAATGGAACGAACAATCTCGCTTCTCACCGGAGTATGTCGTCTCGGCTTCCGATCGGAGCATTTCGTACGCAATACTTGACGATGCGCCTTTCGGACGTCTAGCTCTGATTGTAACATTATACCGATGTCGATTGATGCAACTCTCAGCGCATTCACGCTGAAATCTCGCGTTTACCCCCCTTTCGTCGGCTGATTCCAGCGCATGCGCGCGCCTGCTGACGCAGCAGAATGCCGCTTTGGTCGGCGGCACCGTTACCGGCAAGGCCCATCTTCCTGGATCCGAGCCGTCAAACAGAATGTTCTGAAGATCGATCGTGAGCGCGAGCAACCTGTTCAGGAAACTCGTGATCGGTGGCAGGTCATCCCTGAGACCATTAATGTCCGTGAGCTTCAGGCCGGTCGCATCCTCGAACCGCTCGAGCGAGCAGCCCTCGACCTTGCCGCCCGCCACCAGCGTGTAGAGTTGGCGCAACGCGTCGCGGCCCTACTGGTTTTCGAGATTGTCCTCTGGCCGGAATAGACCGTGCCCTCCGGTCTGACGTTGTCCGCGCGTGATCGCTCGCAACGTATCGAGCCGGCGGGCGATGGTGCTGAGAAAGCGCTTTTCGGCCTTCACGTCGGTCGCGAAGGGGCGAAACAACGGCGGCTGCGCCCGGTTCGTCCGCTTGGTGCGGCCGAGCCCCTGGATCGCGGCATCGGCCTTCCAACCGGGCTCGAGCAAATAATGACCCGCAGGCGACGCTTCCGCGCCGACAGCTCGGCATGATAGCTCCTCCCCGTGCCGCCCGCGTCGGAGAACACGAGGACCCGCTTGACGTCGTCCATGAACGCCGAGGGTCTCGGCGAGGTTGGCCGAACCGGCGCGGTTTTCGACCACCAGCCGATCGCCCTTGCGCACGATGCGGCGTGAGCGGCCTGTGACCTCCGCGACCATGTCAGTGCCGAAGCGCTGGATCACCTGATCCAGCGCGCCCGGGACCTGCGGCAGCCACGGGAGCTTCTCGATGAGGCGGTCGCGGCGAGCGACGGCCTACCGGCTGTCGACCGGTTGGCCGTCGCGATAGACGGGTCGAGAGCAGAGATTGCCCTCCTGATCGGTGAAAGGCTCGTAGAGCTGCACCGGAAAGGCCGGCGCTCCATCAGTGCCTCGCCGGTCGAGACGAGCTGGATGACAGCGGCATGGCCAGCGTCAAGATCGCGTTCGATCGAGTGGATCAGCGACGGCGTCTTTATCGAACACGATCACAGTGGCCTTGCCAAGCTGCAATCGGCCATGTTGCTCCAGGGCCGGCAGCAAGGTCGGGATCATCACCTTGAGCCGCTTGCCGCATACGCGACGGCGGCGTGCCGAGACTATCAGCCATCAACAATTGCAGAAGGTCCCCGCCGCCAGGACGATAGCGCAGCTGATGATGACTAAGCCGACCACCTAACTAAGGCCGAGACCGTCACGCTTGCCGTCATCGAACAAAACTTTCCTATGCTGGCCGATGCCCAAGCTCTCCAGGCGATCATCCGAAGGAGGCCGAGATGGAGCTCGAACCTCGGATTGATGAATCCAAGCGGAGCCTCATTGCCTCGTTCGCGAATGGGATCGCCAACGATAAGGGCGCGGTGCACGCCGCTATTACGCAACCATGGTCCAATGAAGCTCACATCGCCAAGCTCAAGCTGGTCGAACGGCAGATGTACGGGCGCGCTAAGCTCGATCTTCTTCAGGCTAGGCTGATTGGCGCGCCATAAAAACAATCACGATCATCGAATATGCGTCAGAGCCCCGATTGGATGCGATTACCCCGAACACTGGTTTGACTAGGTCGCAACAGAAGCTTAATGACTTGATTTCAGTGGGGCGCTGGAAGCCAAAAGCTTGAACTAAGCGGCAGATCTATCGAAGCCCTTCCATAGCGAGCCGCAGCGACTTCGGGATGCGCTGCGCCTTTCCGGCTGAAATAAACGCCACGCGTACACGCGCCGTGACAAGGAGATCGTCTCCGCGCCTGCATTCCTGCAGCAACGCAATCGACGCTCCCCTCACCTCTTGCGGGACTGTGACGACGTCAAGCAGGTCATCCAAGACCGCCGGTTTTAGAAAATCGATCGTCATGGAGCGGACAACGAAGGCAAAGCCGGGCGCATCTTTCTTGGCTTCTCTGAGTAGCGCTTGCTGAGTGGTTCCGAGCAGGCGCAAGTAGTTCGTTCTACCGCGTTCCATGAAGCGCAAAAAATTTGCGTGATAAACAATCTGACCGGAGTCAGTATCTTCGAAATAGACGCGGACCTGCATATGATGGCCGCCGTCGCGAATTTCACCATCAAGAGAAGCTGTCACAGTGCGGTTTCCTTACTGCCGTTCTGGGACGAATTGTCTTGCACAGAGGCGCGTTCCGCAGCAAGTGCCAATGGGTTTGGTGCGTGCAGGTTGAGGCTGCCTGGCGCAAGGGCGGTCGGAGACCGGTTGCTTTGCGAGAAGCCGGCACCCCCCTATCCAGATTTCGGGCAAGTCCCGCACGCACGGATGGTTTGCAGAGCTCTTATCGCTGCTCAGCAATCCCCGAGGACCGAGGTCGCCCCACTGGCAAGCGCCTTGATCTCCGCGTACATCTCCGCTTCGCAGGCCAAAGTCGGGATTGCCCGGCAGTGCGGATTGTTCAGCAAGCAGTCCTATTCCGCGAATCCTACCATTCTTAGCAATTGTTAAACTCCGGCCGGTCAGCCATCGCGGCTGGATATTCCAGCTGAGATGGTCATGGAGATCGATGAAACCGGGCAGAATGATCCACGGTACCTTGACCGAAGAGTCGGCCGCGCCGATGCTCTGCGCCCGAGCTCGTCGCTCGGTACGACACGCACCGCGCCTGGCAAGTCCGCGCCGAGCGCTGCCAATAGATCGAAGTCGCTCCGTGGCCACCGCGCCGCAAGAAAGCGACGAGTTCATTTGCATATCCGTCACGTGCCGGGACGCTGCCTTCATGAGCCGGGCGATTCGGTCGTAAGGTGGCCGTTGGAGCAGATGCTCGAGTTCGGCATGAGAGGCCGCCAACGTCATTCAACATTCCGCGTTGTCGTGTTCAGCCGTGTCCGGCTGAAGACGTTAATGTCCGGGACCAGACACTGAGGCGCGAGTATTCCGTCGGTGGACACGAAGCACATGGTTTTGCCCTCTTCAAGCCAGGCTCGCAAATGTCTTTAGTGGCACGTGTATTGCTGGGACACCGTAAATGGATCCGCACGACCATGACGATCTCGCATTCGCCGGCCCAGGAGTTCAAATGAAACTTGCTCGACTCAATGCCTTGGACCTGCGCTATTGAGTGCGGTCCCGCCTAAAGCTTTGCCGCGTCCCTCGCGGGTGCCGCTGTCGTTCTTCGCGTCGGGTAACTCTCAAGACCACCAGACACTACTAGCATTGAGCGCGCTTACTCCCGAGCAAATCCGAACCAGTGTGACACGTTTGGGCGGCTCAGTGTCGAATGCATGCAGCGGCATGCGAATGTTGGCGTCGGACCGGGAGGAAACCAAATCAAGCTTGGTCTCGAGCAATGGCCGCTTCCTGTCGAAGAGGGGAACGGACAGAAGTTGTTCAATGGCACCCTGGAGCAGATCGAGCTCGGCGCCCGACCCGGCGCGGGTCACACTCGAAGGTGGAACACCATTTTCTCCAGCAGTATTCGCACTCCTCAGCCCCTGAAGTCTTTCTCGGTGCCGTTTCGCAACGCCCGAAGGACATTCGGCCACGGCATCTGTCTTCCTCGCCGAACCATAATCATCCCGCGTGTCCCCGAGCGGATGGCGACACTCGGTCTGCTCTACGGTGGTTGCGTCGAGTAGGAGCCGACAAATCCGCGTCTGATCGAATTGCACGACTTCAGTATCGAGCCCGAGCTTAAGAGCGCGATGTGACACGAGCAACGAAGCTGCCATCGGGCCTTGCCTTCACAAGAAAGCTAGAGGAGTTTAAAAAAATGCGTGCGCCGTCCTATTCCGAGGCCTTGGAATTCGCGATCGACCGCTCGTACGACATTAACCTTGACATGTTGAGGTCACGGAATTTGCACCTTGACATGCACAACGATTATCTTGTCGGCACATATCCGCCTCTCAAGGCAATGGGCGACCTGAATGCCGAAAAGTTGTTGCTTCAGGTTTCGTCGTCAATCGATCTCTATTTTCACATCCCCTTCTGTGATCAGTATTGTACCTTTTGCCACTTCGCCAAGGAAATCAATCCATCTTCCGGGCGAGTGGAGCGCTATCTGGCGGCTTTAGATAAAGAGATGAGTTGGTCGGACGCAGCGCTCGGTGGCAGAGCTGTTGAGACTGCTTTTTTTGGAGGCGGCACTCCCTCGTTCTTAACCAACCGTCAACTCGAAACGCTATTTGGCATGATTAGCCGGCGCTTTGACTTGTCTAAGTCGGAAGTGAGTTTCGAATTGCATCCCTCTCTTGCAAAGCAAGCGGACGCTGCAGATCGCATATCCACACTGCTTAGAGCCGGCGTAAACCGCTTCGTATTGGGCGTTCAGAGTCTAGATCCGAGCATTTTACGCATATTGAACCGCGGGCACCACGTGGACGAGGTAGTACAACTAGTAAAGTTACTGAATGAGATGGGCGTTCAGAATCTGTCGCTTGATCTCATGTATGGGTTGCCGCAGCAAACGCTCCGGAGCTGGTACGACTCACTTATCGGGTTACTGGATATGGGAATAGAGAAGTTCAATGTATTCCCATTGATGTTTAAATCTACAGACCCCGTAGCCCGCCATTTGGCTAGGGGACGATATCAATTTGCCGGGGCTAAGGAGCGCATTATCATGCATTTTATGGCCGAGCACATCCTCACGAAACTCGGCTATCGCCATGGGCCGATTTTCTATTGGAGTAAGCAGTCGCAGCCGCACTCAATTCAACAGAGCCGCAAATACGATTCCTGGAACGACAATAATCTGGTCCCGTTTGGGGTTTCCGGGTTTGGTTACATGAGCCAGTGCCAGTTCTATAACGAGGCAGATTTAGATCGCTACCTATATAGGGTTGAGGCGGGCGAGAAGCCTGTGTGGAAGGGTGTTGTCCTGTCGCAAGATGATCTCATGCGCAGAACGGTAATGTTTGCCCTGCGTAGCAGTGGGGTGTTGCTCTCCCGCTTCGAGCGGGAGTTTGGGGTTTCCATCGAGAAATGCTTTGGCCGCGAGCTTGAACTCTTGAATGAGGCAGGACTCATCTGCATTTCGAACGGCCTGCTTTCGCTAACTGCCGCCGGCACTATCAATTCGGGCGCCGTATCGCTGCTATTTTTCTCGAACAATATACTCGAGCGGGTCGCGTACAACGACAGTAGGATAATAGACAAACGAACTGATCTGCTCGAAAAGCACGATTACTCACCGGCCGCACGATACGGGTCAAGTGCCGAAATGCAAGTTGCGTTTCGATGAAGTCGCGTGCGCGCTCATTTATGGTCGCTCCTTTTTCCGGTTCCACCCCGCAAGGCTCGCCCTGCCAGGCGGAGGACATATTTTCGCATCTGTCCGATAGCATTGATCGCCGGCACCGAGAACGCCCGCTTGGGCTTGTCAGCAATTTTGTCGCCGATCAACTGCCGCACTGCATTGCGGAGATCAAATGCAGTGAACGACCAGATGAAGCGGTTAAGGCTCTTGGGCGTAATATCAACGCGATGATTGCGGAGGCGGACTATGAAGCGCAGCTGCTAAGTCTGCCGCAGTCGGACTTCGAGATCGCTAAGACAGACATCCAATATCTCGTAAATTGTGCTTATCAGATGTCTGCGTTTGCCGGCCTTCATCCCGTGGACGCCGAGCTGACGGTGGGAGAGGTACTGATCCGCCTTGCGCGCTCGACTTGTCAACGGCGGCCTGGCATTGAGGTCCTCTCCTATGAAGATATGATCCTTACGAATCCGCTGCAGAACGATCCACGCGTATACTGCCTCGGCGCGGCCGGCGTCGAGGAGCGAGATTTTTGCTTGGGCCACCAGATCATCGAGAGCGGATTGCAGTCAGCAATGGACGCTCTGCTCAAGTTGCGTGATGTGGCCGACGTGGATGCGGGGCAATGTCTTGCGACATGCCTGGAGCGCCTTGAGTCAGCAAACAATGTTCTGACGCGCTTTTATGAACATATGTCGCCGGATTTATTTGGCCAATTTCGTGTGTTTTACGGAAAGAATCCTTATAAGAATACGCTTGGTCCAAGCGGCCGCTTCTCGGCCCGTATTGTGGCGGTCTCGGTGCTACTGGTCGGTGAAGAACTCTTCCACCACAAACCGCAATTTTATAGGGATCTGTACCGGCTGTCCGAATATTATCCGCAGAGATGCATTCACGAGGTATTCCGCTGGCTGTCGTCAGGCAAAGGGAGTGCACCGCTCAAGCCAGGTTGGCTAAAGGGGAAAGCGGACTTTCCCAGGGTTGCGACCATTTCGCCAGTCGTGGAGCATCACGGCGGCGAAATCGGAACGCTGCGCACGTCCTGTGTTTGTGCACTGGATCGGTTTACCCGGATGCATCGTAGTACGGCCTTAAAATATACGGTTGAGCCGGGTCGTCCAGTTGTCGGAGTTGAGGTATCGGAAAGTGTTGAGGCTGTCCTTTCTCAGCGGCTGTTGACAGAGGCGCGCCCGTAAGCCGACGGTGGTCTCTGCGTGGCTAAAAACAAAGGCGCAGGCGTCCGCCACCGGTCGAGAGGTAATAGTCGATGTCTCAAGACGAACTGATCCTTCGTCGGTTCGAGTCCGGGGATAGCGATGATGCATGGCATCTGCACAGAAGCGCATCGCAGGATGTTGGTGTGTGTGGCCCGGAAGGGGCTTGGGAGGATGATTTACGCAATATCGGGGAAGTATACATCGCCTCGGGCGGTGACTTCGTAGTTGCGCATATTGGTCCCCGGTTCGCTGCCATGGGTGGGCTGAAACCTTTTGATGATGATGTCGCAGAACTAAAACGTATGCGGGTCGACCCCGTCTTTCAGCGACGAGGGTTTGGAAGGAGGGTTCTTCGTGAATTGGAGTCGCGAGCTGTTGCTCTCGGTTTCAAGTGGATAATGCTCGATACAACAACGATCCAAGTAGGGGCCCAAAGACTTTATGAGAGCGCTGGCTATGTTCGCCGCAGGGAAGGGATGTTGCACGGATATGCAGTGATCTTCTACGAGAAGCGGCTCATTTGGCCAGGAATGACCCCCGCTGAGCAAATGAGGTTGTGAGACCGGACAATCCAGTGAAACTCTACGGACGCGCAACGAGCACAAATTCAATCACTTGCCCCCTGACTAGCCGAAATGCCCAATCTCGCTCCTTGGGAATGACGTGGAATGCGCTCAGATAAAACCGTATCATCCGCGAGGACTTTCTCATTGAGCTTCGCGAGATCTGCGATCGGAATGAATCGTGTCACTGTAGCTGACAAGGACGTGAAGGTTTCGCGACCGATAGGCCTCGAACGCACGCACAAACTCACGTCTGGCCGAGCCAGCGTTGCATTCAAAACGAGAGCTGATACGGTGTGCCAGCGGCGGATAGGCGAAGACGCTCTGGAGGTGTCGTGGGCTCGCGACGTGAGCCTTGCCAGCCGGCATACAAATCCACCTCGATTCAACCGCAACATTCTGTTGCGTATGGAATCCAAAAGTCCGCTCTTGGCGATGCGGGGTGGTGGATGCACGGGCGCGTCCAATCGCCCCTACCAGCTTGTGGTGGTCGCCCTTCCAGATCGTGATGCTACTCGGGCGTATCGACCGGTTGCGTGCCGTAGCGCTCGCAGGCTCTCAACCAAGGACCCAGCTCGCACCCTTCTGGATCACGATCGAGTACCAAACCTGCATCAAGCAGCTGCGGATCGGGTCTCACCAGCTTCGTGGTGCTCACGCCCGTATTCGGGTCAACTGCCATTCGGTAGTCTCGTTCAAGCAGCTCTCGCAGGCGCTCGATGCGAGCGAACCGGAATGGATGGACCGGTTTAATCATCGGGCCAGGCTCCTCGGGTCGAATGCGAACAATTGGATGATGAAAATGACGGCGGGCGACGGGTTACGTTCATGAGTCGAGCTGTCGGTTCTCCGCCGAATGCCAGTCCGCGCCGTAGAGGCGGATCATCTCCCGACGGGACCGCTCTATGAAGATGCGCTCAACGCAAAAGCCGGCTGTCACTGAAGCCGCCAGCGCAAGGCCGCAGACCATATAGTCATTCATGAAATTCCAAAACATGTTGCAGCCGCCAACTCCCACAAAAGTAAGTGCCATGACCGTATTGCGAAATGCCTTAACCAGTCGTCCGTGAACAAGGCTCTAAGCGATTGAGCAGGAGTCTCTTTTTCGGATTCGAGGCGGTTTGAGATTGCAGGGAATGGGAGGTTGAAGCCGCCAAACCCTGCAATTTTCGTTTGTGGATTCCCTTTCCCTGCGGACCATGATTCTGTGGTGCATCGGAGGGAACGATGCGGCCGAAGAAGCACAGGACGACGGGATCGAACGATCTGTTCCGGGCGCGGCTGGACCAGATCATCAACATGAAGCACGAGTTGGTTCTGCTTGCCGGCAAGATCGATTGGGACTGGATCGACGGCGAGATCGCGCCGCTCTACAGCGAGAACGGCCGGCCGGGGATCGAGACCCGCTTCATGATCGGGCTGTTGTTGCTCAAGCATATCTACGGGCTGTCCGATGAGGGGGTGTGCGAGCGCTGGGTCCACGACCCTTATTTCCAGTTCTTCACCGGCGAAGAGTTTTTCCGGCACGCTTTCCCGCACGAACGCTCGGACCTGAGCCATTGGCGCAAGCGGCTCGGCGACAAGCTGGAGCTGCTGCTGGCCGAGAGCCTGCGGGTGGCGCACGAAGCCGGCGCCTTACGCAGCCAGGACCTCAAGCGCGTCACGGTCGACACCCACGGTGCAGCCGAAGGCCATCACTTTCCCGACCGACGCCAAGCTGCTTCATGCGGCCATCCAGGGCCTCAACCGCCTGGCGAGAAGGCACAGCGTCAGGCTCCGGCAATCCTATTCTCGCGTGGCCAAGGCCGCTGCGATGATGGCGGGCCGCTACGCCCATGCCAAACAGTTCGGGCGGCATCAGCGGCAGTTGCGTATCCTGCGCAGCCGGCTGGGCCGGATCATCCGCGACATCCGTCGCAGGATCGAGGGCCAGCCAGCCCTCGAGGAGGCATTCGCCCTTCCGCTTGGCCGAGCCAGCCAGATCCGCTCCCAGCAGCAGCGCCAGCGCGGCTGGAAGCTCTATTCCTTTCATGCCCCGGAGGTGGAGTGCATCGGCAAAGGCAAGGCCTCAGCCCCTTACGAGTTCGGCGTGAAGGCCTCCATCGTCACCAACAATCGCCGAGCTCCCGGTGGCCTGTTCGTACTGCATGCCAGCTCGCTGCCCGAAAATCCCTACGACGGTCACACCTTGCGGAACGTCATCGACCGGACCGAGACGCTCACCGGATGTCCGATCGAGCGGGCCTATGTCGACAAGGGATACCGCGGCCACGATGCTCAAAATCCACGTCGCGTCTTCATCTCCGGCCAAAAGCGCGGCGTCTTCGGCGTCATCAAGCGCGAGCTGCGCCGCCGCTCCGCCATCGAGCCCATCATCGGCCACATGAAGACCGAAGGTCACCTCGGTCGCTGCTACCTCAAAGGCCGTGCCGGAGACGCCGCCAACGTCATCCTCTCAGCCGTCGGCCACAACTTCCGCCGCATCCTAGCCTGGCTCAGAGAACTCTTGTGCCTGTTCCTGGTCCGACTATGCCGCGTGCTGGCCGGTCCAGCCCCGCTCAATTCGCCTTCTTAACGGACGACTAACCATGTTGCCCCCAGTCAGTGGGAACTTTACCATTGCAACCATGGCGATTAGCAGCGTTTGTCCTTGTTAGGCGCCGTCTTTCTGCTCGAGCGGCCTGGGTCCGCGCGCGCTGTCGACCGCCGGCGCAGCTCATTCGATCGCGTCGGAGTCCTGGCGCGGATTGCCCGATCCGATACAGCTCGTGGACAATGACCTCTACTCTCCGCATCTCCTCCGACGACCACAGGGGTGGCACATCAAAATAACCGAGCACCGGCTCGGCGCTCGGCCGCCCAGGCGAACCGATTCGAGGATGAGAAGCGCCGAGGGCTCGACAGGGTCGGCTACGCCGCGATCCAGCGTGATTTCGGGTATATGCGCCGCATTCCTATGCCGAACGCGAGATAATGGCAGTGAATATGACCTCAAGTTGTATCACGCTAGATGATCCACGTTGCGACCTTTAAGTGACCTCTTTTGGGGCTTCAATATGAAGAGACTTCTGGGACTCTTGCTGCTCGCCCATTCCTTCTTCCTTTCCGCCGAGGCCATCGCACAGGGGCTTCCTGCCCCCTCGTACTGGAAGAATGAACGAGGTTCAGAACTTTTTGTTTGGTCCGCCAATAGCGGGGCAATACAAGGGACTTTCACAAACCATGCTCAAGGGTTTGCGTGCCAGGGCATTCCATATCCTGCATCGGGAGCCGTTAGCCCTGCTGGCTTGTATTTTGTTGTTACCTTTGCCCAGTGCAATTCCTTCACCCGGTGGGTTGGAAAGCTCAACGGGTCTCAAATGCCGACCTCATGGACGCTGTTCTACGTTGACAAGAACGGCAAGCCCGGCAAGTTGAAGGGTGCCGATACATTCACGCGCGTATGGTAGTTTTCAATCTTCTTGCTCTGTCGTGACCTTTGATTGGAAACTCACTCTCGCGAGTTTTTGGCTGCGTCTCTTCGGGAAATGTGGGCTCGCCTTCGTGGAGCACTGGCCTGTCCAGGATCAGCTTCGATGCTGGACAGCCGGCAAGTCGTGCCGAACGGCCCGGGAAAAACATCAAAGGGCCTCTCCCCAAATCCGAAAGGACATTTGAATTTGCGTCCGAATCGCGGGACGATCCGTGCACTACCGTTACTTTTCAGGTCCTTCTTTTGAAGCCGAGCGCGGGCTCCGGCAGATGCCGCTAACATCTGCGGCGGTCGCGTTGCTTGAGTTTGGTTGACGACGTGAATTTTCAGCTCTCGATACCCAGAATTCTCACACAGCGCGATTCGCAGGCTTCGCCGCCGGAAGTAGCCAAGGGCGCGCTCAGTCTAACCGTTCCACGAAGCTGCTTTCTATTGCCGGTTCATGTTGCGCGGCGACAAGATCGCACGTTGGCAACGAGTACGGACTTGATCCCTCTCTAGCCATTAGGTACATCCCGTCATTTGGAATTGGAGATACTTAGTGACGACTGGCATCGTAAAGTGGTTAAACGCGACCCAGGCTATGGATTTATCAAGCTGGATAATGGCGGAGCCGACGTTTTCGTGCACATAGGGCGGTCGAGAAGGCCGGCTATACCGATCTTGCAGAGGGGGCCTTGATCAGGTTCGAGATCAATACTGGCAGCTCAGGCGAGGTGTCCGCAGAAAATCTGCATACAGATGATTCGCGCTATCAGCTACATGATGCGTCAACAGTGATTCGCCTAGGGCGTCAGCATTCTTCGCGCTTACATGCCTCGATCTGACTTCGGCGAAACACTTCAGAGTCGGCAACCTGGCATGAAGGCGCACATCAGTGCTAATACGCGATCTCGTGTTTTTTCAAAACCATTGTATTTCTCATGTAAGAAGATACGCAGCCGCAAGATCTTCGATTGCGGCCCCAACAGACTTGAAGAGAGTGATCTCTTGCTGCGAAAGGCGGCCAGACTTCAAACCATTGGTTAACTCATGAAGATCCCCACAAATCATTGAGGCGTCCCACCGGCCACCCGCAATCGGCTGGAGCAGATCACCGGCTTTTTTGGGGGCACCCGCATAGTATCTACGAACACGGCGGCTGCGGCAAACAGCATCGTCGTCGGTATCACGCATTTCTGGTGTGAATGCGCCGACGAGATCGAGATGTGTTCCTGGCCTGAGGTGCTGGCCTACGATCAGCGGCTCACGTGACGTGGTGGCGCAGCTAACGATGTCCGCCACCGAGAGAGCGTCCGTCAGATCAGCAGCCGGTTTGGCCTTGAGACCCTGATGCTCAAGCGTGTCCGCGAGAGCTTGGACACGTTGCGCATTGCGTCCCCAGACCAGCACGGCTTAATCGGCCTAACTGCGCGATGGGCAACGGCCAAATAGGAGGCGAGCAGGCCGGTTACAATCAGCAGCAGCGTGCGGCTGTCGGGGCGTGAGAGATGTCGTGATGCGAGCGCGGAGGCGGCGGCTGTACGCCGATTAGTGAGTGTTTCGCCATCGATCATTGCGCGCGGCCGGCCGGTTGCCGTCGAACAGCATGTAAAGCGAGGAAAGGCAGGGAGACCGCATGCCCCGCTCTTCGGAAACACGGTCACCAGCTTCACGCCGAGTGCCTTGCCCCGCTCCCAAGCCGGCATTGTCAGGAGACGACCTGGGCTTGCAGCGGTACCAACATTATAGCTCTGCCGCACTGGCATCGCTTCTCCGTCGCGCCGGACGGCTTCGCTTAAGGCATCGATCAACCTTGGATAGTCGAGGCCGGCATCTACCTCTGGGGCGGAGAAATAACGCGACATGATTTCCTCGTTTTCATGCGAAGTTCGGACGAGTTTAGCACCCGTCGCTCCGATGACAGCACGGTCTATACCGCCGCCCCAAAGAGAGGCCGTCGCCAGCGTTTAGAATTCCGTGTGAAGCTCGACTGAACGTACAGAACACAAGAATCGCTCGCCTCGTAGTAACAGATCGAGGTCAATGGCCGCCAGAGCGCGAAGTTGAGTCATGAGCATGCCGATGACAGTCCCATACTTGGCGAACTTGCTTGGGTAATCAGAACCGGGTCTCCATTAGGTGAACAAGTTGGGACCCCGCGATGTAGAAGGCTTCCCGCGCGGCACGAAAGCGTTGCGGTTCAACGGCAGTGACCGGCAGCGGAAGATCGTTCTCCGCGATCTGCCCCAGAACGTACGAAGCCAACACACTGCCAAAGACTGTGCCAGGTGCGATGCCGCGACCGTTGTAACCGCTGAAAGCAACGACGTTGCGGTCGAGCTCGTGAAAGCGCGGCAGGTTGTTCGAGGTCATTCCAATCATGCCGAACCAGCCGGTTTCAAACTCGACATCCTGAAGTCCCGGAAACAGCTTGCGCAACGATCTCAGAGCCCATGCCCGGTGAACGGATGCGCCAATACCCTCAAGGGCACCAACACTGCCAAACACGAGGCGCCCGGAGCGATCCAAGCGAAATGAAGAGAGGACCTCTCGAGTGTCCCACGCTCCCTGCCGTTCAGGCAGGATCGACTTCCTCAGACCATCCGGCAGAGAACCTGTAGCAAAGTTGAAGTAGGGCAGATGGATCTGCTCCTGCCGTACCTGCGACCAAAGTCCTTTACCATAGGCATCCGTCGCAACGATCACCCATTCCGCATCTACCGATCCGCTTTCTGTGCTAATCCTCCAGCGCAGGCCGTTGTGTTGCGCAGTAACAGCCTCGCTCTGTGTGAATATCCTGGCGCCCGCTGCAAGCGCGGCTCTCGCTAGACCGTGCACATAGGCCAGCGGCTGTATCGTCCCGGCGCGCTTATCGAGCAGCGCCCCGCTGTATTCGCCACCGCCCACTTTCCTGCGTGTCTCCTCTGCATTTAGCACTACGACAGGGGCGCCACGCTTCTGCCACTGTTCGGCGCGGGCCTCGATCTCTTGCAAGCCCTTACGTCCGACGGCACAATGCAGGGTACCGGCACGTTCCACTTCACATTCGATGCCATGCTTTTGGATGAGGTCGAACACCTTTTGCGGTCCACGGCCGAGTTGTTCAATCAACCGTTCGCCGAAGGGGGCGCCGAGCGTATCCGGAAGGGTGTCAGGCATCACCCACATGCCCGCGTTAACCAGACCGACGTTCCGGCCCGAACCGCCGAACCCAATTTCGGACGCCTCCAACACCGCGACGCGCGCCCCTCCTTCGGCGAGATGAAGTGCAGACGACAGCCCGGTATATCCAGCGCCAATCACGATCACATCCGCTGCGGTGTCACTGGCGAGGGGAACAGTGTCTGGCGCCGGTGGCGCGGTGAGAGCCCACAATCCATGTGATGCTGAATTGTTTCGCATCCAGAAATCCTCCTACTATTCTTGCTTCTTGATCAGCCCAGGTGGTGCTGCAATCAGTGCCGCGCCTAAGGGTCAAGGATGGATACCATTTCGTCGATATGTGCATCGATCCGTTCGAGAACCTGCCCAGGCACGACGTCGCGTTCTGGAAGAACTGACCACTTGTCGCGCACGGCCGCCGCGGTCTCAGCTACAGCCGTCACCACTGCCCCCTCTGGAAGACGGCTGCGGTTCGCGAAATTGCGCCAGCGCTCTGGAGTCAGGGGCTTGAATGACTTTTCGCCCGCAAGGCTCAATGCTAGACCATCTTTCGGGATATACGAAATTGTTGAGAGCACGTCGTAGATTGGCGCCAACGTAGGCCTCCGTCCGTCTCCAGGATACAGTAACGACCAATTCTTGAGATGCATGTCGCCATTGCCCGTGATCGCGGTGAGCGCAAGACGACGGACAAATTCGATCGCGGAATCGAACGAGACACCGCTGTTCAGCGCGGCCGCGATATTGTGATACGCCGCACCGGTATATTTCTCGGACGGATAGCGGCCGAAGACCTGTGCAAAGTCCTCCATATGCACGCGCGCTGCATCGCCACCGCGATCGAAGCGACGGACAAGAAGCACTTTGCCCGTGGACATGGTGTTAAACTCTTCCGGAATGCTGGCGAAATCCGTCTTTTCGACGAGCTCACGTGCAGGCACTTCCATCCCTAGCGCTTCCGCTAACGCTAGGATCGCGAATTCGTTTTCCGAAAGCCCAATGTGGGTGAGGGAGGGAAATTTCGCGATGTACTGCCCTTGCTCATCGTCGACGGCGAGCGTGATCCCCCCTTCTTTTCCGGTATTTTTGATGACGGAGAGCTTCATCTGGACACCGGCGAGCGAAAAGCGCGCCTTCTTCTTGCCTTCTGATTCTGGCCCGGCCGGAACGGGAACGCCGTCGCTCGGCAACGCTCGTACCGCTCCCGGTAGATTTGTCCCCAGTGCTGCCAAGAGATCGAAGTCGTTTCCAGGTCTTACTGACGCTGCGTGGTGCTTTTCCATTGCTTCGCGCAGTTTCTCTTCGGGCAGCAAGTTCGCGAAGAACGGCGGCAGCGCGCCGCGTATGGGTTTGGGATCCCGGCGGAGGCTGCCATCCGCCGAGCGAAGCGACAGGCTGAAGATCGGAGGGTCGTTCAAGCTCCGATACGCGGGCAAGAGATTGAATGCGCTGTAGTCGCCCGGCGTTCGCACGAGCGTGCCGACGGCAAGATCGTTTAATGAGATGTCGAGCGATTGGATACGTTCAGCCGCGAGGACAGGGTTATTCATGCTCCTCCTCAACATCTGACGTGAACGCAGGATGGTCATCATCGCCCGTAGCTGGCTGCAGCATTGATTGAATAGCCGGTACCATCGCTTGCGGAATCAGCATCATTTCCATGCCAAGGGCGCGAGCAACGTTGACGAGTGTCGTTGCGCGCGCTGCAGCGGCACCCGTTTCAATGTCGCGATAGCGGGGCCTGCTAATGTTCGCCCGGAGGGCGACTTGCTCCTGGGAGAGGCCAGCAGCCCTTCGCGCTCTGCGAAAGTGTAGGCCAAGTTCCTCGAGCAGCGGGTTTGGAGCCGAAGCCATGATATGTTCTCGGATCATTAACACCGAAATGATATGTAAACAGATCACACATCGCAGTCAAGCGAAACGTAAACAGATCTTCTTATCGACAATGATGCTTAAACATATCTTGTTCCAGCGGCAATGTCGTCTGAACTGTTGACCCTGCTGCCAGAATGGCCCTTGGGGCTAATGCGCCTGACGCGATGAAGGAGCCAGATCTTATCGCCAGGTTGACACAGATTCCCATGGCGCTCGCGTGCATTGGCCGCATAGGAATGGCCGCCAGCGAACGAACCGGATCCTGGAACGCGGTGCGTCGCTTTTATGGAACGCCAGTTGAAAGCGGTCGGTAGATGGATCATCGAAGTTCTTCCATGACGCGCCGTCCTAGTGGCGTCGTGCCGAGTCGTTTCCGTGAGGCGCCTTTGGCGCCAAGCAAGTCCGTATTGCCAAATCAATTCCGATGTCCGCCGGCCCGCCTCGATGTAGCTACGAAGCGTCGAACTACCTATCAATTCGTTTTTCATTCTTCGACATGCTTCCCACGACGGCCAATAGCCTGCGGGCGTGACCGGGCCGCTGACGTGGCCACTCGCAGGGCCGCAATGCGAGCGGAGTGGTCTCGGCTAGTACCAGCAACTTTTCTTCTATTCGCGTTGATATCCAATCCTACGACGCGCAATTAACGTGTTCCTATGCAACATCAACCGGAGCATGATGGTCAAATCGGCGGCACTCGACAGGGAAAGTTCGACGACTGCGTTGATTCTCTTGACGTCCCCGCCCAAGAAGCGACCAGGCGAATACACAAGAGCCTCGCTCGCTTCAATCGTGAGAGTTGACGATGGGCCACTTGAAGGAGACGCTCCGCACCATGAAGCGACCTCGGAAGAATCGCGGCATGCCGCCGCCCGCGACGTTCGATATCGATTCGCTGCCGGGCAGCTCAAACTTAACGGCATTAGAAACGGCCGCCGTGATCCGGCGCACGCCTGGAGCCCTGGAGCTATGGCGGCGCAATCCGAACCACCCGCTGAAATGGCGCTACATCGATGGCCGCCCGCTTTACCGAGTTGATGCGGTGCGCGACTATCTGGCCGGACGCGATGAGACAACTAAGTCGTCGCAGCCGCATAATGCTCGCGAAGACGGCCAAGCAATTCGGCCTTGATGGGATCGAGCGGATTCGTCCGCTGCAGGCGCACGACCTTGCCTCCCCGTTTAGCGCCGACCAACTCCGCGATGTAGTCATGAGCAGCTTCGAACGCCATCTTGCGGATGATCCACTGTTCGTCGTGATTGTAGACCTGATCGATCCCGCGCGGCTTTTGCCCGACACACAACCGCTGGATTTCGTTGTCATAGCCGCAGCGTGACATGATGGTTCGCAAGCTGCGCCTTAAGTCATGCATTGTGAACTTGGCGACACCCGCTTCCTTGACCAGGCGGTCGACCAAGTTTGTGAAGCCCGATATCTGGCCGCCGGTCTTCGGTGACGGGAAGACATAGTCCGACGTCGCACGCTGGAAATGTTTTGCGGCCGTAAGCACCTCGTCAACGAGGTGGGTACGCGGCACGTCGTGGTAAACGCCCATCTTGGTCCATGCTGCCTCGAAAGTGATGCGGTCATCCATGACGTGATTTTGCCACTCGATCATGGCTGGCTCGCTGCGGCGCGGGCCGCCAAGTAGGCACATTCGTGTCAATAGCCCAAACGTCCCAAGCTTGCCGGATGCGTGCCAGACTTTGATGATCTCCTCGTCGGGCAGCGCCCGGCCCTTCGTTCGGCGCCCGACCCGCTGCGCGCGCGTCTCCTTGGGCACGCGATAGCCGGCGAGCACGTTGTGCTGGACGTAGCCTTCGCCGACGCACCATTCGAGGAACGTGTGCGTGTGCTTGCGCAAGTCCTTTGCTGCGCCGCGCTTGCCGGTCTTGCCGATCCTGTCCACCGCCGCCATGATTTGCCGTCGCGTGAGCTCGGCGATGGCGAGGTCGAAATGATCTTTCAGACCGCGTCGGAGTGCCGACATAGCCGGTTTCCAGTTGACGACCTGGCGCCCGGTCAGGGACATTTCGTAGGGGCCATCTTCAACGATCAAGGTCGCCAGTGTCGTGCACTGCCGCTCGGCCAGCGCTTGCCGCTTCGCCTCGCGCTTGCCCTCATTGGGATCGATCCCAATGACCACCTCCCCAGCGACGACGGTGGCGGCCCTGCGCGCGGCCTTGTCATTGAATTTGGGCCATGCACCCAGCGTCTTGCGTTGGGTGCCTTTCGTCCCAGGCTTTGTGAACATGAAGACCCAGGTCCTGCCACCCGTCGCGCGCATCCTGATCGCGAGCCCCGGCTGCTCTGTGTCGTGCAGATAGTGCTGCGATTTGCCCGGCGGCAGCGTCGCCGCACGGATGGCCGCGTCAGTGAGTCTCAGGTAGTTCGTCGTTCCTTCAGCTCTGAGAGATTCTTTACTCTTTTCCATCGTTTGTGCTCTCGCTCCTTGCGCCCTGAGACGGGTCGCGGCGATCCTAGAAGAAATGGACCACAAGCCATTGCCTTCGCGTTCCCAGTTAATGTGCCCTAAGGGAAATCCTCTGAAGGGCACAGCAGGGACATACGACATGTGGTAAGGCCAACCGAGGCCACGGATGGTCCAATATGGCCACAAGTCCTTACCTTACAAGGACTTTTGCAATAAAACTATGGCTGGATTAGGTTGGCTACAGTCCACCAGTTGTGGTTCACACGGGAGAGGTCCAAGGTTCGATCCCTTGTGCGCCCACCATTCACCTTCCTGAACCATAATTTGCTGCGGAAGATAACCGACGCTCGGCGGCTGTCTTCACCCGTCCAAATCAAAAACAGCGAAAACAACCCCATGCACAGTAGCCGACCTCAGTCGGATCAATGAGTTACGGGATTGCGACTTTTCCGAAATAGAATTTGACTCGTCGGGCAAAACACCGGCATGATGGCATCATCGCGGGGACCTGAAGCGCGATCGCATCAAGCTTCACGCAACCCGCGCCGGTCGCCAGGCTGCGTACAAACCGACCAGGGTGCTGATAATAACCAGCGCTGCGGCCAGCAGCAGCTGCAATTCTCCATCGTCCGTGGTGCCTACGGACGACACAAGTCTGGTCACCACGACGAACAGAATGCCCACGGAGGCTGCTGCACCCACGCCGAGATAGGCGAGCTCGCGCGTCAGCTTGCGGCCGAGGAGTCCGAGTGCCGTGAAATACATCGCGCAGGCGTTAGGATGAACGAACAGCGCAATGCGCGCGTAAGGACCGTAGGCGTCGAGGAGGGACTCACACCGGTTCAGTGCCGCCTTTGAGGCAACTCGCTGCAACAGCGGTCTGAAAAAACGAGCCTGTCCGTAACTCAGGACGGCGCCCAGGATGATGGCCAGCCATGCCACGATGAAAACGGAGACGTCCGCGGGCTTCGGATTGAGCGCCACGGACATCAAGATGAGAGCGGTTCCGGGGAAATAGCCAAAATACGGGAAGACCGCCTCCAGCAGCACGCAGACGAATATGAAAGCCGGAAACCACGCCGAACCGGTCGCATCCTGGACGATGGCGTTCAGGTCGAAGAGGTTTGTCCTGTACAGGACGAGGTACATGCACATGGCCAACCCGGCCAGCGCGTAAAACGGCAATGCTCCCGATAGAAACCGCCTCATCCAGCTATCGCGCCTTGTTGCGCGGACACAGCGGAAACCATCGATAAACGCCCCCTACCCAATCGACAAAATCTCGATCTCCTGCGCACCGGACCCCACGACATCCCCGACCGCCTTCCCCATCAACGACTTCGCCACCGGTGCCACGAATGAGATCGTGCCGGCCTTGGGATCGGCTTCGTCCTCGCCGACGATGCGATAGGTTTGCACGCGGCCATCGGCGCGGCTGAAGGTCACCGTGCTGCCGAAGGCGACGACATCGGTCGAGGCCGGGGCGGGAATGACCTGCGCCGTGCGCAGCCGTTCGGTGAGATAGCGGGCGTCACGCAAGGGCACCGCCGACTGCCGGCGCTTTTCGTTGACGTCCTCGATGGCTTGCGCGGCTTCATAGGCCTCGCGCGCGTCCTGAAGCTGCTTTTGCAATGCCTGCAAGCCTGCTTCCGTCACGAGGTTTGGATGCGGCGAGATCGGCCGATCCGGCAACAGCGTCTCGGCGGCGGTTTCCGCGCTCTCTTCCTTGGTAAAGGCAACGCTCAAGTCGAAAATCCTGTCGAACTGTTCGGGCTCACGGCCCGCGCCTTCGCGCCGCAAGCAATCGCGGCGGGCAGAAGCTGGCGATCATCCCGGATCATATCTCAAGTACGACGAAACGGCGCAGCTTGAAAACGATGTCCGGCATGGCCTGCCGGAACCGCGTGGCATCCCGGAACGTGGTCGAGAACGGCGCGAAGGTGATCATCGCGTTCCAGTGCCTGTAGCCGTAGACCGTGACGGAGGCGCCGGTCGCCGGAAAATTCTCGAGCTTGCGCAACTCACCCAGGACGAGATCGGCGATCGCTTCAGCAGGCAGCAACTGCTTGCCATCAGGTGTCGTGGCGATCTTCGCTGGCGGCTCGACTGGCTTCGCGGGGGCCAGCGCCGCATCGGGCGCGTTCTCGGAATTTGTTTCGGGCTTGCCCTCGAGGTTGGCCGGCGGCGTATCGGCGGCGGGCGGCTCGACCAGCTCAAATCCGTTCGTCGGCGCGGTCGGCGGCGGAACCTCGATGAGCGGCGGCGGCGCAATGCTTTCTGCGGCGCGCCTGTTGCCTCCCAGGATGCTGCTGATCATGGCCACGAGGCCAGCATCCTTCACGTCGTCACTCATTACTCCCCCCAGGCTTCGACCTACTCTAGCACCGCTCGCGCGGACCGCCACTGGGGATGTATGGCCGGATTCCGTCCGGCCAAGATCCTATTTCACGTGATGGCATTGGCGGGGCGATGCCCGATCACGCCGCGCTGCCGTGCGATCCGTCACTGCTTATCGAACGGAATGTATTGTTGGTATTGCTTCGGCACCGAGCTGCGGTAGCGCGCGGGCACCGTGCCGCTGTCGACCGAGTGATCGATCTCCTGCTGCCGCGTCATCTTCTTCTTCGCCGGCTTCTTCGACGCACTCTTCTTGGAGTCGGTCGGCTGGCTGGAGGTGTCGTTGGTTGCGCCCGGCGCTGCCGGCGTCGCTGCCGGCGCGGCGGTTGTCGCCGCAGGCGCCGCGGTTCCGGCGGCGGCTGGTGCGCCCTGCGCCAACGCGAGCGGTGTCTGCATGAGAAGCGCCAGCGCTGCTGTCGCAGCCAGCAAGTATGATTTCTGCATTAGAACCTCCAAAATACCTGATCCGAATAAGGCAAGCGTATTTCTGCGGGATCGACGCGTGCAAGTCCGTTCACGATGGGCTCGAACCCCATGGTGAACTGTGGCCGAGATCACATTGCCGGCAGCAGGCTGCGTCATGATGCGCCTTGTCGCGAACGCAAAGCATTCTGGCGACACCAATACAGGCATGACTGCGCAACAGACGAGCCAGGCTCGCTGACATTCCCACCCACTCGCTCTCGAAGGAGACTGACATGCGTCGCACGATCCTCACTCTCGCATCGCTCGCGGCCCTGCTCGCCGTAGCATCCCCGGCAGCCCAGGCACATCCTGCGAACGATCGATATTGCATCCAGGGCCGCTCGTGGGGCTATCCCGGCAATTGCCAGTTCGCCAGCTATCAGCAGTGCCTCGCTACCGCCTCCGGCACGTCGTCCTATTGCGGCATCAACCCGCGCTACGCGTTCTCGCAGCAGCGCGACTACTGACGAATTGGCGGCGTGCGCGTATGACGCGCGCGCCGCCACAATTTTTGCGTGAAGACGACCCGCTTCGCCGACGTGCCGGCGAATTGAAACTGTGCGAAGCCGCTTGCGTCCGTCGATGACGAGAATGTTATCCGTCATCAGCACCGAGAAATTCACGATGCGCAGCCGTGGCTTGCGGGCCAAAGGCGCACCTTCCGAAAATTTCGATACCGGGCAATTGTGATCCATCTCGCTCGTGGCAGGCGTGATCGCGCCTAGGCTGCAAACTCCAGCGCGAGAAACCTTAGCCCGATCTTTCCATTCGACTTTTCAGGAAGGTGTTTCAATGAGCAGCCGCCACGCAATTGTTCCGCGCGGTCTGAACGCAACGCGTTCGCCGCTTTCGCAAGGCCGCTTCGGCCGCATGTTCCGCAAGCTCGCACCGGCCAAATTCGGCCCGAACGATTCCAACACGATCGCAAACCTGTCGGCGCTCGCCGACAAGATGGTCGCCGGCTTCGACGGGCCGAAGGACGGACCGGACGCGGAAGAGAGCGGCATTCCCTCGCTCTACACTTATTTCGGCCAGTTCATCGACCACGACATCACCTTCGATCCGGTCAGCTCGCTGACCAAGCAGCAGGACCCCGACGGTCTCGTCGATTTCCGCACGCCGTCGCTCGACATGGACAATGTCTACGGCCGCGGTCCGAACGACCAGCCCTACATGTATGACGGCATCAAGTTCCGCCTCGGCGAAAAGGTCACCGGCGCGGGCGTGCCCGATGCGGTCGATTTGCCGCGCTTCAAGGGCCGCGCGCTGATCGGCGACCCCGCAACGACGAGAACAGCATCGTCTCGCAATTCCAGGCCTTGATGCTGCGCTTTCACAACCGCATGGTCGACGACAATGACAGCCTGTCGTTCGAAGACGTGCAGCAGCGCGTTCGATTCCACTATCAGTATGTGGTGCTGAACGACTTCCTGCCGCGCATCGTCCACGCCAGCGTGCTGGACCAGCTGAAGACCGCGGGTCACTACGATCGCAGCAAGCTCGCTTACTACCATTGGAAGACCTATCCGTTCATGCCGGTCGAGTTCTCGGTCGCGGCCTACCGGCTCGGGCACTCCATGATCCGCCCTGGATACCGGCTGAACGACGCGGCCAACATGCTGCTGCAGATCTTCCCCGATCCCAACAATCCCGACCACAACGCACTGACCGGCTTCCGCGCCATGGGACCGGGACGCGCCATGGACTGGGGCCGCTTCATCGATCTCGACACGCGCCCCTACGGGGTCGAGGACGTCGACACCAATCCCGACAACAAGAGGCGGCTGCAGTTTGCCTATCGCATCGATGCCTCGCTGGTGGACCCGCTGCGCAAGCTGCCGCCGGAAGTCGCGTCCAATCCGGCGTCGCTGGCGCTGCGCAATCTCGAGCGCAGCTGGCGGCTCGGACTGCCGTCGGGCCAGGCCGTCGCCAGGGCGATGAACCTGACGCCGCTGAGCGACGACGAGATCATCATCGGCAAGGCCGTCGACGAGCCCGGGACGGGCGATCCGCAAGTCAAGATCGCGAGCATCGCGAACGGCGCGTTCGCCGGCAACTGTCCGCTGTGGGCTTACATCCTGGCCGAGGCGCGGCAAAACATGACCGACGTGCCAATCTCCGCGACTGGTGGGCCCGCCACGGTCAAGACACCGCAGCTCGGACCGGTGGGCGGTCGCATCGTCGCCGAAGTCTTCCTCGGCATGATGTTCGGAGATAATTCCTCCGTGCTGTCGCTCGACCCGCAATGGACGCCGGTGACCGGCTCCAGCTTCGCGCTGAAGGACCTCGTCGCCTACGCGCTCGGCCAGGGCGATCCGCTGCATTGAGGGGATGACGGTCGATGATGCAAGGCCGCTCGTCGTGCGAGCGGCCTTGTGACCCACTCGCCTCGACGCGCGGGCGGATGGATCCTGGCAGGCGTGCTTCCCTAACGCAAATCCGTCCGCTTCCTGTTGACTCGCATCGCGAATGGAGAAATCCTTCAACAACGCAATTGCCATTGCCGATCTCAGCAGTACGAACTTCGGCGCCCTCGGTTTTATCGGCGCCATCTGACCAGATTTATTCTGAACAGAAACGGAGGGGCCGATGCGCGCGCTCGCCTTGAGAACCGTCTCTCTTCTCGCCCTCGCTACCTTAGGCTCGATTTCCGGCACGCCCGCCGCACGCGCGGAAGACGGGGCCGATGAGCAATTTGGCAAGGTGCACTTCCAGACTTCCTGCAACGAGGTGGCGCAGCGCCGCTTTGATCGCGGGATGCGTTATCAGCACTCGTTCTGGTACCGGCCCGCAAAGGAAATTTTCGAGGAGACGCTGCAGGCCGATCCGGAATGCGCGATCGCCTATTGGGGCATTGCGCTGAGCCTGCTGTACAATCCGCATTTTGCCGCGCCGAAGGAAAACCTCACCGGAGGGCTCGCCGCGCTGCAGAAGGCGAAGGCACTCGGCGCCAAGAGCGAACGCGAACGCGACTATATCGATGCGCTGCTGGCCTTCTATTCGGGCGACGAAAAGACGACGTTTGGACAGCGTGCGCAGGCCTATCTCAGGGCAACCGAAGCCGTCGCCGCGCGCTATCCCGATGATGACGAGGCGCAGATCGCCTACGCCATTACGCTGAACGTCACGGCGTCACCAAACGACAAGTCCTATGCCAACCAGCTCAAGGGCGCCGCTATCCTGGAGCCGATCTTCAAGCGCCAGCCGCGGCATCCCGGCGTCGCACATTACCTGATCCATCTCTATGACTATCCGGCGATCGCAGAGCAAGGACTCGACGCTGCTAAGCGTTATTCCGAGATCGCGCCGGCGGCACCGCACGCCTTGCATATGCCGTCGCACATCTTCACGCGCGTCGGCTACTGGAACGAATCCATCGACGCCAATAGCCGTTCCGCGAAGGCTGCCAAGGAGGGCAAAGACCCCAGCGAGCAGCTGCATGCCGACGATTATATGGTCTACGCGCTGCTCCAGCTTGCGCAGGACAGCCGAGCCAGCGAGGTCATCGCGGACATGATTGCGACCACTGGCTATGTGCCGGCTGTCCGCGCCGGTCCCTACGCGATAGCAGCCAGCCAAGCGCGCTATATGGTCGAGCGCGGTGATTGGCAGGGCGCCGCCGCGCTGAAGGTCGAGCCGAGCCGGTTTGCCTATGTCGATGCGATCACCTATTTCGCCCGCGCCCTTGGCGCCGCGCGCTCCGGCAATGCAGACGCGGCAACGGCGGACATCGCCAAGCTGGCGGAGTTGCGGGACAAGCTGCAGCAGGACAAGGACGCCTATTGGGCCGAAATCGTGGACATTCAGCGGCAGGTCGCTACAGCCTGGCAGCTCAACGCCCTGGGGAAGCAGGCGGATGCGTTGGAAGCGATGCGCCTTGCCGCCGATGCCGAAGACAAGACCGAAAAATCCATCGTGACGCCGGGTCCACTTGCCCCCGCACGCGAGCTTTACGGGACCATGCTGCTCGAACGCGGCATGGCGACGGAGGCATTGGTCGCGTTCGAAAGCACCATGCGCAAGGAGCCGAACCGATTTGGCGCGACGATCGGCGCCGCTCACGCGGCCGAGAAAGCGGGGGATCCTGTGAAGGCCCGCCAGTACTACGCGAAAGTCGTCGAAACCGCGAGAAATGGCGACTCATCGCGAGAGGACCTCGCGGCCGCACGAAAGTTGATGGCTCAGAATTAGCAAAGATGTCGCGGCAACTTCCATGCGCCTGACAAGCAAGCTCGTTGCAACCAGCGCAGCCATTGCACTGTTCTGCTCAGCCACAGCGCTCTGGATATTGCGATCCGGTGAACCGGCACGCGCAACAGCGACCTCCGGCGAGGTTCGCCCAGTGTGGACGGAAATCGACTGGCCTTTCGGTGCGGATCCCTGGGGGAAAGGAAAAGCGTTCCGCTGCAAGGCCGCGGATTGCGGCGGCGAAGTCCAGCTCTACGTTCGCGCCAAGCTCGGCTTTTGCAATTGCGCCACCGGCATTGCCGATGACGGCGACCTCGAGCAGATGGGCGACCTGGCGCTGATTGGGAAGGCAACGCCGACGGCCGCCGGCCGAGAGATCCTTGTCGGTCCAATGCGCGGCCGCAGCCGGGCATATCGCGTCGAGGGGAACGCCAAGGCCGCGCTCTCACTCGCCTTCAATCAACGCTGCGACATGGTGGCCGCGACGGCTTTGCTCGCACCGGGCGCCACCGCGTCGCTCGAGCCGGCGGTGCTGGCGTTCCTCAATAGCGACCGCATGCTGAAATGGGCCGAGATCGCGCTTGGGCTATGACTCAAGGGAATAGCTGAATTAAAGGCGACAATTCGGCACACGCCTTAACGCGCCATCCCGAGGCCGACCTCCTCCAGCCGCGTGGCGAACCAGCGCGACAGCGGCTGATCGAGGACGCCGCTGACATAGACTTCCGAGATCGTCACGTTGTCCTTGTCCAGCACCAGCAGCACGCCGATCCAAAAGGCGAACCAGACATGCGCATCGGTCAACGCCATCAGCTTGTGCTGGTCGTGGTCGAGCGCGGTGTGATTGCTGGCCTTGCGGATCTCCATGGTGAGCAAATTGTTCGGGATCTCGCGCTGATGCACCACGACGTCAGGGTAGATCGACTTGCCCAGATGATCGTCGGTCGAGATGATGGTGCCGTGCGGCAGATGCAGCGTACGCTCGCCTAGCCGGTCGTAGTTGCAATCGACCGACCAGCCGCAGAACTGCTTCTCCAGATGCACGGCGAAGCGGTGCGTGATGGCACGCTCGCCGATGTCCTTCTCGAACAGGAATGTTTCGTGTGCGTAGAAGTCCCGGAGTGCCGCGATCACCTTGTTCAGCTCGGTCTGCATCTTGCCCCCGGCCCTCGGCGCTCCTGATGCGGTGCCCTACATCTGGACTTCGATCAGCCGCGGTCCGGGCTCGGCGACGGCCTCGGCCAGCGCCTTGTTGAACTCGTCCGCGTTGGTGACGGCGCGGCCGGGCACGCCCATGCCCTTGGCCAGTGCCACGAAATCCAGCGTCGGCCGGTCGAGCCGCAGCATGTCGTTGGCGCGCTGTCCGGGCTCGCCGGCGCCGACATTGTCGAACTCGCCGCGCAGGATCTGGTAGATGCGGTTGGCGAACACGATGGTGACGATGTTGAGGTTTTCTCTCGCCTGCGTCCACAGCGACTGGATCGTGTACATCGCGCTGCCGTCGCCGACCATGCAGATCACCTTGCGGTCCGGGCAGGCGATCGCGGCACCGATCGAGAGCGGCGTCGAGAAGCCGATCGAGCCGCCCATGTTCTGGAGCCAGTCGTGCGGAGCAGCCGCCGCTGTCGGCGGGAAGAAGGCGCGGCCGGTGGTGAGGGATTCGTCGACCAGGATCGCGTTCTCCGGAATCGCATAGGCGATCGATTGCGCGATCGAGGCGTGGGTCAGTGCGCCGGTCGGCTTGAGCAGCTCAGCCGCGGCCTGCGGCTTGACGTCCTTCGCGCTGGCCTTCACCGCGCCGGCGAGCGCTTCCAGTGCAGCGACCGAATTCTCCCCCCAGGAGGTCATGCGATGCACCTCGCAGCCCTCGGGCTTGAGGATGCTCGGCTTGTTCGGATAGGCAAAGAACGCCACGGGATCGTCGGACTCGACCAGCACGATATGGCGGAACCTGGCCAGCATCTGCAGCGCGTTGTCGATCACGTAATGGATGCGGTCGATCGAGAAGCGGCCGCGGCCGCGCGCCATCCTGGGACGGAAGGTCGGGCCCATCACGGTGCAACCGGTCTTGGCGGCGATGCGCTCGGCCAGCGCCAGGCCCTGCTCGCTCAGCGCACTGCCGGTCATCAGCAGCAGCGTGCCCTCGCCGTCGCCGTGCAGGATCTTTGCGGCCTGCTCGACCGCCTGCGGCGAATAGCTCGCGCGCTGCTGCTCGGCCGGAACCTCGGCGATGCCGTCCGCTTCGTTCCAGGCGGTGTCGGCGGGCAGGATCAGGGTCGCGATCTGCGGCGGCGCGCTCTTGGCGGCGGCGATCGCCGCGGCACCGTCGGCGGCGACCGATTTGGAGTCCGGCGAAGTGCGGACCCAGGACGACATCGGCCGGGCCAGGCCCTCGATGTCGGAGGTCAGCGGCGCGTTGTAGTCGATGTGGTAGACGGCGTGCTGGCCGACGATGTTGACGATGCCGGAATTCGCCTTCTTGGCGTTGTGCAGATTGGCAAGGCCGTTGGCAAGACCGGGGCCGAGATGCAGCAGCGTCGAGGCCGGCGTGCCCTTCATGCGGAAATAGCCGTCGGCGGCGCCGGTCACCACGCCTTCGAACAGGCCGAGCACGCAACGCATGCCGGGCACGCGGTCGAGCGCTGCGACAAAATGCATCTCGGAGGTGCCGGGGTTGGAGAAGCAGACGTCGACCCCGCCCTTGACCATCGTCCGCACCAGACTTTCCGCACCGTTCATCCGTCAGCTCCCGCAACCGGCAATGTTCCAACAATCCATCCGATCAATCATTGTTCGCTCGTCTCGTCAAAGCAATAGCCGGCGTCGCCGCCCTGCCCCGCGCGGCGATGCGCTGGTTTGGCTAATACTTTCCGGCAAATTGGCGCGGTTGCCGGTTTGGTAACGCCAACCGTTAAGGATGCCCCGTCTCACGAGGCCGTGGCTTGCGGAAAGCCCGCAAATATGGCCTGTAACTTCAGTTGAATCGATTTTTTGCTGGGGGAACAATGATCCGGTATTTTGCCGCGCCGATTGCCGCCATCGCACTGCTGTCGGCGACCGCCGGCGGCGCCTTCGCCGAGGAGTTCGACTCGCGCGACATCATGGGCGGCGGCCCGAATTTCTTCCGCGGCGGCTCGAGCCCAGTTCCCCGCACCACCGTCATGTATAACGGCAACTACGCCCCGGGCACGATCGTGGTGAACACCTCGGAGCGCCGGCTCTATCTGGTGCTCCAGAACGGCCAGGCCCTGCGCTACGGCATCGGTGTCGGCCGCGACGGCTTCCGCTGGGGCGGCGTGCACCGGATCACCGCCAAGAAGGAATGGCCGGACTGGACGCCGCCGTCACAGATGCTGGCGCGCCGGCCGGACCTGCCGCGTCACATGAAGGGCGGCGTCGAAAATCCGCTCGGTGCGCGCGCGATGTATCTGGGCTCGACACTCTATCGCATCCACGGCTCCAACGAGCCGGAGACGATCGGCCAGGCGGTGTCCTCGGGCTGCTTCCGCATGACCAATGACGACGTCACCGACCTCTACGGCCGCGTCGGGGTCGGCACCACGGTGGTCGTGCTGAACAACTAGCAAGAATCGGCGGCGCGTGGATATGCGGCCTTGTGCGTCGGTTCCGAATACGGCAGCGTCGCCTGGCAATGAGCGCATTGGCCCCGTCTCCGTCCGGCTTTCGCATCGTGCTGCTGGCGCTCGCCACCGTCGCGTTCGCGCCTGACACCGCTACCATCGCCGTCGCGGGCGAATTGCCCGCGATCGCTTCGCGCCAGCGCGCCGAGAAGAAGAGCTTTACCGACGGCGAGATCGTCGACGGCTTTCTGAAGACGGCGTTCGGCGCCGAATACCACCTTGCCGGCCGTGTCGATCGCATCCGCAAGTTCGACGGACCGGTGCGCGTGTTCGCCGAGAGCGATCGCGCCGACCGCAAGGCGCAGCTCGCGAAAGTCGTAGCCGACATCGGCAAGCGCGTGCAGCATCTCGACATCGCCATGATCGACTCCAGCGAAGCGGCGAATGTGCGCGTGAAGCTCGTGCGCGACCGCGATCTGTTCCGCACCATCTCGAGCTTCTACGGTGCGGAGAAGGCCCGCGAGATCCGCACCTCGCTCGATCCGCAATGCCTGTCCGGCTTCCGCAAGAACGACAATTTCGAGATCGAGCATTCCGACGTCATCCTCACCGTCGACAACGGCGATTTCACCTTCCTCGACTGCGCCTATGAGGAGCTGCTGCAATCGCTCGGCCCGATCAACGACACCGCCAGCGTGCCCTGGACCATGTTCAACGACAACGTCTCGATGGGCTATTTCGACGTCTATGACCAGTACATCCTCAACCTGCTCTACGATCCCCGCATCAAGGCCGGCATGACCGTGGCTGAGGTCAAGGCGGCGCTGCCCGACGTGCTCACCGATGTACGCATTTGGGTAAGGCGCGTGAACGATCTGAAGGAGTGAGATCGCAAGGGGAGAAGGAAAGCACCGTGGCGCGGCTTTACGCCTTCTTCGCCTTCGACATCAAAAATTGCTGGCGCATCACGTTGTTGCTTCCGTCGTAATATTCGGAGATCAGCGCCTCGAACTCGCTGCGAAAACTCCGCAGCCTGTCCGGCTCGTCCTTGTACTGGGCGACGAGCTTGATCAAAGGCCCGATCGTCGTTTCCATGGTGCGGCGGAAATGCTGCGGGCTGAGTGCGGACGGCGTCATGATGTCCATCTCGAAGGTGATATCCTTCGCTTTCCCTGCGAGACGTTCGGCGACGATCTTCGGATCGCCCCACGACACCGGTGAGGCCACGCCCTCGGGCGGCGGCAGATGGCGGCCGATCAGCGCGAACATCCGGCCGACATAGAGATGCGGCGGCCAGGTGGAGAAGGCGATGGTGCCGCCGGGCTTCAGCACGCGCAGCATCTCGCCGATGGCGACCTTGGGACGCGGCGCGAACATGTGGCCGAACTGGCTGAGCACCACGTCGAACTCGTTGTCGCCATAGGGCAGGCTTTCGGCGTCGCCTTCGGCGAAGTCGACATCGAGATTCGCCAGCTGCGCGTGCTCGCGGGCGCGCTCGAGCAGGACCGGCGACAGGTCGAGACCCCTGACCTTCGCACCGCGGCGCGCCGCCGTGATCGCGGCAACGCCGGTGCCGCATCCGACGTCGAGCAGCATTTGGCCGGTCGCGACCCCGGCGAAGCTCACGAGCTTGGCGGCCGAGGGCGTGGTGAACACTTCCATCGGCGTGAACAGCGACCAGGCTTCCTTCTGGACTGCCTTGAAACCAGCAAACGGGTCTTGGTCGGCCATGGAACTCTCCCTTCGCTCAATGTCAGTTTTTCATGAGGCTGACGACGGATGCCAAAGGTTCAACGCAAGCCCATGACGGCGACGGCTTCGCCTCCCTGGCGGTCCTATTGCACGAGATCGGCAACGATGGTCGCGGCCTTGAGGCCGGTGCCGGTGAGGACCGCGACCGTGGTCTCGGTCGCCTTGATGCTACCGGTGACGGATAGTTTCTCCAGCGCGGCGGCAGCACTTGCGCTGGTCGGCTCGGCGAACAGGCCCTGCCGCGCAAGACGCCGCAGCGCGGCGACGATCTCGTCCTCGGTCAGCGCGACAGTGCCGCCACCGCTCTCGCGCAACGCGCCGATGATCTCGCGCAGGCGCAGCGGATGCTTGATCGCGGTGCCTTCGGCGATGGTCTTGTTCACCTCGCGCGCGACAGGGGTGTCGACGCCGGCCTTGAAGCTTGCATCGATCGGCGAGCAGTTGAGCGGCTGCGCCGCGAACAGGCGCGGCAGCCTGGTGATCTGGCCGGCTTTCAACAGCTCACGGAAACCAAGGGCGCAACCCAAAAGGCTGCTGCCGGCGCCGACGGGCACGATGACGTTGTCGGGGACGCGGAAGCCGAGGTCCTCCCATATCTCATAGGCAAGCGACTTGGTGCCTTCGAGGAAGAACGGTTGCCAATTGTGGCTGGCATAGAAGGTCTGGCTCGACTGCCGGATTGCCTCGGCCTCCGATTCCTCGCGCGGGCCCTCGACCAGCTGCACCGCCGCGCCATAGGCGCGGACCTGCGCGATCTTGGCCGGCGATGTCGAGGCCGGCGCGAGAATCTTCACGCGCATGCCGCCGGCGGCGCCGAGACCCGCCATCGACGAGCCGCCATTGCCGGACGAGTCCTCCAGAATGGCGTCGACGCCGATCTGCCGAAGGAAGGACAGCATCACGGCGGAGCCCCGGTCCTTGAAACTGCCGGTCGGGTTGAACCATTCGAGCTTGAAGAACGGGCGCAGCTCGCCCCAGGCCTGCTGCACCAGTGGCGTGCAGCCTTCGCCGAGCGTGATCGGAGTCTTGATCTCGACCGGCAGCGCCGCCCGGTAGCGCCAGAGCGAACGCGTGCGCGGCTCGATCTCCTCCCGCGACATCCCTGCCCCGGGCGTCACCAGCAGCGGCGTGCGCTCGTCCGAGCACCAGCGCGGCTGGTCCAGCGGATAGAGCTTACCGTTGCGGGGGTCGATGTAGGCGGGGGCGGGCATGGCGGTCTCCAAGGAAGGCGATGCGGCAAAGGCGATCTGTACGTTTTGGTTTGATGACACGTTTTGTCCGGAAACTCGACGCCCGGCACGCCAACCGTGTGGCGCCTCTTGAAAACGTGAAAACCATAATTACTTCATCATCTTACTGCGGTGGCGGAGAGCTCCGCCAGTGCGGTAGCGTGGGACTCGGGCAAGCGCTGCCGGGTCGCGGGACGACAGGAATTTGGCCGCGAACCGCCCCGCCCCCGCGCAGCACGATTAACTTGTCTGTCGCGACTGCCCGCTACAATATGTTGGATTGAGCTCGCGCCGCCGGTGTTCCGCATCGGCAGCGCGACGAGCCAAGGCCCGTCCGAGCGGCGGGCCGTTGGCTTTTTAGGAGTTTGGTCATGAGCCGCGCGAACCGTACCGACCACATCCGCCTCACCTCCCATCCGGAGCCGGGCAGGACAGCCGCCTTCCCGATCCACTGGGGCGCCGCCGACGCACGCACCCGCGGTCCGATCATCGGCACGGTGTCGCGCGCGGGAGATCGCAACGTGATCGGCAGCCATGGCGGCTCCTATGCGATGTACCGCGCGCTCGCGGTGTCCGCCGGCGCGCTCGATCCGATTCGTAGGCCCGACCTCACCAACACGTTTCCCGCGGCGACCATCGGGCCGTTCCCGCAATGGAGCGATCCCGCCAAGATCGTCGCGCTCGATCCCTGGGGGCATCTCGTCGCCGAGAATTTCGGCAAGGACATCGCCGAGGGCATCGACATCAGGCCGAGCATCGCGGTGACGCGCGCGCGGCTGGACCTGCCGGAGATCCGCGAGGCGCTCGCCGCCAAGCGCCTGCGCGCCGACGGCGACGTCGTGCACGCCAATGGCAGCGTGTCGGTGGTGAAGATCGCGATTGATCCGGTCTGGTATCTGCCAGGCCTTGCGGAGCGCTTTGCGACCAACGAGACCGAGCTGCGGCGCACGCTGTTCGAGCAGACCGCCGGCATGTTCCCTGAGCTCGTGACCCGGCCGGACATGAAGGTGTTTCTGCCGCCGATCGGCGGCACCACCGTCTACATGTTCGGCGACGTCACCAAGCTGCCGGACCATCGCACCAAGATCACCTGCCGCGTGCATGACGAGTGCAACGGCTCCGACGTGTTCGGCTCCGATATCTGCACCTGCCGGCCCTACCTCATTCACGGCATCGAGGAATCCGCGCGCGGCGCGCAGGAGGGCGGACTCGGGCTCGTGATCTACAACCGCAAGGAAGGCCGCGCGCTCGGCGAGGTCACGAAGTTCCTGGTCTACAATGCGCGCAAGCGCCAGGAGGACGGCGATGCGGCCGCCGCCTATTTCGAGCGCACCGAATGCGTCGCCGGCGTCCAGGACGCGCGCTTCCAGCAATTGATGCCCGACACCATCCACTGGCTGGGCCTGAAGCGCATCGACCGCTTCCTCTCGATGAGCGACATGAAGCATGACGCTTTGACCTCGCAGGGCATCGACATCGTCGAGCGCGTGCCGATCCCGCCCGAGCTCATTCCCGCCGACGCCTATGTCGAGATCGCCGCGAAGAAGGCCGCCGGCTATTACTCCACCGACATTGCGCCGGAGAAGGACGTCGACGGCGTGGTCGGGCGTTCGCTGGAAAAATACTGATCGATTGATGGCAGACGCTTTGGAATTGCAGGCCCGTTCGCTGCTTAGCGCAGCAGCGGTTCGCGCGCGTGCCGGCGAGATGTTTGGGATCGGTCTGAACGGCGGGCTGACGCATTTCACCATCGATCTCGATCGCATGGATGGCGTTGCCGACGCCGTTCTCGCCGTGACGCGCGAGGCCTATCCGACGCTGGAGATTCCGTTCCATGCGCGCTGGCGGCATTTCGTGCTTGATGGCGTCGACCGTTGGGCGCGGCTCGCGGACGCGACGTCATGGCCCGACCGCGCGGCACGGGCGCGCGCGGAGTTCGACCTTGCCATCGTCAGCGTGCTGCTCGACGCCGGCGCGGGTGCCGCGTGGCGATACCGCGACGCGGTGACGGGACAGAGCATCGGCCGATCCGAGGGACTCGCGATTGCGAGCCTCGACATGTTCGCAAGCGGCCTTTTTTCCCACGATCCCCGCGCGCCCTTCAGGACCGATGCCGACGTGCTCGCGCGACTGCCACTCGCCGCGCTCACTTCGGCCTTTCAGGTGAGCGATGCCAATCCGCTGCTCGGGGTCGAGGGGCGGACCGATCTGCTGCGCCGCTTGGGCAAGCTGGTGGCGGAGCGGGCGGACGTGTTCGGCGCGCACGACACCCCGCGGCCGGGCGGGCTGTTCGATCACATCGCGGCGCAGGCGAAGGGCGGCGCGGTTCCCGCGCCCGCGATTCTCTCGGCGGTGCTGAATCAGCTCGGACCGATCTGGCCGTCGCGGCTGGAGCTTGCCGGGATTCCGCTCGGCGATTGCTGGCGCCACCCGGCGATCAAGGCCGATGACGCTACCGCGGGCCTTGTGCCCCTGCACAAGCTGTCGCAATGGCTGAGCTATTCGTTGATCGAGCCGCTGCAGCGCGCCGGATTCGACGTCACCGACATCGACGGCCTGACCGGGCTTGCCGAATATCGCAATGGCGGGCTGTTCGTCGATCACGAGGTGCTGCGCCTGCGCGACGCCGCCGATGCCGAGCGCGCGCATGCGGTGGATTCCCTGCTCGTCGTCGAGTGGCGCGCGCTGACCGTGGCGCTGCTGGACCGGCTCGCCGAACTGGTCCGCGCCAAACTCGGGCGCACTCCTGAGACATTGCCGCTCGCCAGCATTCTCGAAGGCGGCACCTGGGCCGCGGGCCGCGCCATCGCCTTCGCGCGCCGGCCCGATGGTTCGCCGCCGCTCAAGGTGATCAGCGACGGTACGGTGTTCTAGTCTCTCGTTCGAGTTCGCGGAAACAGATCCTTCATCCGGCGCTTCGCGCCACCTTCTCCCACAAGGGGAGAAGGAAGAAAGGCATCCGATCATGCAAGGCGTCACGATCGTCGATCATCCGTTGGTGCAGCACAAGCTGACCCTGGTGCGGGACAAATCGATCTCGACCAAATCGTTTCGGGAGCTGATCAAGGAGATCGGCATGCTGCTGTGCTACGAGGTGACGCGCGACCTGCCGCTCGCCGATACCGTTATCGAAACGCCGCTGGCGACGATGCATTCGGCCAAGATCGCGGGCAAGAAGCTGGTGTTCGTGCCGATGCTGCGCGCCGGCACCACTTTCGTCGACGGCATGATGGATTTGGTGCCGACCGCGCGCGTCGCCCATATTGGCCTCTACCGCGAGCCGCACAGCTTTGCCGCGGTCGAGTACTTCTTCAAATCGCCGTCCGATCTCAGCGAGCGCCTGGCGATCGTGGTGACGCCCGTGGTTGCGACCGCCAACACGGCTGTGGCCGCAATCGACCGGCTGAAGGAGCGCGGCGCCAAGGATATTCGCCTCGCCTGCCTGATCGCCGCCCCCGAAGGGCTCGAACGGCTGCGCGGACTGCATCCTGACGTGCCGATCTGGACGGCCGCAGTCGATGAAGGTCTCGACGAGAACGGCTTTATCCTGCCGGGCCTCGGCGACGCCGGCGACCGCGCCTACGGGACGAGATAGGCGCCGGCTTGCAAACCGCGTCACGTTAGGAACAGGTTCGCTCGCGCAAGGTTTTCCTGCTCTACGATGGAGAGCACGATGACCTATCAGGATGACCGCAGGGCAGACAGAGCACGCCGCAACAGCCCGGTGGGCTGGGCGATCGGCGCGATCTTCGTGATCGCCGTGGTCGCTGCCGTCTTCTTCTACAATGGACGCGACGTCGGCCCGCAGACCACGACCTCCAATCCGAACAACGCGCCGAGCGTCACCACCGGATCGAATCCACCTGCTGCGCCCGCGAAGTGATGCGCTGAGGGCGGGCCGTCACACCTTGCCGCTGCCGCAGATCCCCTTCAGCGCCTGCCACTCCGCATCCGTGAGCAGCGGCGGGCCGCTGGCGGGGCGGTCTTCTTTCGTCATGCGCGCGAGGCGGTCCTCGGTCAGCGGATGGCTCGCCAGGATCGACGTGAGGCCGCCGCCTTCCTTGCCGGTGATGCGGAACATCAATTCGGCTGCAGGCTTAGGCGAACGGCCGAGCTTGTGCATGATCTCGATGGCAAACGTATCCGCAGCGGTCTCGGCCTCGCGCGAATAGGAAGCCTCAACCACGCTGCGCGAGGCGAAGATCACGGCGCTCGAGCCAGTGACGTCGCCGAACAACAGGCCGATCAGGAACGAGGTGCCGCCGTTGTAGATCAGGCCGCGCATGTTGTCGTAATGCTTGAGATGACCGAGCTCGTGGGCGAGGATGCCGGCGATCTCGTCGGCATTTTCGGCCTTGTCGAGCAGGCCCTTCAGCACGAACACCTTGCCGCCCGGCAGCGCGAACGCGTTCGGCACCGGGGTCGGCAGCACGCCCGCGGTCATGGAATCGTCGTCGAGGCCGGCGGCATCGCGCAGCCGATTGACGAGCTTGACGAAGGCGGCTTTCCCCGCCCCATCCTGGCACTCGCTGCGCCCGAAGATCGTCTTCACCTGAACCTCCGCCGCATCTCCAATGCGCCGCTCGATCGGTTTCGGCACCAGCGGCGCGAGGCGGTCGGCAGCGAGCGGCACGCCGAACAGCACGACGCAGACAATGGAGACGGCGGCAGCCATCGACCAGCCGACGATTTTTGCGACCCCGCGGCGCGAGGTCTGGTGCTCGTCGAGCCGCATGCAGCGCGCGGTCACGTCTGACGCGAGCAGAGCGTCGCGGATTTCCAGCCGGGCCAGCGGCGGAGCGGAAGCGCAGGCGAGCCGCAAGATGCCGGGCGGGCTATCGGCGCAGCGGATGTCGGCATAGGCCCAGCGAACGGGCGTCGCACCCTCTTCGAGGATCTCGAGCGCGTCACCGAGCGTCAGCGCCACCTGCCGCCTGCGGCTCGACACGCCGTCGAAGAAGATCGTCGGCTTTGCGGATTGCGCCGGGACCTCTGTGGACAACTCACTCACAGCTCAGAATCCCGCGACATCGAGTCCATCGGCAAAGCCTTCGCCGAGCGCGCTGGCGAGCTCGGCGCTGCCGCGCACATCCGCCGCGGCTCCGATGTTGTGCACCTCGACAGTTTCCAGCACCTTGGCCCAGAGATCGCGCTGGAGATAGACCCGCATGACGATGTTGAGGGCGAGAGCGAGTGCGAAGTAGCCGATCACCATCATCACCAGCGTCGGGATGCTCTTGGCGGCATTGCCCCGCACCAACGCCTGCTCGACCGAAAGACCGCTCAGCTTGACGACGAGCATGGTCGCTCCGCCGATATAGGCGGCGAAGATGGCCGAGAGCAGCATCCACCAGCCGATCACTTTCCAGTACAACGCGTAGAATGCGTTGTGCGGCAATTGCGAGGACACGCTGACGTCGCCGATGCGGATACCGTCGAGCCACCAGCGCCACTCGCGCGCCTTGAACTCGGCATAGAAGAACGGCGCGAGCGGGAAGATCACCATCGCGATCGGGCTCAGCAGCCACAGCCACCAGCCGCGCTTGAAGAATGTCCAGCCGTCGCCTTCGAAATCGCCGCGTAAATCGCCGTAATGGGTGTGCCGCATCTTGTAGCGTTCGAGCGAGGCCTCGCGCCACGGCAATGCGAGCCCGAGCGTCAGGAACACGAGCAAGCCCCACAGCATGGCGCGGAACGAATAGGCCCAGCCCGATCCGTCCATCCAGAACCGCACGCCGCGCCAGACCGTGCGCGTCAGGCGATAGCGCCGCGCGCGAAAGATCGCAAACTGACCAAAGGCGTAGAAGCTGATGAACAGCGGCGTCGAGGCAAAGCCCTGCCAGCGTTCGAACTCGATACCGACAAGGAAGTAAGCGAGGTAGATCGGCACCAGGATCGCGAGCGCGAACAGGAAGCCGACCAGCAGCTCCTTGGCCCGCCCGGTATATTCGGCGGCGTCGCCATCAACCGCGGTGTTCGCCCACAGATGACGGCGGATGTCGGTGACGAGCCAGAACCGGTAGAAGCCGAAGGTGACGAGCTCGAGCAGGGCACCCTTGGTGACCAATTTGCGAAACTCGGTACGGTTGCCGGTGAAATCGACCCGCGTGGGCGGCAGCGGCGGGGGTAAGGGTTCGGAGCCGATGGGGGCCCATTGCATGTCGTTCACGGCGGCAACCTCGGGGTGCGGACCTGGTTCGATCAAACTTATAGATCAGAGATTAGTCGATCCCCAAGATGGGCGGGTTCGATTTAGCTCGATTCCGGTCGATTTCTGGCACGATTCCACGGCCGAGGGCGTGCGCGAGATCACGTTGTTGGATCAATGGCCTCGTAGTCCGGATGGAGCGCAGTGCAATCCGGGACAGCGGCAGTGGCGGACCGAATCCCGGATTTCGCTCCGCTCCATCCGGGCTACATCACACCCATGTGGCAAAACTCGCCCTTGCTCCGGCGCAGACAACCGGCTGTAATTGCAAATCAAATACCGCAGCGCAGAATTCAACGAGAACGCGCGGTTGATGTCAGGGAGAGCGGTCATGCATGGGACCATCGAAAACGCGGCGAAGCTCGACGCGTTACGCGCACGCGCTACGTCACTGCCGCTGGAGCAGTTCGATCCGGGCGACCCAGAGCTGTTCAGGACCGATACGTTCTGGCCCTATTTCGATCGCCTGCGCCGCGAAGATCCCGTGCACTATTGCAAGGACTCGATGTTCGGGCCGTATTGGTCGGTGACGCGCTACAACGACATCATGGAGATCGAGACCAATCATTCGGTATTCTCCTCGGCCTCCTCGCTCGGCGGCATCACCATCCGCGACATCGATCCGGAACTGCGCCGCGAGAGCTTCATCTCGATGGACCCGCCGCGCCATGCGGCGCAGCGCAAGACCGTGGCGCCGATGTTCACGCCGACGCATCTGGACAATCTCGCGCTCAGCATCCGCCAGCGCTCGGCCGAGTGCCTGGACAATCTGCCCCGCGGCGAGGTGTTCGACTGGGTCGACCATGTCTCGATCGAGCTCACCACGCAGATGCTCGCGGTGCTGTTCGACTTTCCCTGGGAGGATCGCCGCAAGCTGACGCGCTGGTCGGACATCGCGACCACCATTCCCGGCCCCGACGGCCTCGTCGCCACCGAAGACGAGCGTCAGGCCGAGCTGACGGAATGCGCGGGCTATTTCACGCGACTGTGGAAGGAACGCATCGAACAGCCGCCGAAGAGCGACCTGTTGTCGATGATGGCGCATGGCGCCGCGACGCGCGACATGGACGCGAAGAACTTCCTCGGCAATCTCATCCTTCTGATCGTCGGCGGCAACGACACCACCCGCAACACCATGTCGGGCTCGCTCCACGCGCTGAGCCAGCACCCGGAGCAATATCGCAAGCTGCGCGAAAACCCAGCGCTTCTCGACAGCTTCGTGCCGGAAGTGATCCGCTGGCAGACGCCGCTGGCCCATATGCGGCGCACAGCGCTTGCGGACTTCGAGTTCCGCGGCAAGCAGATCAAGAAAGGTGACAAGGTCGTGATGTGGTACGTCTCGGGCAACCGCGACGCCGATGCGATCGAAAAGCCTTACGAATTCATCATTGACCGCGCGCGGCCGCGCACGCATCTCTCGTTCGGCTTCGGCATCCACCGCTGCGTCGGCTTGCGGCTTGCCGAACTCCAGCTCAAGATTATCTGGGAAGAGATCCTCAAGCGATTCGACCATATCGAGGTGGTCGGCGAACCCAAGCGGGTCTATTCGAGTTTCGTGAAGGGTCTTGAAACCTTGCCGGTGAAGATCGCGGCTTAGATTCGCAAAGATGAGTTCGACACGTCCACAAGGAAGCTGTGCCCCCTCTCCCGCACGCGGGAGAGGTCAAGCAAGCAACTGGAGCAAACCACCATGAACATCCAAGCGCCGGTTCAAGTGGACAAGGCCGAACGCATGCGCAGGGCGCGCGAGGAGGCCTATGCGACGCCGCTGGCGCAATTCCACCCGGGCGCGCCCAGGCTGTTCCAGGACGACACCCTGTGGCCGTGGTTCGAGCGGCTGCGCAAGGAAGAGCCGGTGCATTACTGCACCAATGCGCCGATCGAGCCGTATTGGTCGGTGGTGAAGTACAACGACATCATGCATGTCGACACCAATCACGGCCTGTTCTCCTCGGATTCAACGCTCGGCGGCATCGGGATCCGCGACGTGCCGGAAGGCTATGACTGGCCGAGCTTCATCGCCATGGACCAGCCGCGTCATTCGTCGCAGCGCAAGACGGTGTCGCCGATGTTCACGCCGACGCATCTGGACGAACTGGCAAAACTGATCCGCCAGCGCTCGCAGACCGTGCTCGACAATCTGCCGCGCAACGAGACCTTCAATTTCGTCGAGCGCGTCTCGATCGAGCTGACGACGCAGATGCTAGCCACCCTGTTCGACTTCCCCTGGGAAGAACGGCGCAAGCTGACGCGCTGGTCCGATGTCGCGACCGCGCTGCCCAAGAGCGGCATCGTGGCCTCGGCCGAAGAGCGCCGCCGCGAGATGGACGAATGCTACGCCTACATGTCCAAGCTCTGGAACGAGCGCGTCAACTCCGCGCCGCGCAACGACCTGCTGTCGCTGATGGCGCACAACGACGCCACGCGCTTCATGGACCCCGATAATCTCATGGGCAACATCATCCTGCTCATCGTCGGCGGCAACGACACCACGCGCAACACCATGACCGGCTCGGTGCTGGCATTGAACGAGAATCCGGAGCAGTACGACAGGCTGCGCGCCAACCCGGAACTGATCGATTCCATGGTGCCCGAAGTGATCCGCTGGCAGACCCCGCTCGCGCATATGCGGCGCACCGCGCTGCAGGACACTGAAGTTGGCGGCAAGCACATCAAGAAGGGCGACCGCGTCGTGATGTGGTACGTCTCCGGCAATCGCGACGAGGAGATGTTCGAAAAGCCGAACGAGTTCATCATCGACCGCCCGCGGCCGCGGACCCATCTCTCCTTCGGCTTCGGCATCCACCGCTGCGTCGGCATGCGCCTCGCCGAACTCCAGCTCAAGATCGTCTGGGAAGAGATGCTGAAGCGCTTCGACCGCATCGAGGTAGTCGGCGAGCCCAAGCGGATCTATTCGAGCTTCATCAAGGGGTACGAGTCGCTGCCGGTGAGGATTCCGGGGTAGAGTGCTCGCTATACGGCAGGTGTTTCTCAACCTCAGCTGTCATGCTCCGCGACCCGGCTACGCCAAGGCTTCGCCGGGCTGAGGTCCAGGGGCGCCGAAGCTTTAGCGTAGGCGGCAAGCGGGGCATCCAGTATGCCGCGGCTTCTCGGCTCAAGCACTGCGGGCTCTGGAATACTGGATTTGCCCACCTTCGCGGGCAATGACACGCGGGGGTGGATTGAGAGCGGGCGACTCCACCCCAGCTATAAAATTCCGGCATGACAGCTCGCGCAACATGCGATGGGTCGCATACGGCCTTCTGTCCTAAACCGCACCGCCACATCTAACTCAACTTGATGTCCCACACGCCGTCCTTGCGGCAGGCGGCGACTTCCTCGCGCAGGAGGGCGGTGACGGCAAGCGAGGCCGTCGAGACCGGACGGTCGATCGGAGAGGCGAATATGAGTTCGCGCGTCATCGGCTTCGAGACGACAGCCGTTTCCAGCCGCCCGTCCGCGACCTCGCCGTGGACCGACGAGGGCGGCAGCAGCGCGAAGCCGAGGCCTTCCTCGACGAGGCTCGTGAGCACGCGGAACGAATCCGCCTCGAGCTGGACGTTGAGCTTGATCTTGCGCTGGGCCGCCGCATGCTCGATCAGCGCACGGAGACCGTGGGAATGACTGGGCAGCACCAGCCGTTGCCGCAGCAGCCAGCCGACATCGACGCTCTTCTTGCGCGCGAGGCCACAACCGCGCGGACCAACCGCGACGATGTTGTCGCGCCCCAAGCTCTCCACGTTGAGATGCAGATCGGCGGAGCGGCCGTAGAGGATGGCGAGATCCATCTCGCCGCGATGCAGCCATTCGACGAGATGGCCGCTGTAGCTCTCGACGATGCGCAGCGAAATGCCGGGAAATTTTTCGACGCAGCGCCGCGCGAAGCGCGCCGACAGCACGCAGCTCACGGTCGGGACCAGGCCGAGCACGACCTGGCCCGATGGCGGCCCCTTGGACGACTGGATGTCGTCGCGGATCTGGTCGATCTGCCGCACGATACCGGAGGTGCGCGCCAGCAAGAGGCGGCCGGCATCCGTGAGCACCATGCCGCGGCCGTTGCGGGTGAACAATTCCGTGCGCAGCTCGTGTTCCAGGAGCTTGATCTGCCTGGAGAGCGCCGGCTGCGCCACGCGCAACGTATCGGACGCCTTGGAGAGGCTGCCGAGCTCCGCCACGCAACTGAAGGTCCTGAGCTGACGGAAATCCATGCTTGCCAATCCTGGAAGGCTACTCCATACGCTATAGCAAATGAGCATAGGGGGCTGGCAGTGTTTTCACAACGCCAGAGGATCGGCCGGCGTTATCTTAACTGCCGCACATACGGGAAACCCCATGAGTGAAGAACACCACACCGAAGATCACGCCGACATCCGCGAAGCCGTCGCAAAGCTCTGCGCGCAGTTTCCCGGCGAATACTGGCGCAAGCTCGACCGTGAGATGGCCTACCCGAAGGCCTTCGTCGACGCGCTGACCGAGGCCGGCTATCTCTCGGTGCTGATCCCCGAGGAATATGGCGGCGCGGGCTTGAAGCTTTCAGCGGCCGCGGCGATCCTCGAAGAGATCCAGCGCGCGGGCTGCAACGGCGGCGGCTGCCACGCCCAGATGTACACGATGGGCACCGTGCTGCGGCACGGCAATGACGAGCAGAAGGCAAAATATCTGCCGAAGGTCGCGAGCGGCGAATTACGGCTGCAGGCCTTCGGCGTCACCGAGCCGACCAGCGGCACCGACACCACTTCGCTGAAGACCTTCGCGCGCAAGGACGGCAACGCCGGCTACGTCGTCAACGGCCAGAAGATCTGGACCAGCCGCGCCGAACATTCCGACCTGATGCTCCTGCTGGCGCGCACCACGCCGAAGGACCAGGTCAAGAAGCGCACGGATGGACTTTCGGTGTTCATCGTCGACATGCGCGAGGCCAAGAACAAGGGCCTCGAGATCCGCCCGATCCGCACCATGATGAACCATGCCACCACCGAAGTGTTCTTTACCGACATGAAGGTGCCGGCGGAAAATCTGATCGGCGAAGAGGGCAAGGGCTTTCGCTACATCCTCTCCGGCATGAATGCCGAGCGCATTTTGATTGCTGCCGAATGCGTCGGCGACGCCAAATGGTTCATCGCCAAGGCCACCAGCTACGCCAAGGAGCGCAGCGTTTTCGGCCGGCCGATCGGCCAGAACCAAGGCATCCAGTTCCCGATCGCCAAGGCCTACGCCGCGATGCGCGCGGCCGAACTGATGGTGAAGGAAGCGACGCGCAAATACGAGGCCGGGCTCGACTGCGGCGCGGAGGCCAACATGGCCAAGATGCTCGCGGCCGATGCGTCGTGGGAAGCGGCGAATGCCTGCGTCCAGACCCATGGCGGCTTCGGCTTCGCCGAGGAGTACGACGTCGAGCGCAAATTCCGTGAGACGCGGCTCTATCAGGTCGCGCCGATCTCGACCAACCTCGTGCTGTCCTTCATCGCCGAGCACGTCCTCGGCATGCCCCGCTCGTACTGAGGCAGCCATCATGGGAGCACTTGACGGGATCAGGGTGATTGCGGTCGAGCAGGCGGTGGCGGCACCGTTCTGCTCGTCGCGGCTGGCGGATGCCGGCGCGGAAGTCATCAAGATCGAGCGGCCCGAGGGCGATTTTGCCCGCGGCTATGACGCGGCGGCCAAGGGCCAGAGCAGCTACTTCGTGTGGCTCAACCGCGGCAAGCAATCGGCGGTGGTCGATCTCGCCACCAGGGAAGGCTGCGCCGAACTGGAGCGACTGATCGCGAGCGCCGACGTGCTGATCCAGAATCTCAAGCCCGGCTCGATGGACAAGCTCGGCTTTTCGCGGGAGCGGCTCTTGAAGGATTATCCCAGGCTGATTTCATGCACGATCACCGGCTATGGCGACGACGGCCCCTATGCGCACCGCAAGGCCTATGATCTCCTGATCCAGGCCGAGAGCGGCCTTGCCTCGATCACCGGCAATCCCGACGGCGCCTCGCGCGTCGGCATGTCCATCGTCGACGTCGCGACCGGTGCCACCGCGCATGCGGCGATCCTGGAGGCGCTGATCGGGCGCGGACGCACCGGCAAGGGCGCCGACATCCGCATCTCTATGTTCGACGTGATGGCGGACTGGTGCACCGTGCCGCTGCTCAATTCCGAAGCCGGTAATCCGCCCAAGCGCATGGGGCTGCGCCATCCCTCGATCGCGCCCTATGGCGTGTTCACGTCTAGCGACGGCAAGGACATCCTGATTTCGATCCAAAGCGAGCGCGAGTGGAAGACGCTTTGCGCAAAAGTGCTGGACCAGCCCGATCTGCCCGCCGATCCGCGCGTGGCCAACATGGTCGAGCGCGTGCGCAACCGCGACTTCACCGACAAGACGGTCGCGGATGCCTTCGGCAAGATGACGCGCGATGAGCTATTGAAGCGGCTGTCCGAGGCCGACATCGCCTTTGCCGAGGTCAACACCATGGCGGACCTCACCAAGCATCCGCATCTGCGCCGCATCGAGGTGGACACGCCGCAGGGACGCGTCAGCTATCCCGCGCCGGCGCCGATCATTGTCGGCGAGACGCGCAGCTATGGTGCTGTACCGGCGATCGGCGAAAATCCCCAATCCAAGAAATAACAAGAGCGAGGCGTCATGACCGAGAAGCTCGACATCGATCATCTCAGGCAATGGATCGGCCGCAGCGAAGAGGCCACCGACACCGTCACCGCGCAGCTCGTGAAGGGCCTGCGTGCGACGCTGTTCCAGGAGGTCGGCGCGCCCAAGCCGGGCGACGCGGCGCCGTTCACGGTGCATTGGTGCCTGGCGCAGCCGGTGTTTCCGATGTCGATGCTCGGCCCCGACGGCCACCCCACCCGCGGCGGCTTCCTGCCTCCGGTGCCGCTGCCGCGCCGGATGTGGGCCGGCGGCGAGATCGAGTTCCTGCAGCCGCTGCGCGTCGGCGACGAATCGACGCGGAGCTCGCGCATCGCGGACGTACAGGTGAAGACCGGCTCGACCGGCACGCTGTGCTTCGTCTCGGTCGAGCACAGCATCTCCTCGCCGCGCGGCATCGCCATCCGCGAGCGGCAGGACATCGTCTATCGCGAGATGACGACGACGTCCGCGCCGGCAAAGGCGCCGCCTCCGCCGCCGAAGGCGCAGCATCGCCAGACGCATGTCTCCGATCCCGTGCTGCTGTTTCGTTATTCCGCGCTGACCTTCAACGGCCACCGCATCCATTACGACCGCGACTACGTCACCAAGGTCGAGGGATATCCGGGCCTGATCTTCCACGGGCCGTTGCAGGCAACCTTCATCATCGAGATGGCGGCGAAGCTGCGCGGCGGCAAGCCGCCGAAGAAGTTCACCTATCGCGGCCTCCAGCCGCTGTTCGAGGGCTCGGAGTTCTCCATCAACGCCAACGAGACCGCTGATGGCATGGAGCTGTGGACCGCGAACGCGGAGGGGCAGCCGACGATGAAGGGGACCGCGGTGTGGTGATGGTCTCTCCTCGTAATTGCGAGGAGCGAAGCGACGAAGCAATCCAGACTGTCGCCGCGGCGGCATTCTGGATTGCTTCGCTGCGCTCGCAATGACGGGTGAGGTAGCAGCGCCGATGGACAACAGGGAACGGCAACCATGGTGAAGAACGGCAAAGCCACAACCAAATCCGTCACCGTCAAGCAGGCGACGCTCGACCTGCTACGCTCCTTCGGCATCAAGAAGGTATTCGGCAATCCCGGCTCGACCGAGCTGCCGTTCCTGAGCGACTGGCCCGACGACATCGACTACGTGCTCGCGCTTCAGGAAGCCTCCGCCGTCGGCATGGCCGACGGCTATGCGCAGGCGACGCGCAATGCCGGCTTCGTCAATCTGCATTCGGCCGCCGGCGTCGGCAACGCGCTCGGCAACATCTATACCGCGCATCGCAACCAGACGCCGCTGGTGATCACCGCGGGCCAGCAGGCACGCTCGATCCTCCCCTTGCAGGCGTTCCTCTATGCCGAGCGTGCGTCCGAATTCCCGCGGCCTTATGTGAAGTACAGCGTGGAGCCGGCGCGGCCCGAGGACGTTCCGGCCGCCATCGCGCGCGCCTATTACACCGCGATGCAGCCGCCATGCGGGCCGACCTTCGTCTCGATCCCGGTCGACGACTGGGCGCATGCGGCCGCTCCCATCGAAGCACGCAAGGTCAGCCGCGAGATCGGGCCCGAAGCTGACGCGATGAAGGCGCTGGTCACCGCATTCAATTCAGCCAAGCACCCTGCCCTCGTCGTCGGCCCCGGCGTCGATCGCGCCGGCGCGGTCGACCTGATGGTGCGCGTGGCCGAGAAGGCCAGGGCCAGCGTCTGGGTCAGCCCGTTTTCGGCGCGCTGCTCGTTCCCGGAACGTCATCCCCAATTCGCGGGTTTCCTGCATGCCTCGCCGGCGCAATTGTCGGACGCGCTGCGCGAGCACGACCTCGTCGTCGTGATCGGCGCGCCGGTGTTCACCTTCCACGTCGAGGGCCATGCCGCGATCTTCGACGGCGGCGCGACGATCTTCCAGATCACCGATGACCCGGATGCCGCGGCGGTGACGCCGGTCGGCACCAGCATCATCGCGACGATGAAGCCGGCGCTCGCAATGCTGCTCGACCTCTTGCCGGAGAGCAAGCGCGCGGCACCGAAGGGGCGAACGCTGCCGCCGGCCCTGCTAGCCGGCGATCCGTTGCCGGTCGAATTCCTGCTGCATTCGCTGTCGCAGGCGATGCCGGACGGCGCGTCGCTGGTCGAGGAAATCCCCTCGCACCGGCCGGCCATGCAAAAGTTCATGCCGATGCGCGGCCAGGACAGTTTTTACACCATGGCGAGCGGAGGCCTCGGCTACTCGCTGCCGGCCGCGGTCGGCATGGCGCTCGGCAAGCCGACGAGCCGCACGGTGTGCCTGATCGGTGACGGCTCGGCGATGTATTCGATCCAGGCGCTGTGGACCGCCGCGCAGCGCAAGCTGCCGCTCACCATCATCGTCATCAACAATTCCGGCTACGGCGCGATGCGCTCGTTCAGCCAGGTGATGCAGGTGAGGAACGTGCCGGGACTCGAGTTGCCGGGGATCGATTTCGTGCGGCTGGCCGAGGGCATGGGCTGCCATGCGGTGCGGGTGAGCAAGGCGGCCGAACTGGGCGAGGCGCTCAAGCGCGGGATGGCATTCGAAGGGACGAGCCTGGTGGAGGTGGTCGTGGATTCGGCGGTGCCGGTGCTGTACGGGCAGAAGCATTGAGGGCCGACCGTCGTCCTGGCGAAAGCCAGGACGACACCGGAGGTCGTGGCAGGCCCCTTCCTACGTCCCGAAATCTTCCCGCATCTTAGCCTGGATCTTGGCCATGCCGCCGATCCAACGGTCGTAATTCTCGGTCTTCTTGCGCATGTAGCCGAGCACCTGCGGGTGCGGCAGGATCAGGAACGTCTCCTGATCGAGACCGGCGAGCACGTCCTTGGCGACCTGCTCGGGCGAGAGGTCGCCGTCGCCGGATTGCGGGCCTTTGGGGATCGAACGCAGCATGTTGGTGTCCACGCCCTGCGGGCAGAGGATCGAGACACGGATGTTGTGCGCCTTGTGCGAGATCGCGAGATTTTCGGCAAAGCCGACCGCGGCATGCTTGGTGGTGGAGTAAGCCGGGCTGCCGACCTGCGACAGCAGGCCGGCGGCCGAGATCGTGTTAAGGAAATAGCCGCCGCCGCGCGCCTTCATGCGCGGGATCAGATGCCGCGCCGCATAGACATGCGCCATGACGTGGATCGCCCAGCTGCGCTGCCAGGGCTCATCCGAGGCGCCGCCGGCATTGACCGACATCGGGTCGAAGCCGCCGCCGATGCCGGCATTGGAGCAGAACAATTCGATCGGGCCGAACTGACGCTCGGTCTCCTCGATGACGTGGGAAATATCCTTTTCCTGCGCGACATCGCATTTGAAGGCCGCGCCATCCACCGTGGCCGCGACCGCCCGCGCGTTGTCCGCGTCCATGTCGGCGACGACGACCTTGGCCGCACCCGCCTTGTGAAAGGCTTCGCACAGCGCCTTGCCGATGCCGTTGGCGCCGCCCGTGACGACCACGACCTTGCCGGTCACCTGCATGCGACGTCTCCTCTTGTCTTGTACCGTTTTGGCTTATTGCGCTTCGCGGAGCTTGCTCAGCTCAACACGAGGTCGAGCACCGCGGTATAATGGCACGCCGCGCCGGCCAAGACAAAGCCGTGCCAGATCGCATTCTGGAAGCGCAGCCGCCGCCAGGCATGAAAGATCACGCCGAAGCTGTAGAGCAGTCCACCCGCAAGGACGAAGCCCAGCACCAGCGCAGGCAGCGCCTTGACCACGGAATCGTAGAGCATGATGCCGCTCCAGCCCATCGCTAGGTAGATCCCGACCGCAACGCGGTCGAACCGGCCGGGGTAGAGAAGTTTCAGCACGATGCCGAGGAGCGCCACGCACCAGACGCCGGCGAGCAGCACCAGCGCGAACCCACTGTCCTTCACCTCCAGGATGAACGGCGTGTAGGTCGCCGCGATCAGGAGATAGATCGCCGAATGGTCGAAGCGCCGCAGCAGCCATTTGGCCGGCGAGACTGGCCACAGATTATAGGTCGCCGACAACACCAGCATCGAAAGCAGGCCGGCGACGTAGATCGAGACGCCGACGATGTCGGTCGCGTCGGCAAAGAGCACCGTCAGCACCACCAGCACGGTCGCGGCAATGATGCCGCAGAGCACGCCGATCGCGTGGATCACGCCGTCGGCGATCAACTCGGCGCGGTCGTAATGCCAGCCGACCGCGTCGGCGGCTGCGTGGACGGAGGAGGATGCGAGCTGTTTCAATTGGAAGACGGTCATGGCAATCCGCAAGGTGAGTTAATACCCTCTTGTATGGGTGTTTCGGGATCGGCGCGTCGTTCAAACGGCTGATTTGCCGACAAAGACGGTGGAAGTATGAAGCTTGATTTTCCTCAGGCAGTTGCCACTTTTGTGATTAGTCCTTTTTGCCTATCCGCCCTCGCCCGGGATTCCCAACGTTCATATGGCATTTAGTTTCCAGGATATGATCGAGGAGGCGCGCCTGTCGGCTCGGGCGCTGATCGACTACGGCGAGCATTTCTTCAATCCGACGGTACGATTGGGGGTTACCGGCCTGTCCCGGGCCGGCAAGACGGTGTTCATTACCGCGCTGATCCACGGCCTCACCCGTGGCGGCCGGTTTCCGGTGTTCGAGGCCTATTCATCCGGGCGGATCGCGCGGGCGCATCTGGCGCCGCAGCCGGACGACGCGGTGCCGCGCTTTGCCTATGAGAGCCATCTGCGCGCGCTGATCGAGGAGCGGCGCTGGCCGAACTCGACTGTCGACATCAGCGAGCTCAGGCTCGTCATCGACTACCAGCGCCAGAACGGCGCCGACCGCACGCTGACGCTCGACATCGTCGACTATCCCGGCGAGTGGCTGCTCGACCTGCCGCTGCTTCAGAAGAGTTTTGAGCAATGGTCGGCCGAAAGTCTCGCCTTGTCACGCGAGGCGCCGCGCGTCCATCTTGCCGCGGATTGGCACGCGCATCTCGCAACGCTCAAGCCCGAGGCGCGCGAGGACGAGCAGGCGACGCTGACGGCCGCAAAGCTCTTCAGGGGCTATTTGCAAGGCTGCCGCGACGAGCGGTTTGCGATGAGCCTGCTGCCGCCCGGCCGCTTCCTGATGCCGGGCAATCTCGCCGACACACCGGCGCTGACCTTTGCGCCGCTCGACGTACCCGCGGGTGGCCAGGCGCCGGAGGGATCGCTGTGGGCGATGATGGTGCGCCGCTATGAGGCCTACAAGGACGTCGTGGTGCGGCCGTTCTTCCGCGATCATTTTGCTCGGCTCGATCGCCAGATCGTACTGGCCGACGCGCTCGCCGCGTTCAACGCCGGCCCCGAAGCGCTGCACGATCTCGAAGCCGCACTCGCGGGCATTCTCGACTGCTTCAACATCGGCCGCAGCACATTCCTCTCCGGCCTGTTCCGGCCGCGGATCGACCGCGTGCTGTTCGCGGCGACCAAGGCGGATCATCTGCATCATTCCAGCCATGACCGGCTCGAGGCCGTGCTGCGCCGCGCGGTCACCCGCGCCGTTGCGCGCGCGGAAAATACCGGTGCGGCGATCGACGTCGTCGCGCTCGCCGCCGTCCGCGCCACGCGCGAGGCGCAGGTCGCGCATGGCCGTGACAAATTGCCGTCGATCTTGGGAACGCCCGCCGCGGGAGAAAGCGCCGGCGGCGAATTCTTCGACGGCAGCACCGAGGTGGCAACCTTTCCGGGCGACCTGCCCTTGGATCCCGAGCCGTTGTTCAACGGCACCGACGCATTCCGCGGCCTCTCGACCGAGGCCGCCGGGAAGAGCGATTTTCGCTTCCTGCGCTTCCGTCCGCCGAAGCTCGAACGTGAGGGGGCCGACCACCCGGCGCTGCCTCACATCCGCCTCGACCGTGCCTTGCAGTTCCTGATCGGAGACAAATTGTCATGAACGACCGATCGAAGCCACGGCGACCGGCGACGTTCCGGCTCGACGACCCCGGCGTCGTCGTCACCGAGGCCGACGAGACGACCCGGCTCGGCCGTACCACCATCCAGATCACGCCGGAGCCCGATCCGGCGAATTTGCCGGTGCCAATCGCAGCGACGCTTCCGGCGCGGCGCGGCTTTCCCTGGGGCCCAATGTTCTGGTCCGGCGTTGCCGGGCTGACGCTGCTCGGGGTCGGACTCGGCGTCGTCCGTCTGATCGAGGATCTGTTTGCGCGCAGCGACAGCCTCGGCTTCGTCGGAGTGGCCCTTGCCTTCATCACCGCGCTTGCGCTCGCGGTGGTGACCGGACGCGAGGCTTTCGGGCTGGCGCGGCTAGCAACCATCGAAAAGCTGCATCAGCGCGCAGCCGCTGTTCTTGCCAGCGACGATCGCAAGGAGAGCCGCATCATCGTGCAGGATCTGCTCAAGATAGCGCATCAGAACCCGCAGCTCGCGCGCGCCCGTGCCGCCCTGGAGAGCCACGCCGGCGAGATCATCGACGGCGCCGACATGATCCGGCTCGCCGAGCGCGAATTGATGTCGCCGCTGGACATCGAGGCGCGGCGGCTGGTGTCGTCAGCCGCGCAAAAAGTCTCAATCGTCACGGCGGTGAGCCCGCGAGCGGCGATCGACGTGATGTTTGTGTTCATCGTGTCGCTGCGCCTGATCCGCCAGCTCGCTTTCCTCTATGGCGGCCGGCCTGGCGCGCTGGGCATGATCCGCCTGCTCCGCCATGTCATCGCCCATCTCGCCATCACCGGCGGCATGGCGGCGAGCGACAGCCTGGTGCAGCAGATGCTCGGCCACGGCATTGCGGCGAAGCTGTCGCAGCGGCTGGGCGAAGGCATGCTGAATGGATTACTGACGGCGCGGCTCGGCCTCGCCGCAATCGACGTCACACGGCCGTTGCCGTTCGCCGCACTGCCGCCGCCGAAGCTGTCGGACCTCGCGACGGATCTGCTGCGGAAGAAGGACGAGGAAGAGTAGAACGCCATCTTGCGCGGCGGACTCGTTTTCCCCTCTCCCCTTGCGGGAGAGGGTGGCTCGCCGCAGAGCGGCGAGACGGGTGAGGGGTTCTCTCCGCGCGCGCCTCTCGCAGTCGTCTTAGCGGATAGAGACCCCTCATCCGGCGCTTCGCGCCACCTTCTCCCGCAAGGGGAGAAGGAAGAAGGCCGCCTTGCTAGGCGAGCGTACGCCGCTCAAACTCGCCCGCCAGCACGCGCCACCGGAACAGCGGCGAGTCTTTCGGCGGCGACAGCTCTGGGGTCCAGCCGGTGAGCTTTTCCAGCGTGTACGTGTCCATCACGAGACCGCGCCAGCGGCGCTCGACCTGACCGAGCGGCTCGCGCTTGGCGGGGATGTTCTCCCACAGTGATGAGCGATTGTCCGGCTCGCGCCCGACATAGATGCCGACGTGGCCCTTGATCCGGTCCATGCCCGGATCGCGAAAGTCCTGGAAGCGGCCGCGCTCGTTGATCTCGATCACCGGCACCCGGCCCCTGAACAGCCAGCGCATCATGGCATAGGTGCGGTAGTCCGTGGTGGCGATCCAGGTCGCGCCAGTCTCGTCCAATGCGGCCTGTGCGCGCGCGGCGACCTGCTCGTAACCGGACTCGGCACCGATCGGATCGATCTTGCCAAGTAAATTCCAGGGCGCGGCGACGTAGTAGAGGAACACGATGACGACAAAGGCGGTGCCGGAGACCACCGCCGTGTTGACCCAGAACAGCGACGATCTGATCATCCGCGCCGACCATTTTTCACGCGACAGCATGGTGAGGTTGACAGCGGCGGCGGCGAAACCGACCGGCCACATGAACATCGGCCAGGTGTCGCCGACGCGGAGGGTCAGCGATTTCGCCAGGAAATAGAGAAACGGCACCAGGACCGCGGTCGACAGCAAAATCGCGACCGGCTCGCGCGTGCTATAGCCGCGCCACGCCGTCAGCACCACCCCCGTCAGTACCACCGGCAGCATGACGAAGCCGACCAGTCCGAATTGCAGGCCGATGTAGTCGCCGAATGTGCGGAGCGAGATGCCGTAGCTGGTGGTGGCGCGCACACCCTGGAAGCGAATCGCGGCCCAGTCGTGCTGCACGTTCCAGATCAGGACCGGCGAGAACACGGCGATTGCGATCAGGACCGCGAGATAAGGATAGGGGCTGCGCAACCAGCGCCAGCGCCAATCCGGCACCAGCAGAAAGGCGGCAACCGCCGGTGCGAACATGATCACGGTAAATTTCGACAGCATCGCGAGCCCGGCGAACAGGCCGGCCGCGAGCCACCAGCGGCCGTCGCCGCCCTGCGCGAGCCGCACCAGGCACCACATCATTGCCACCGCAAACGGGATCATGGCGACATCGGGCGCGACCTTGGCCATCAGCAGTCCGTAATAGAGCGCGGCCTCCGGCATCAGCACCGCGAGCACGACGGCGCGCACATCATGAGTGAGGCGGCGGACGATGTCCGCGAGCAGGAGCTGCGTCACCAGCATCGCGACGATGCCGCCGAAGCGCACACCGAGTGTGGTGTCGCCGAAGATCGCAGTACCGAACCGGATCAGCCAGGCGATGCCGGGGGGATGATCCAGGAAGCTGAGCGCCGTCTCCTGCGACCAGGTCCAGTAATAGGCCTCGTCCGTGCGCAGCTCGATGACCGAGGCGTAGACGATGCGCAGCAGCGTCATCGCGGCGATGATCGCCGCGGCCATGACGAGCGGCCGGCGCGCCGCGCCGGCGGGGAGCATCGTGATGTCGGGAGCTGTCCTCACGGCGGCGCTTTTCGCCAACCTGGGAGGGGGAGTCAATGTTGGGTACCGTCGTCCCGGATCCGCGTGCGCCCCCGGGGGTGCTTGTCCAGGACGACACGGAGATTGCGGCCGCTTGCCGCGCATGTGATCGGGCGCGCTATCCACCCCCGGAATTAAACGCGACGCTGGCTGTTCTCCTTCATGAACTGATACAACAGAATCATGGCCGCAACCGCATCCACACGATTTTCCGATCTTTCCCGCGCCATCAGCGTACGCCAGGTGCGGCTGGTTTGCGGTGTCATCCTGTTCGCCTATGTGGTCAGCCATTTCCTCAACCATGCGCTCGGCAACATCTCGGTCGATGCCATGGAGATCGGGGTCTACTACCACATGCTGTTCTGGCAGTTCCTGCCGGTTGCGATCGTGTTCTACACGGCGGCGCTCACGCATATGGGGCTCGGCATCTACGCGTTGTATCAGCGCCGGCAGTTCCGTTGGCGGACGGTCGAGCCGCTGCAGCTCGTGCTGGGCTTGAGCATCCCCGCGCTGGTCATGGCGCATGTGATCGGGGTGCGGCTCGGTCAGACGCTTTACGGACACCAAAAACTCTATCCGCAGGAACTCTATCTGTTCTTCGTCGCGTCGAACCGTATCTGGACCATGACGATCCTGCTTCTCATCGCCTGGGTGCACGGCTGCATCGGCATCTATTTCTGGCTTCGCCTCAAACCGTTCTTCACGCGCGCGGCGCCCTATCTGCTCGCGGCTGCCGTGCTGATCCCGACGCTGTCGCTGCTGGGTGTCTACCAGGGTGGCCGCAGCGTCGAGGTCGAGGCCGACGACGGGGAATGGCGGACGCACAATCTCACGCGCCGCCAGCTGGGCACCACGGCAGAGGCCGCGATGCTCGACCGCATCACCGGCGGCCTCACCGCCGGCTATCTCGGACTGCTCGCTTTGGCGCTGCTGGCGCGTGGCGCGCGCGCCCTGTGCGAGCGGCGCGGCGGCATGATCGCGCTGTCCTACGGCAACGGCAAGACGGTGCGCGTCCCCAAGGGCCTCTCCGTGCTGGAAGCGAGCCTGCGCCACAATGTGCCGCATGCCAGCGTCTGCGGCGGCCGCGCCCGCTGCTCGACCTGCCGCATCCGCATCATCGGCGATCATGGCGCCCTGCCCGAGCCGTCGCAGCGCGAGGCGTTCGTGCTCACCCGTGTCGGCACCAGTGACCCCTCGATCAGGCTGGCCTGCCAGCTGCGGCCGACGTCGGATCTCTCCTTCTTCCAGCTCTTCACCGCGCATACGCTTTCGGCGAACACACAGGCCTCGACGCCTGCCAGAATCGGCCAGGAGCGCTATCTCGTCAGCCTGTTCGTGGATATGCGCGGCTCGACGCAGCTGGCCGAGAAGCGGCTGCCGTTCGACACCGTGTTCATCGTCAACCGCTTCCTCGGCGCCGTCTCGCAGGCTGTGATCGAGAATGGCGGCCAGCCGAACCAATTTGTCGGCGACGGCATGCTGGCGCTGTTCGGACTGAGCGCCGATCCGCAAACCGCCTGCCGGCAGGCGCTGAAGGCCGCCGCCGGCATCGCCAGGCATATCGATGAGCTCAACGAGCTCCTGTCCCACGATCTACGCCAGCCGATCCGCTTCGGCATCGGCATCCATGGCGGCGAGGTCATCATCGGTGACATCGGGTATCGCGATCACATCGTCTTCACGGCGCTGGGCGATGCTGTCAACGTCGCGGCCCGCCTCCAGGACATGACCAAGACGCTGGCCTGCGAAGCGATCGTCTCGGAGGAAGTCCGCCGGACCGCCGGCCTTGCCGACGATGCGCTGCCGCAGCAGGAGGTCGCGATCCGCGGCCGCGACGAACCGATGGCCGTGCGTGTGGTTGCGGACGCGAGGGAGCTGTCGGCGCTCGTCGATCCCGGCGAACGCGTCGCGGCGTAACACCGGCTTGCTGCAACGCAGCGGCATGGGCCTGCTGCGAAAGCACGAATTGACTTCATCTGAGTCGTTGCGACAGATGAGTGAGAGATCGCGGTGATGACCGTGATCCAACGAAAAGCTCCGGGAGGAGACCACATGTTCGATCGACGCGACCTGCTCAAAGGAGCGGGCCTTGCCGCTGTTGCGACTGCACTGAACTCGACCAAAGCGCTGGCACTCGACACCGTCGCCCTGCCCTTTGCCAATGGCGAACGGCCTTTGGTGAAATATCCGCAGAAGCGGCCGATGATCGGCCTGACCAGCCGCCCGCCGCAGCTCGAGACGCCGTTCGCGGTGTTCAACGACGGCCCGATCACGCCGAATAACGCGTTCTTCGTGCGCTATCACCTTTCCGACCTGCCCTACAGTCTCGACCCCGACAAGTTCACGCTCGAGGTCAAGGGCAAGGTCGACAAGCCGCTCAAGCTGTCGCTGAAGGATATAAGGAAGATGAAGGCGACCGAGATCGTCGCCGTCAACCAGTGCTCCGGCAACAGCCGCGGCTTCCTGGATCCGCGCGTGGCCGGCGGTCAGCTCGCCAACGGCGCGATGGGCAATGCGCGCTGGCGCGGCGTGCCGCTGAAGGCCGTGCTGGCGATGGCGGGCGTGCAGAGCGGCGCCAAGCAGGTCACCTTCAACGGCATGGACGGTCCGGTCAGCGACAAAACGCCCGATTTCGTCAAGGCGCTCGATATCGATCACGCCAACGACGGTGAGGTGATGCTGGCCTATGGCATGAACGGCGAAGACCTGCCGTTCCTCAACGGCTTTCCGCTGCGCCTGATCGTGCCCGGCTATTTCGGCACCTATTGGGTCAAGCACCTCAACGAGATCACCGTCGTCGACAATGTCTATGACGGGTTCTGGATGAAGTCGGCCTATCGCATTCCGGACACGCCGAACAATGCGGTCGAGCCGGGCACCGCGCCGAAGGCGACGATCCCGATCAACCGCTTCACCATCCGTTCCTTCATCACCAGCGTCCCGGACGGAGCCAAGCTGAAAGCAGGCGGCACGACGCTGCGCGGCATCGCCTTCGACGGCGGCAAGGGTATCAAGGAGGTCGCGGTCTCCACCGACGGCGGGAAGACCTGGACCAACGCCAGGCTCGGCAAGGATCTCGGCAAATACTCATTCCGTGAATGGACGCTGCCGGTGAAGCTCGCGGCGGGCTCCCACGAGCTCAAGGTGCGCGCCACCGGCAATGGCGGCGAAACCCAGCCGGATACGCCGCGCTGGAATCCGGCGGGTTACTTGCGCAACGTCGTCGAAACCGTCCGCGTTACCGTGGCTTGAGGGGAATGATCATGCAGCGCACCGTTTTCCTCGCCATCACGCTCGCCCTCGCCGCCGTGGTGGGTTCGGCACTTGCAGCACCGGTCAATTACAAGACCCCCGATGAGGTCGCGGCGTTCAAGCTCGGGCCCAATCTCGAAGTCGTGCAGGGCAATTGCAGCGCCTGCCACTCCGCCGACTACATCAACACGCAGCCGCCGATGAAGGACAAGAAAGGTTTCTGGCAGGCCGAGGTGACCAAGATGATCAAGGTCTATGGCGCCCCCATCGACGATGCCGATGTCAGCAAGATCGTCGATTATCTGGCCGCGACTTATTGACGGATGGCGCGCGGCGCGCCGACCAAGTGACCGCGAAAAGGGCAAATCCGGCAAAAACGCCGCGAAGTTGAGCGGAATTCGCCGAAATGCCGATGTGGTTTGAGCTACCAAGCCAGCCACATTCCGCGTATCGTATTAGGACCGAACCGGCCGGTTGGCGGGGACTGGCGGTTCGAGATCTCGGAGGAAGACCCGCGGAGAAGTCGTGATGGCTAAAGGTACGGTCAAGTGGTTCAACCCGACGAAGGGTTATGGATTTATCCAGCCTGCGTCGGGCGGCAAGGATGTGTTCGTGCATATCTCGGCAGTGCAGAAAGCCGGTCTGTCGTCCCTGAACGAAGGACAGACGGTTGAATATGAAGAGATCGCAAACCGAGGCAAAAGCTCCGCAGAGAACCTCAAAGTATAAGCCCGCCGGCTTTTGCTAACTCCCGGATCGATCCGGGAGCCGGGCCAAGAAATTTTAGAAACGGTCAGTGCACTCGACGACAGGCGTTGCGATTGCACAGGGAGAACTATTTGCCCGCGAAGACCGCCCATTGGACGCCACAGCAATGACAATCGCGACGGCACTTCGTTAGTCCACCGGCAATGGTGCGTCGCGCTTGATCTCCTCCATCACCGCATAGGTTCGCGTTTCGCGCACGCCGGGCATCGACAGCAAGGTCTCGCCGAGGAAGCGCCGATACGCAGCCATGTCTGCCAGCCGCGCCTTCACAAGATAGTCGAAGCCGCCGGCGACCATGTGACACTCCAGCACCTCGGGCGCCAGCTTCACCGCGCGGGCAAAACGCTCGAAATTGTCGGGCGTGGTCTTGTCGAGCAGCACTTCGACAAACACCAGGAGGCCGAGGCCGAGCCGGTGCGGGTTTAGCCGCGCGCCATAGCCCTCGATAAAGCCCTCTCGCTGCAAACGCTTCAGCCGTTCGCCGATCGAGGTCGGCGACAGCCCAATGCGCTCCGCGAGCTCGACATTGGCGATTCGCCCGTCCTGCTGCAAAATCGAGAGGATCTTCCGGTCGGTTCGATCTAATTCCATATTCCGTAAGGTCAAATGACTGGGCGACTTCATTTTCTAAGCCGAATGAGCTAAATTGTCTATCGAGCTAAGGTAGCGTGGGCATTATCCTGAATTGAAGCCACAGGACACGCCATGCCGAACATTCCGCCTCCCTTCTCCGCCGCCTACGCGCCCGATGACGCCGATATCGCCGCGCGCCTTTTGCCATCTGTGCATCTCGGCCCGCCGCAGGAGGCGCGGATCGATCGCACCGCGACGCGGCTGATCGAAGCCATCCGCAAGCGCGACGACCGGCTTGGTGGAGTCGAGGATATGCTGCGGGAATTTGCGCTCTCGACCAAGGAAGGGCTGGCCTTGATGGTGCTGGCCGAGGCCCTGTTGCGCGTGCCGGACGCGCGCACCGCCGACCAGTTCATCGAGGACAAGCTCGGCGAGGGCGACTTCATCCACCACGAGACCAAGTCCACCGCCTTCCTGGTCAACGCCTCGGCCTGGGCATTGGGCCTCTCGGCGCGGGTGATCCAGCCCGGCGAGACGCCCGATGGCACCATCGGCCGGCTGGTGAAGCGGCTGGGCGCACCCGCCGTGCGCACCGCCACGCGCCAGGCGATGCGGCTGATGGGAAATCATTTCGTGCTGGGGGAGACCATCGCGCAGGCCTTGGAGCGGGCCCGGCCGCGCTCCGGCGAGAGGCAGCGCTATTCCTTCGACATGCTCGGCGAAGGCGCCCGCACCGCCACCGACGCAAGGCGATATTTCGACGCCTATGCCAGCGCGATTCTGACTATCGGCAAGGCGGCGGGCAGCCATCCCCTGCCCGATCGGCCCGGCATCTCCGTCAAGCTGTCGGCGCTGCATCCGCGCTTCGAGGCAATCAGCCGCGACGGTGTGATGGCCGAGCTGGTGCCGCAACTGCTGGACCTGGCGCAGCGCGCCAAGGTCCATGATCTCAACTTCACCGTCGACGCCGAGGAAGCCGACCGGCTGGAATTGTCCCTCGACGTGATTGCGGCAACGCTCGCCGATCCCTCGCTTGCCGGTTGGGACGGATTTGGCCTCGCGATCCAGGCCTATCAGAAGCGCGCCGGCGACGTGATCGACTATGTCGATGCGCTCGCCCGGGCGCACGACCGCAAGCTGATGGTGCGGCTGGTCAAGGGCGCCTATTGGGACACCGAGATCAAGCGCGCGCAGGAGCGCGGGCTCGACGGCTATCCCGTGTTCACCCGCAAGGCGATGACGGATCTGAACTACGTCGCCTGCGCTCAAAAGCTGTTGAGTCTGCGGCCACGCATCTTCCCGCAATTCGCCACCCATAACGCGCTGAGCGTCGCGACCGTGCTGGAGCTTGCCGGTGCGAACGGCGGCTTCGAATTCCAGCGCCTGCACGGCATGGGCGAGGCGCTCTACGAGCAGCTCGCCAAGGATCACCCGGACATCGCCTACCGCACCTACGCCCCGGTCGGCAGCCATCGCGACCTGCTCGCCTATCTGGTGCGGCGACTGTTGGAGAACGGCGCCAACTCCTCCTTCGTGGCGCAAGCGTCCGATTATCGCGTGCCGGTTACGGCGCTGTTGCAGCGCCCGGCGGATGCCATCGTCCGGCCGCAGCACGCGGCCCATCCCAAGATTCCGTTGCCGGGCGACCTGTTCGCGCCCGAGCGGCGCAATTCGCGCGGCGTCGAATTCGGCGCGCGCGCCGCGCTCGACCGGTTGCTGACGGAGGTCAAAGCCGAGACGATCGACCTCAAGCCGATCGCGGACGCAACGCCGGATCAGGCCAATGCGGCAGTGGCTGCGGCGCGCGCCGGCTTTGCCGCCTGGAGCCGGACACCCGCAGCCACGCGCGCGGCGGCGCTGGAGCAGGCCGCGCATCTTCTGGAGAACCGCGCGCCCCATTTCATAGCGCTGCTGCAACGCGAGGGCGGCAAGACGCTCGACGATGCGCTGTCGGAGCTGCGCGAGGCCACCGACTTCTGCCGCTATTATGCCGCGCAGGGTCGCAAGCTGTTCGGCAACGATGTGGCGATGCCGGGCCCGACCGGCGAGAGCAATGCGCTGGCCATGCGCGGCCGCGGCGTCTTCGTGGCAATCTCGCCATGGAATTTTCCGCTGGCGATCTTCCTCGGCCAGGTCACGGCGGCGCTGATGGCCGGCAACAGCGTGGTGGCCAAGCCCGCAGAGCAGACCCCGCGCATCGCGGTCGAGGCGGTGCGGCTGCTGCACGAGGCCGGCATCCCCGCAAGCGCATTGCACCTCGTCACTGGCGACGGCCGCATCGGCGCCGCACTGGCCGCGCACCCCGATATCGGTGGAATCGTCTTCACCGGATCGACCGAGGTCGCGCGCAGCATCAACCGGGCGCTGGCAGCCAAGGACGGGCCGATCGTGCCGCTGATCGCGGAGACCGGCGGCATCAACACCATGATCGCGGATGCGACCGCGTTGCCAGAGCAGGTCGCGGACGACGTCGTCACCTCGGCGTTTCGTTCCGCCGGCCAGCGCTGCTCGGCGCTGCGGCTGCTGTTCGTGCAGGAGGACGTAGCCGACCGCATGATCGAGATGATCGCGGGCGCGGCGCGCGAGTTGAAGATCGGCGATCCAAGCGACGTCGCGACCCATATCGGGCCGGTGATCGATGTCGAGGCCAAGCAGCGCCTCGATGCGCACATCGCACGCATGAAGAGAGAGGCGCGGCTGCACTTTGCCGGCACCGCGCCGGAGGGCTGCTTCGTGGCGCCGCACATCTTCGAGCTTGGGGATGCCGGCCAGCTCACCGAGGAGGTGTTCGGCCCGATCCTCCACGTCGTGCGCTATCGTGCGGAAAATCTCGAACGCGTCCTGCAAGCGATCGAGCGCACCGGCTACGGGCTGACGCTCGGCATCCACTCCCGCATTGACGATACGATCGAGGCGATCGTCGACCGCGTCCAGATCGGCAACATCTACGTCAACCGCAACATGATCGGTGCCGTGGTTGGCGTGCAGCCGTTCGGCGGCAACGGCCTGTCCGGAACCGGCCCGAAAGCCGGCGGCCCGCACTACCTCGCGCGCTTTGCGACCGAGCAGACCGTGACGATCAACACCGCAGCAGCCGGCGGCAATGCTGCCCTGCTCGCAGGGGATGAGTGAGGCGCGGCGAGGAGCGTTGCATCCCGCCGAAACATCGGTCTAATGCTGCCGTGACGTGGCCCTCGCCAATTCCAGCGCGCGGGATACAACACGAGTGAGGGAGCAACGCCGCAATGGAAAAGGGCATTTTTGCAGGGCTCAAGGTGCTGGATTGCGCGAGTTTCATCGCAGCACCAGCGGCCGCGACCGTGCTGTCGGATTTCGGCGCCGAAGTCGTCAAGATCGAGCCGCCCGGCGCCGGCGATCCCTACCGCAATCTGCCCAACATTCCGGGCTATCCGACCAGCGAGCACAATTTCGCCTGGCTGCTGGAGGCCCGCAACAAGAAGAGCATCGCGCTCGACCTCGCAAAGCCCGAGGCGCAGGCCGTGCTCTACAAGCTGGTCGAAGAGGCCGACGTCTTCATCACCAACATGCCGCCGCCGGTGCGCACCAAGCTCGGCATCACCTATGACCATCTCGCCCATCTCAATGATCGCCTGATCTACGCCTCGTTCACCGGTTATGGCGAGAAAGGCGAAGAGGCCAACAAGCCCGGCTTCGACAGCAACGCCTATTGGGCGCGCTCCGGCCTGATGGACCTCGTCCGCGCCGACACCGACACGACGCCAGCCCGCTCGGTCGCCGGCATGGGCGACCATCCCTGCGCCATGGCATTCTACGGCGCGATCGTCACCGCGCTGTACCAGCGCGAGAAGACCGGCAAGGGCTCGCACGTCGCCTCCAATCTGATGGCGAACGGCGTGTGGGCTGCGAGCGTGCTGGCGCAGGCAAAGCTCTGCGGCGCCAAGTTCGCCGAGCGGCGGCCGCGCGAACGCGCGTTGAACGCGGTCGCCAACCACTACCAGTGCAAGGACGGCCGCTGGCTGATCCTGTCACTGCTGAGCGAAGAGAAACAGTTTCCGACGCTGGCCAGGTGTCTCGGCCGCGAAGATCTCATCACCGACCCGCGCTTTGCCACCAAGCCCGACCGCCACGCCCGCTCCGTCGAGCTGATCAAGATCTTTGACGAGACCTTTGCGACCAAGGATCTCGCCGAATGGCGCAAGATCCTCGACGGCAACGGTCTCGTGTTCGGCATCGTCGGCATCCTGGACGACATCCCGAACGACAAGCAGATGCTTGACAACGAAGTTCTAGTGCCATTCGAAAACGACACCATGCTCACCATCTCCAGCCCGATCTGGATCGACGGCGCCAAGAAAGTGCAGCCGCGCAAGCCGCCCGACGTCGGCGAGCACAGTGACGAAATTTTGCGCGGCGCGGGATACGATGACGCCGCGATCAAGCAGCTGCGGTCGCAGGGGGCTGTGGGGTAAGGAGCTGACAGCGGTCATACATCCACGCTGTCGTCCCGGCGAAGGCCGGGACCCATATCCCAGAGAGGAAGAGGTCGAACGAAGCTGATAACTCCAAATCTTCGCCAAACTGCGTTCGGTGGTTATGGGTCCCGGCCTTCGCCGGGACGACGACGTAGATCGCTTCAACAATCACAGTCATCGCGAGGTCCCATGCCCAGCTACCGCCTGCACTACTTCCCCGAATCCGGCAACAGCTACAAGCTGGGGCTGATGCTGACGCTTTGCGGCGAGAGGTTCGAGCCGGTCTGGACCGATTTTGGCGGCGGCGTCACGCGCACGCCGGAATGGCGCAAGAGCGTGAACGAGATGGGTGAGATTCCCGTGCTCGAAGTCGACGGTGTGAAGATGACGCAGACCGCGCCTCTCCTGCTCAAGCTTGCCGAGCAGCACGGGCGTTTCGGCGCCGAGACCGAGGAGGAAAAGTTCGAGCTGCTGCGCTGGCTGTTCTGGGACAACCACAAGCTCACCGGCTACATGGCGACCTACCGCTTCATGCGCGCCTTCACGCAAAGCAACGATCCGCAGGTGCTGAAACATTTTCGCAGGCGGCTCGAAGACTTTCTCGGCATTCTCGACGGTCATCTCCAGCACAACGAATTCGCGATCGGAACCAGGCCGACCGTCGCCGATATCTCGATGATGGCCTATCTGCATTATCCGAGCGACGAGCACGGCTTCGACTTCGCGGAAAGCTATCCCGCCATTCACGCCTGGCTTGGCCGCATGGCCACACTGCCCGGCTGGCAGCCGGCCTACGAGCTGCTGCCCGGCAAGCGGATGACGAATTACGCGAAGTGAGGGCGCGGCTACTTCAGCGCCAGCCAGCCGAGCGTGAACAGGATTCCGCCGATGATGACGACGACCGCGACCGCCCAGGTGCTGACGCGGATGCTGCCGGTAACCTGCTTGGCCTCTTCATTCTGCGCGATCTCGCGATTGCGCTCCTTGTTGGCTTCGCTGGAGTCCGTCATGGGTCATCCAAACCGGTTCGAGACAGCCTAACGCGTCTTGATGAAGCACATGCCGATGCGGCGCGAAGCCGCGGCAGCCTGACAGGTCAATCCTTTAGCACAGCTCCATGACGTAAAACTCCTGTCGGTCGATCGCGATCCCGCATTTTCCAGGGAACAGTGCGCGCCCCAGCCGTCCTGATATTCGGTCCCCGCCAGCTCAGTGCTGCCGCGGGTCTGCGGCCGGCTGGCAAATCCACGTGAGAAATCAGGACGTTTGCCTGCGGCCATCGCGGTCAGGATGTCACGGCGGCGGACCTGGTCGCCAAGAAAATGCGGCGAGGCCGGCACGATGGTCAAGTTGGACGGCTTGTCCGCAAGCCAATCAACGCCCGGGAAGTGAAAGCCGCCGATGCCGCGGGTCTGGTGGCAGCCGGCGCAGGTGACGTCATTGAGGCGGCGCTGGAAGCCCGCGACCGAGCGGACGTTCTGGATGTCCCCGCGCGCAGCAGCTTGCTTCAACGCACCAACCACATCGTTGTCGGAGAAGACCGGCTCGCCCTGTCCCTCTCCGTTGCGCTCCCCTTGCACCATCCCGAACTCCGGCTGCAACGGAGAAGCATCGAGGCCGGCTGGCGTCGGCACGATTGCAGCCTTGGCCAGGAATTTCTCGGGGATCAGCACCGTACCGCGATCGAAGTCGCGAAGATGATCGGGCGCGAGCAGCCAATCCCTGAAGTCGCGCCGGAGATCATTGTCAGCGAGAATGCGGTCGCGGTCGATCTGGTTCTCCAGCGTCGATTCCTCGAACGTCTTCGAGGCGGCGTCGTACTTGAACACCTTGAGCAGATAGTCGGAGCGGAAATCGTGCAGCGCCGATTTCGCCGCAACTGAGATCTGAATGTTGGTCTCGATGCGATCGAGCATCGCATCGTAAGGGAAGAAGTCGCTGCCGATCAGCCCCTGCCAGTCGCCATTGCCGAGCCAGCGTCGCGCGACCTCGGCGCAGGTGATCGGCTTGCCGTTCCCGTCCATCTGGCGCACGTCGCGCGCCTTCATCACCAGATTGAGCGTCATCGGCAGCCGCGTGGCTGTCCTGCCGCCATCCGGTTTGGTCTCGAAACGCACAAGACGATAGATCAGCCTGATCTCGCCGCAGGAGTCTTCCGAGACATAGGCCCGGTCCATGCGGTTGACGATGCCGGCCAGCACGAAACGGGTGTCGCGGGATTTCAGATTGGCGCGATCGAACAATTGTACGTCGAAGCCCTCGCCGACGCCGATGGTCTCGGTCGGATATGCCGCCTTCTGCTGGGCGACGTAGCGATCGATCTCCGCCTCGATCGCGGGAGGAATCTCCTTGAGCTGCGACAACCACGAAAACATCAGATCGGTCGTCAGCGGAAAGTTCGCGTTCCGCTCCGGCCACAACAGGCGCGAGATCGTGAGCGCATCGTGCTGGTCGAGCTCGCGCAGGAGATCGGGATCGGTGATCGCCGTGCCGCGTGCCAGTTGCGCGTTCTCCGCGGCCAACAACGACACGATGCCGCCGAAAAATACGGCGGCGGCAACGAGAATTCGCAAGGCGCGGCTCATGCCTCAGGTAACACCGCGCAGGGACGGCTATTCAAGCAAAAAGGCGCTTCACATCGTGGTGAAGCGCCTTTTCGGAAATCGGATATGGGCCGCTCAGCGCGCGACGATCAGCCCCTTGCTGGTGACGACGACCCAGCGGCCGTCCTGACGGCGGATCGCATCGACACGGCCAACCCCTGGGATGGGGTCACCGGCATACACCTCGTAGAGGCCACCGCGGCCCTCGACCAGTGCGCCGCCGTTGGAGACGTCGCGCAGCACCCAGCCTTCGACCGTCGGCAACCGGCCGACCTCGGTCTTGGGTGCGACGGGAGCCGGCGCAGCTGCGGCGGTTGCAACCTGGGTCGGTGCGATCGAACCAGTGGTCTCCTTGGCGGGCACGGCGGCTGCGGCCTGGACGGGCGCCGCGGGCGGGGTGGCGCGGAGCTTGTCGACCGTCTCGGACAGCTTTGCGATCTTGGCCATTGGCTCGGCCTGCGCCTTCTCGAGCTTGTCGAGGCGGTCGTTGGTCCGGTTGAACTGGCCGAGGCCGGTCTTGGAGGTATGCTCGACGTTGGCTTTGAGCGCGACGACATCGGCATCAATCCGGGCGACCGAGGATTCCAGCGCGCTGGTGTCGGCAACCTGTGCCGGCGCGGAGCTTGCGAAGTGCATCATCCCTGCGGTCGCGAGCGCGCCGCTGATGGCGCCGACACTGGCTGCAATCGCCACTACCGCGGCCATCGCCGACAGGCGGCGCGCGCCGCCGCTCTCGCGCGGCTCGTCCGCCTTCACATGCGGCGCAAACTCCTCACGGTCCCAGGACCGCTCTGCGGGTGCCATGACGATGAGCTTGCCGGGCTTTGGCTCGGACTTGGTCTCGGCTTTGGGCTCAACCTGGGCCTCGAACTTCGGCACCTCGATCCGCGGCGGCTCAATCTCGATCGGATCAGGCTTGGGCGGCGCCTCGTGGTCAGGGGCAATCGAAGGGGCCTCGATTCCCGCAGACTCGACGGCCTGCGGCGCGGTCGCGGCGGCTTCGACGACGCTCGTCTGCTCACCGGTCGTTTGGGCAGCCTGCTCAGCCATTGGTTCGCTCACAGCTCAAATACTCCACTCTGGATTGACCTTTTGGTAACTTTCATTGCTTGCGAAATCCTTACTTCGGGACCCGCTTACCGAAATTTTAGGGAGTCATCCGGGGCCGAATTGGGCCGGGAACGTGGAACCGGTGTGGCGGGTATGAAGCAATTTGTAACCGGGCGAAGATGAACGGCCGCGCAACGGACAGGGTCTGCCGCCCCCACGTGGTCAACGACGGGAGTGGATGACGCCCGCTCTGTCCACATCACTGTCCGTCACATCAGCACCGGTGCATCCGGCAGCTCGTTGGGGTGCGGGCCGCTTGACGGAAAGTGCTTTGTCAGCTCCCGGGACACCGCCTCGATGCCGCCGATCACGCCGCGCTCGAACTGCCCCGACCTGAACTCGACTTCCATGGCGCGGCAGATGCTCTCCCAACGCTCGCCACCAACCTTCGCATCGATACCGCGGTCGGCGATGATCTCGACATCGCGGTCGGCGAGCAGGAGATAGATCAGGACACCATTGTTGTGCGCGGTGTCCCAGATGCGCAGTTGCGAGAACACGTCAAGCGCGCGCTCGCGCGCCGGCTGGTTGCGAAACAGCGGGCCGCCGTCGAGCGCGCCTTCCACCACGAAGCGGAGCTGGCCGGAATGGCTGGCTTCGCCGCGCTTGATCGCCTGCTCGATGCGGCCGAGCACGCCCTTCGGGAACACCTGCTTGGCACGCCAATGGTGCTGGAGCAGATGCCGGGTGATGCGCCTGATGCTCATGACCTACCAGCTCCCCGAGGCGCCGCCGCCGCCAAAACTGCCGCCACCACCGCTGAAGCCGCCGCTCGACGACGACCCGCTGCTCCAGCCGCCGGATGACGAGCCGCTCGACCACGAGCCACGACGCGAGGACCCCGTGCCCGATCCCGCCCCAAACAGATCGGCGATAAACGTCAGGACAGCGCCGAGCACACCGACGCCCAGTCCGATGACCGCTGAGCCGATCACGAACCAGGCGAGGACACCAACGATCGCTCCCGTTATTCCCGAACCGAACAGCCGCCCGAACATGGAGCGCAGGATGCCTCCGATGACCAGCGGGCCGAACAGCAGGAAGTAGAAAAGCGGCTCGACGTCGTTCCAATCGCCGAAATTCACGCTGCGCGAGGGCGTCGGCAGCGGCTCGCCGTCGATGACGCGGATCATGCGGTCGACGCCCGCCGTGATGCCGCCGGCGAAATCGCCGCTCCTGAATTTCGGCGTGATGGCTTCATCGATGATGCGCCGCGACGTGACGTCGGTGAGCGCGCCCTCGAGGCCGTAACCGACCTCGATGCGCAAATGCCGGTCGTTCTTGGCCACAACGAGGATGGCGCCGTCGTCGACCTTCTTGCGTCCGATCTTCCAGGCCTCCGCGACGCGGATCGCGAATTGCTCGATGGTCTCCGGGTCCGTCGTCGGCACGATCAGGACGGCGATCTGGCTGCCCTTGCGCATCTCGAAGTCCTGCAGCTTTTGCGACAGCGCGGCGATGTCGCCGCTGGAGAGCGTGCCGGTCTGATCGACCACGCGGCCGGTCAGTTGCGGCACGGCGACATCGGCTGAGGCGGGGAGCGCAAAGGTGAACAGGAGCGCGAAGACGAGGACGAATGCTGAGAAGCCCAAAACGGCACGCCACAACATCGTTGTCATCGCCCGCGAAGGCGGGCGATCCAGTATTCCAGAGGCAGCAGTGATTGAACCGTGAAGCCGCGGCGTACTGGATTCCCCGCTTTCGCGGGGAATGACGGTGGTGGGTGGGGCATGCATCGGGGTCGAAGGCACTTACTTCGACGGCGCGGGCGCCGGATTGAAATCGACCTTCGGCGCGGTCGAGATTTCCTTCTCGTTCGCGACCGTGAAGTTCGGCTTTTCCTTGTAGCCGAACATCATCGCCGTGACGTTGCTCGGGAACGAACGGATGGTGACGTTATAGTCCTGCACCGCCTTGATGTAGCGGTTGCGCGCCACCGTGATGCGGTTCTCGGTGCCTTCGAGCTGCGACATCAAATCCTTGAACAGCGCATCCGACTTGAGCTGGGGGTAGTTCTCGGTGACCACGAGCAGCCGCGACAGCGCGCCGGAGAGTTCGCCCTGGGCGGCCTGGAATTTCTGGAATGCGGCGGGATCGTTCAGCACCTCGGGCGTCGCCTGGATGCTGCCGACCTTGGCGCGGGCATTGGTGACGCCGAGCAGCACGTCCTTCTCCTGCTGCGCAAAACCCTTCACCGAGTTGACGAGGTTGGGCACGAGATCGGCGCGACGCTGATACTGGTTCACGACCTCGGACCAATTGGCCTTGATCTGCTCGTCCTCGCTCTGGATCGCGTTATAGCCGCAATTGGTGAGGCTCAACGAGGCCAGCGCCGCCAGCACGGTCAGGATCTTGCGCATCAAATTTCTCCCGGTGGAATCGGGCGCAAGCTACCAGATTGCGCGCGCGAGATGCCAGACATCTTGCGTCCCGGCCGTGGCCTGTGAAAAGCAGCCGATGTACGCAAGCCTCTTGCTTAATCCTGGCTGTAATAGTCAACTTGAGGGAACAATAATGCCAGGTCGGGAACGCCAGGGGAACGCGATGAGCTCGTTCGAGACCATCCTCGTGGAGAGGCCGGAGCCGGCGATTGCCCGGGTCGTGATGAACCGGCCCGACGCGCGCAACGCGCAGAACCTGCAAATGACCTACGATCTCAACGCCGCCTTCGACGAGGCGGTGCAGGACGACGCGGTCAAGGTGATCATTCTCGCCGGCAATGGTCCGCACTTCTCCTCAGGCCATGACCTGCGACCCGGCAGCAAGAATGAAGCGGGCGTGGATTTTCCGCCGATCGGAAATTGGGGCGGCTTCGCCGAAGCAAACGCCCATGGCCGCTTCGCGCGCGAGCAGGAGATCTATCTCCAGATCACCCGGCGCTGGCGCAACCTCGCCAAGCCGACCATTGCAGAGGTTCACGGCAAGTGCATCGCCGGCGGCCTGATGCTGGCCTGGGCCTGCGATCTCATCATCGCGAGTGGCGATGCGCAGTTCTGCGATCCCGTGGTCACCATGGGTGTCTGCGGCGTCGAATGGTTCGTGCATCCCTGGGAGCTCGGCCCGCGCAAGGCCAAGGAATTTCTGTTCACGGCCGACGCATGGAGCGCGCAGGAGGCGCATCAACTCGGGATGGTCAACCGGGTCGTGCCGCGCGCAGAGCTGTCATCCGCCGTGCTGGCGCTGGCGCGCAAAATCGCGTCAAAACCGTCCTTTGCGCTGAAGCTGACCAAGGAAGCCGTGAATCGTTCGGTTGACGTGATGGGCCAACCGGCTGCAATCGACCAGGCCTTTGCGCTGCATCAGCTCTGTCACGCGCATAATCTTCAGGAATTCGGCATGATCGTCGATCCATCGGGCCTACACCCCTCCGTCCGCAAGCCGCCGGCCGCCGCGGAGTAGACGGATGGATCTCAATCTCAGCGACGAGCAACGCCTGCTGCGCGAAAGCGCGGAGCGCTTCGTGGCCGAAAGCTACGATGCCGATCACCGCCGCAAGATGGCGAACGATCCGCTCGGCTTCAGTCCGGCGGTGTGGAAACAATTCGCAGAACTGGGCTGGCTGGCGCTGCCGATCGCGGAGGAGTGTGGCGGGCTCGGCGGCAGCGCGGTCGAGATCGGCATTTTGATGGAAGCCTTCGGCCGCGGGCTTGTGTCGGAGCCGTATATCGCGTCGGTCGTGCTTGGCGCCGCGTTGATCGAGCGATGCGGCAGCATGGCGCAGAAGCAGGCCATCCTGCCGAAGATCGCGGACGGATCGTTGAAGCTCGCGCTCGCGCATTCCGAGCGCGCGGCGCGGTTCGATCTTGCCAAGGTCGCAACCACCGCCCACAGCACGGCGCAAGGCTGGCGCCTGGCCGGTCGCAAGATTGCCGTGCTCGATGGCCACGCCGCCGACGAGATCATCGTCTCCGCGCATATCCATGATCATCAGGGCTCCTCCGGCCGCATCGGCCTGTTCCTGGTGCAGGCGACAACTCCGAGTGTTGCGATCTCCGACTACGAGCGCCTCGGCGGCGGGCGGGCCTGCAACATCGAGCTGTCGGACGTGCAACTGCCGGAGGATGCCTTGCTCGGCAACGGGCATGACGCGCTGCCGGCAATCGAATGGGCTGTTGATCGCGCCATGGCTGCGCTTGGCGCCGAGGCCGTCGGCATCATGCAGGTACTGCTGGATACTACGCTGGAGTACACAAAAATCCGGAAGCAATTCGGCCGGCCGCTCGCCGCCAACCAGGTGATCCGCCACCGCCTTGCCGACATGGCGGTGCAGGTCGACGAAGCGCGCTCGATGGCGTTGCGCGCCGCGCTGAAGCTCGACGCCGATCCGGTCGAGCGCGCGCGGGCCGCGTCGGGCGCGAAGGCGAAGATCGGCAGATCTGCGCGCTTCGTCGGCGAGCAGTCGATCCAGCTTCACGGCGGCATGGGCGTCACCGAGGAGCTCGAGGTCGGCGCCTATTTCAAGCGGCTGGTCGCGTTCGACACGCTGTTCGGCGGCAGCGCCCACCATTATGGCCGCCACGCCCGGCTTGGCCGCGCCAGCGTGCCGGCCTGATACAAGGAGCGCATCATGGACCTGTCGTTCAATGCCGAGGAGCGCGCCTTCCAGGACGAGGTGCGCGGCTTCATTGCCAGAAACCTCACCGAGGAGATGAAGCGCGCGACGGCGCTGACGCCGTCGGTGTTCTCCGATCCCGATATCGGCATGGCCTGGCAGCGCACGCTGCACAAGCAAGGCTGGGGCGCGCCGGGCTGGCCGGTCGAGCATGGCGGGCCGGATTGGACCCCGGCGCAGCGCTGGATCTTCGAGACTGAAAGCGCGCGGGCCGGCGTGCCCAATGTCAATGTGATGGGCGTGAAGATGGTCGGGCCCGTCATCATCGGCTTCGGCTCGGCGGAGCAGAAGAACTTCTACCTGCCGCGCATTCTGTCCGGTGAGGATTATTGGTGCCAAGGCTATTCCGAGCCGGGCTCCGGCTCCGATCTCTCCTCGCTGAAGACGCGCGCGGTGCGCGATGGCGACGACTACGTCATCAACGGCACCAAGATCTGGACCACGCATGCCCACCACGCCAATCGCATGTTCGCGCTGGTGCGCACCAGCGACGGGCCACGGCAGCAGGACGGCATCAGCTTCATCCTGATCGACATGAAGACACCGGGCATCACGACGCGTCCTATCCTCACCATCGGCGGCGACCACGAGGTTAACCAGGTATTCTTCGACGACGTGCGCGTTCCCGTGGCGAACCGCGTCGGCGAGGAAGGCAAGGGCTGGACCTACGGCAAGTATCTGCTCGAGTTCGAGCGCGGCTCCGGCATCGCCTCGGCGAAGCTGCGCGAGGGGCTGAAGGCGATCGCGGAGCTTGCCGAGTCCGATCTGACGGGCCGCGCGATCGACAGTCCCGACATCGCGACGCGCATCTCCGAAGTCGAGGTCGACATCGACGCGCTGGAGATGACCGAGCTGCGCGTGCTGTCGGCGCTGCAGACCGGACAGAATCCCGGTGCGGTGTCGTCGATCCTGAAGCTGCGCAACAGCGAGATCCGCCAGGCCGTGACCCGGCTCGGCGCCGACGTGATCGGCCATGACGCCCTCGCGGTCGAGCCGATGCGCCCGCTCTACAAGCTCAACCACGAGCCGGCGATGCCGGAGGAGATGCTGACGGTGATGCCGGAATATCTCAACGGCCGCGCCTATACGATCTTCGGCGGCACCTCGGAGATCCAGCGCGATATTATTGCGAAGATGATGTTGGGGATCTGAGGGGCACTGGCGCTACATTCTCACTGTCGTCCCGGTCTCACTGTCGTCCCGGCGAAGGCCGGGACGACGAGTTGGATTTGTGGCGACAGCCAGCACGACAATGGCCGCTAACCGCCCACCTTCGCATCCCGGATCGCCTGCCAGATCTTCTGCGGCGTCAGGGGCGTGTTGAGCTGGGTGATGCCGAGCTCGGCGAGCGCATCCATCACGCCGTTGGTGACGCAAGGGGGGCCACCGATGGCGCCGGATTCGCCGCAGCCCTTGGCGCCGAGCGGATTGGTGCGACAGGGCGCGGAATCGTCGAGCGTCACCACGATCGGCGGAACGTCGTCGGCGCGCGGGATGCAATAGTCCTGGTAGCTCGCGGTGAGCAGCTGGCCGTCGGCATCATAGGACACCCCCTCATACAGCGCCTGGCCGATACCCTGCGCCACACCGCCATGGATCTGTCCCGTCACCAGCATCGGGTTCACCGCGACACCGACGTCGTCGACCGTGGTGTAGCGCACGACCTTGGAGACGCCGGTCTCGGGATCGATTTCGACCTCGCAGATATGGGTGCCGTTCGGCCAGCTCGGACCGTCCACCTCGCCTTCGGAATCGACGCTGAGCTTTGCGCCGCCTTCTTTCTCGGCAATGTCGAACAGGCTGATGCGGCGGTCGGTGCCGACCACGGTGAGCATGCCGCCCTGATATTCAATGTCCTCGATCGAGGTCTCCAGCACGTTCGCCGCCTTCTCGCGCGCCTTCTGGATCAGATCGTTGGATGAGACCGCGACCGCCGTGCCGCCGACGAACAGCGAACGCGAGCCGACGCTGCCGAAGCCCGTCGCCAGATCGGTGTCGCCCTGGACCACGTCGATCTTGTCCATGGGGATGCCGAGCGTGTCGGAGATCATCTGGGTGTAGGTGGTCTGCAACCCCTGCCCCATCGCCATGGTGCCGGAATGCAGGACGACGCGGCCCTGCGCGGTCGCATGCAGGCTGACCTTCTCGGTGTGGGCGCGGCCGCCGGTCCATTCGATATAGGAGGTGAGCCCGCGGCCGTAGAGCAGGCCCTTCTTCTTCGCCGCCTTCTTGCGCGCGGCAAAGCCGTCCCAATCCGCAAGCTTCACGGCACGATCGAGCATGTGCGCGAAGGCGCCGGAATCGTAAACCTGCCCTGCAGCGTTGGTGTAGGGCAGTTGCGCCGGCTTGATGTAGTTGGCTTTCCGGATCGCGCGCGGGTCCATGCCGATTTTTCGCGCGGCCGCGTCGAACAGGCGCTCGACGATGAACACGGCCTCCGGGCGGCCCGCACCGCGATAAGCGCCGACCGGCGCGGTGTGGGTCATCACCGACTTCACCTCGAAATGTACCAGCGGCAAATCGTAGACGCCGGTCTGCACGAACGGCCCCAGCACCAGCGGGATGATGTTGGCCGCGCCTGAGGAATATGCGCCGGTGCAGCCGATCGAGCTGACGCGGTAGGCCAGCACCTTGCCCTTCTCGTCGAGCGCGAAGGAAGCTGTCGAGGTAAGATCGCGGCCGTGGGTGCCACCGACGAATTCGTCGGTGCGGTCGCCGCGCCAGCGGATCTTCCTGTTCAGCTTGGTTGCGGCATAGGCGACGATGCCGTCCTCGGGATAGAGGTTGGTCTTCTGGCCAAAGCCGCCGCCGATATCGCCGACCAGCACGCGAACGCTGTCCTTCGGACGCTTCAGCACGGCCTCGGCCAGCACGTCGCGGGTCGAGGCAGGCGTCTGCGACTGCACATGCAGCAGGAGGCGGCCGGACGTCTTGTCGATCTCGGCAATGGTCGAGCGCGGCTCCATCGCCGACGGCACCAGGCGCTGGCTGACGAGATCGAGCTCGACGGTATGCGCCGCCCTGGCAAAAGCCTCGTCCACCTTGGCGGCATCGCCGTAAGCCATCGCGCCGACGATGTTGTCGGGGGCCTCCGGCCACACCACGGGCGCGCCGGGCCTGACCGCCTCGACCGGATCGACCACCGCCGGCTGCACGTCATATTCGACCACGATCGCTTCGGCCGCGCCCTGCGCGTCGGCACGCGAGGAGGCCACCACGGCGGCCACGGCCTCGCCGGCATAGCGCACGACTTCGTGCGCCAGCAGGCGGCGTGGCGGCACCGTCATCGGCTTGCCGTCGGGGCGCTTGAAGATGCTCAAGGTCGGGATGACGCCGATGTCGTCCTTGACGAGGTCGGCGCCGGTATAGACCGCGGTCACGCCGGGCATCGCCGTGGCGGCGCTGGTGTCGATCGAGACGATCTTCGCATGGGCATGCGGCGAGCGCAGCAGGTACAACCACAGCGCGCCATCTTCCGGCTTGTCGTCGATGAACTGCCCCTTCCCGGTGAGCAGTCGCTGGTCTTCCAAACGCTTGACGGGCTGCCCCGCTCCGAAACGCAAATTGCCGGGAAGAATGTTCATTCCACCATGTCCTTGAAACCCAGAAAACGACCGCGGGGGTTTTAGCCGATTTTGCGGTCGATACAACCGAGCCGCGGCACATCTGCATTGCGTGTCACGCCCGCTTTGGCCGCAGATTGCCGGGTCAGGAGCGCTCTATGTCGATGATGCCCACATTGATATCACGGGTGTCCGAATCCCGCTTTACCGTGAGGCGAACGGTCTTACCGGCACCGGCCTGCTCGAGCGCATCAGTCAGGTCGGAGAGCCGCCGCACCGGCTTGCCTTCCACCGCGGTGATGATGTCTCCGACCGTTCCAGTCGACAAGTTGACACCGCGAATCCCCGCCTGTTCCGCAGGGCTGCCGGGGGCTGTCCGGACCACGATCACCCCTTGGACGCCAAGCCGCGTCGACACATCCTCGCTGGCGGCGACGATGCCGATGCCGGGCGTCGGCACGCGGCCATTGCGAATGAGCTCGGGGACAATCCGGTTCACGACGTCCACCGGCACCGCGAAACCGATGCCTGCATTCGAGCCGGACGGCGATATGATCGCAGTCGTGACGCCGATCAGCCGGCCGGCGGAGTCCAGCAGCGGCCCGCCTGAATTGCCCGGGTTGATTGCGGCATCCGTCTGGATGACATTGGCAATCTCCCGGCCGCCATGGGTCGGAAGCCTCCGCTTGAGGGCACTGATGATGCCGCTCGTCATCGACTGATCTAGCCCGAAAGGATTGCCGATCGCAAACGCGGATTGCCCGACTTTCAGGTCGGTCGAGCTGCCGAGAGCCACCTGCGGTGGAAGCTCGCGCACGCTGCGGATCCGCAGGACCGCAAGATCGTAATTGGGGGCGGTGCCGATCAGATCAACCCGAGCCACCTCTCCCGACGCAAAGCGCACCGCGAGCTCGCCGCCATTGGCCACGACATGGTTGTTCGTGACGAGATGCCCGTCGCGGTCCCAGACAAATCCCGTGCCGGAAGCGCCGCCCTGCCCCTCCTCTCCCATGACAGGAGTAGCGGCCGATCTCACCGCAACCTGGACAACCGAGGGCGACACTCGTTCGAAGATGTCGATGGTGGCCCTTTCGGCCTCGGACAGCGGACCACGTTGCTCGACGGCGCGCGCGGAGGGGGTTGTCCATGGCGCATGCTGGACCTTCACGGCAGTTACCACGAGCAGCAGGGCGGCAAAAGCCGCCGCAATGATTGCGTAGCGACGATTCATCAGTGATCACCGTGTCGTATGCTGAAGACGATCTCTCGAATGCACATGCCGGGAGGTGACAGAGCCAGCTCACGCAGCAACGTCGAAAATGAATGGAAGTTTCTCGAATCGGGCAGCTAAGGACGGTTCCGCTGCCCGTGCCGGGGCCCATTGCCGCGTGACAAACCGCTACGCCAGCTCCCGCAATGCCGCTTCTACGACCTTGCGCGCATCGGCGGTGAGAGCGGCCTGCGGCGGGACAGGATCGCCGACGTCGTACCCCTGGATGGCCAAGCCGGCCTTGATGCAGGCCGCCAGGTTGAAGCGGGCAAAAGCTTCGTTGATGCGCCACAGCCTGCGCTGGAGCGCCATCGCCTCGTCCCAGCGGCCGGCCTTGCAGAGGTCGTAGAGCGCGACGCTCTGGCGCGGAATGATGCAGGCGGGGCCCGCCATCCAGCCGAGGCCGCCGATCAGCATCACCGCGGCCGGGATATGGGCGGAGGCGGAGAACACCCGCAAGGCATCGCCGCAGCGGTTCATGATCGAGAGCAGCCGGCCGGTGTTGGTCGAGGCGTCCTTGATGTAGCCGATGCGCGGATGTTCGGCGAGGCGCGCGATGATTTCGAGGGTGAGATCGGAGCGCTGGAATTGCGGATTGGTATAGATGACGACGGGGATGTCCACGGCATCCGCGATGGCGCGGAAATAGGATTCGATCTGGGCGTCGGCGAGCGGGAAATACGCTTCCAGGATCGCCAGAATGCCGTCGGCGCCGAGCTTCTGATACGCCTTCGCCTGCGCCACCGCATCTGCCGTCGAGGTGGAGGCGACGCCCGCGACAACAGGCACACGTCCCCTTGCCGCCTCGATCGTGGTCTGCACGACCGCGGTGCGTTGGGCGGCGTTGAGATAGGCGAACTCGCCGGTCGAGCCGAGCGGGGTCAGACCGTGGACGCCCGCGCCGATCAGATCGTCGCAGAGCTTTGCGAGGACGTTCGTCCGCACCGCGCCATCGGCAGCGACGGGAGAGACGAGATAAGGGAAGACGCCGCGAAAATCGGACATGTCAGGTGTGAATCCCGGAAACTGGCTAGCGCCTGACGGTCTTACCAACGCTCGTGCCGGCGATCAAATCCTGATCAGCCGCACCCGCGTGCCCCAGGGATCGATCGCCTCAACGCCGTCCGCTAGCGCCGTGACTTTCGCGCCGCCCTTGCGCAGGCGCTCTTCCTGTGCGGCGAGCAGATCCTGCTTAGCTGTCACCAGCGAGAACCAGGCGAGCCCCGTTGTCTGATCGTCGCGTTGGCCGGCGCCCTCGCTCTGCCACACGTTTATGCCGAGATGATGATGGTAGCGTCCCGACGACAGGAACGCGGCGCCGTTGCGGCTGCGGGTCGGGTCGAGTCCGATCGTGCCGTGGTAGAAATTCTGCGCCTGCGCGAGGTCGCCGACGCGCAGATGCATGTGGCCGATGCGCATTCCGTCCGGTGCCTTGGCATAATCAGGCACGCGCGTATTGGTCAGCGACAGCAGGTCGGGAATGTCGAGCTCGTCGGCCGCCATCTTCACGCTGCCTTCGCTCCACTGCCATTGCGAGGGATCGCGGTCGGCATAGACCTCGATGCCGTTACCTTCGGGATCGTCGAGATAGACGGATTCGCTGACGAGATGATCGGCAAAGCCCGACAGCGGCACGCGATGCGAAGCGGCTGCTACCAGCCAGCGGGCCAAGTCCTTGCGGGTCGGCATCAGGAAGGCGGTGTGATAGAGGCCGGCGGCGTTGCGCGGCTCGATCTCGGCATCAGGACGGGCCTCCAGCACCAGCAGCGCGATGCCGGCCGTGCCGAGCTTGGCGGCGCTCGCCGAGCGTTCCATCACGGTGAGCCCGATCACGTCGCGGTAGTAGTTCGCAACCTTGTCGAGATTCTTCACCCGGAGCGTCACCATGCCGACGCGCATCGGCGTGCGGCTGGCATAGGTCGGACCGCCGCCCTGCGGTGTGCCCTCGGCGCGCGCCGCGCCCGCAGCCGCCATTGCGAGCGAGCTGGCGCCGGCGAGTTGAAGCAGGGTGCGGCGGGTAAGGTCGATGGTCATCAATCAGGGCTCGCAAAAAGGCTTGAGGCCGTACGGCACAAGGTCGAGCCGATTGCTACACGTTCCCGTGAGCGGCTCCAATCACATGTTCGTCGGCCGTGCTCTTACGGACCAGCTTCCCTGCTTATTTCCTGGCCATGCGGCCAGTTACGCGATCGCCCGCGACATCCCAGATTGAGGACAGCTTTACAGGAGCCTGCCATGACCGACTCAACTCCCCTGACTTCGCTGTCGTCCGCGCTCGCGGATATGGTGTCCCGCACCGCGCCGTCCGTCGTCGCCGTCCATTCGCATCGTTCCCGCGCCACCGGCTTCGTCTGGAAACCCGGCCTGATCGTCACCGCCGACGAGGCGCTGGCCGACGAGGGCGACGTCGAGATCGGCCTCCCCGACGGCAGCACCGCGGCCGCCACGATCGCCGGCCGCGACCATACGACGGATATCGCACTGCTGCGCGCCGATACGGCGATTGCCCCGGTCAAGCTGGCCACAATTGTGCCGCCCCTTGGCGCGTTGTCGGTCGTCGTCGCCACCAACCGCGATACGCCGAGCGCCGCGCTCGCGATGGTGTCGCAGTCCGGCAAGAGCTGGCGCTCCCTGCGCGGCGGCGACATCGACGCGCGGATCGAGCTCGACGTCCGCTTGCGCTCCAGCCAGCAGGGCGGCCTCGCGCTCGACGCATCGGGCGAAGCCTTCGGCATGGCCGTGCTCGGCCCGAGGCGTGTGCTGGTGATCCCGACAGCGACGATCGAGCGGGTCGCGGCCCAGTTAGAGGCGCGCGGCCGCATCGCACGCGGATATCTCGGCCTCGGGCTGCAGCCGGTCCGGCTCGACGACGGCGTCGGCGCGATGGTGATGAATGTCGACAAGGCCGGCCCTTCGGCGGCGGCCGGCATCCGCCAGGGCGACGTCATCGTCGCGGTCAACGACCAGAAGCTGTCCGGCGTGCGCGCGCTGTCGCGGACGCTGGGTCCGGCGAGCGTGGGCGCGGTGGTCGATATCGCGGCGCGCCGCGGCGGCGAGCCGGTCAGCTTCAAGGTCACGATCGGCGAGAGGCCGGCGGCGTGAGCGAGGACATCGCGCCCGAGATCGTGTTGGCTTTGGAGATCGACGATCCCGCCCTCGCCGATCGCCTGGCTGCTCTGCTCGGCAATATCGCCGGGCTTCGCCTCGCCGAACCCGGCGAGAAAGCCGCCGCGACGATTGTCACTCGCGATCCGCGCATCATGCCTGAGGACATTGCGCTGACGCAACGTGAGCTCGACGTGCTGGCGTTGATGGCGGAAGGCGGCTCCAACAAGATGATCGCGCGTCAGCTCGGCATTTCCGTCCACACGGTGAAATTCCATGTCGGCTCGCTGCTCGACAAGCTCGACGCTACCGGCCGCACCGATGCGGTGGCACATGCGGCCCGCCGCGGCGTGATCGAGCTCTAGGTCGGGTGCGGCGGGAAGCTGAGCTGGACCGTCAGGCCCGGCGCGTTGTCGTGCAGGGCAATCTCGGCACCATGGAGGCGAGCGACCGCGGCGACCAGGCTTAAGCCAAGGCCGTTACCCGGGGTGTAGCGGCTCTGCTCGAGCCGGTAGAAGCGTTTGAACACGTGATCGCGCTGATCCGCCGGAATGCCCGGGCCGTCGTCGGCGATCGCGATCGTCGCACCGCCGTCGGTGCTGCTGCAGGTGACGGTCACCTGCCCGCCTTTGCAGCCGTGCTTGATCGCGTTGTCGACGAGATTGGCGATAGCGTCGAACAGCAGGTCGCGATCGCCAATAATCGCCACCTCGCGATCGCCGCCGAGGCTGAGCCGCGTCGCAACCTGTTCGGCGGCGGCATCGTAGAGCTCGACGACCTCGCCGGCGATTTCGGCGAGATTGAGGGTGCGAAACGCACTACGGCGGGCGCGGGTCTCGATCTCCGAGATGCGCGTGATGGAGGCGAACATGCCGAGCACGGCGTCGAGATCGGCGATGGTGTCACCGATCAGCGCCGCGTCGGCCTCGCCATTGCGCGAGGCGTGATAAGCCTTTTCCAGCCGACCCCGCATGCGCGTCAGCGGCGTACGCAAATCATGGGCGACGTTGTCGCTGACCTGCTTGACCTCTCCCATCAAAGTCTCGATGCGGTCGAGCATCTGGTTGAGGTTTTCGGCGACCCGGTCCCATTCGTCGTGACTGCCGCGCAAGGGAATGCGCTGGTCGAGGCCCGACATCATGATGGCGCGGCTGGTGGCGTTGATCTCCTCGATCCGCCCGACCGTGCGGCGCGTCACCAGCACCGCGGCGAGCCCGGCGAGCACCAGCATCAGCACGGCGACAGCGGCCATTGCGAGCTCGATCATCGCGGTGAAGCCGCTGTGGTCGCCGGCATCGCCGACACGGCTCTGCACATAGGCGATCGTGCCGAAATAGACATAGGCCATGATCGCCGCGACGATCAGCCCGAACGCCGCGATCGCGATCAGCGCAAGGCGGAAGGTCGAGGAGCGGAGCGTTTTAGCCAGGAGCACGGAGACAATATCCGATGCCGCGGATGGTGTGGATCAGCGGATAGGCCTGGGCATCATCGACCTTGCGACGGACGCGTCCGACATAGACGTCGATGATGTTGGTGGAGGGATCGAAATGCAGATCCCAGACATGCTGGAGCAGCATCGCACGCGAGACGACGCGGCCCTCGTTGCGGACCAGATATTCGAGTAATTGGAATTCCCGCGGCAACAGCGGAATCTTCCGGCCGCGGCGGCTCGCGCTGCGTGCGATCAGGTCGATGGCGAGATCGCCGACCCGCAGGATCGTCTCCTTGGCGACGGTGTCGCTGCGCCGGCCGAGTGCCTCCAGCCGCGCCAGCAATTCGGTGAAGGAGAACGGCTTGACGAGATAATCGTCGCCGCCGGCCCGCAAGCCGCGCACGCGGTCGTCGACCTCGCCAAGTGCGGAAATGATTAGGAACGGCGCGGCGATGCCGTCGTCGCGCAACTGGCGCATCACGCTGATGCCGTCGATATCGGGCAGCATGCGGTCGATGGTGATCACGGCATAGTCGCGCGCGGCGCCATGGCTGAGCGCTTCGCGCCCGGTGGCGGCGAGATCGACGTCGTAGCCGGAAGTCGTCAGCTCCTCGACGAGCTGGCCTGCGGTTTCCGCGTCGTCCTCGACGACCAGAATGCGGCGGTGAGCTCCGGTCATGACAAACTCCGCGCGACGATCGCCACCAGACTATCCCGTTCCGGGGCTGAGCGGAACCGTCCGATGACGATCGCGACAATGGTGCGGTACGGCGATGCTAGTACCAAGAGTCTCCGCACACATTGACCCATTGCCACCCATAGGGCGTCAAGCTCCTGCGCCAGCAGCCGTCATAGTAGCCGGCATAGATGAAAGGTGCTCCGAAGAAGAAGCGATGGTGTTGCCGGAAGAAGGCATGGCGGCCGATGAAGGGCCTGCCGTGCCAGCCGGAGCCAGCGAAGCGCGGCCCGATCGCCGCATGCGCGAAACGTGCACCGCCAAAGCCCGGGCCGCCGAAACGGGCGCCGCCCATGCCGCCGACGCGCATACCACCGAAGCCACCGGTGTGCATGCCGCCGCCGAAGCCTCCCGTGTGCATGCCGCCGCCACCGAAATGCCCACCACCGCCGAATCCGCCATGACCGCCACCGCCACCGCCACCGCCTCTGGCAAGCACCGGTGAAGCGAGCGCCATCACCGCTGCGATCGTCACCGCGGTGAGGCCTTTGAGAATCCTGTTGTCCATCGAAGCATCCTCCGTGCTGCGCGACAATATTCTGCCGCGCGAGGAGGATCAGATGAGAGGAAGGGACAGGCGCCTTCAACTTACAAACGCGCCAGATTCTGACGCGGAAGTTAGGGAGACGCTGCTCTCTCACTCGCTCGCCCCGTTCTTGCGGGGAGAGGGTGGGGTGAGAGCGGGGAGAGGTTAGAAGCTACGCCCGCTTGCCGCCGTTTTTCTCGGCCGCGCGGCGCAGCGCTTCGGCGAGCGCACCGCCGCCGGAAGACTCCTGCTGGCGCGGGGCCGACGACGTCATGCGGGACGGGTTACGTGAGCTGTTATCCCGCTGCATGCCGGGCGCGTCCTTCTTGGCGCCGACCTCGTCGTCGAGCCGTAGTGTCAACGAGATACGCTTGCGCGCGACCTCGAAGTCTAGCACCTTCACTTTGACGATGTCGCCGGGCTTCACCACTTCACGGGGATCCTTGATGTAGGTCTTGGACATCGCCGAGATGTGCACGAGGCCGTCCTGGTGCACGCCGATATCGACGAAGGCGCCGAACGCCGCGACGTTGGTTACGGTGCCCTCGAGGATCATGCCCTTCTTGAGGTGCTTGATCTCCTCGACGCCGTCCATGAACACAGCTGCCTTGAAGGCCGGACGCGGGTCGCGACCGGGCTTCTCGAGCTCGCGCAGGATGTCGGTGACGGTCGGCAGACCAAACGTCTCGTCCACGAAGTCTTTCGGCTTCAGCGTGCGAACGATGTCGCTGCTGCCGATCAGCGCCTTGATGTCGCTCTTGGTGGCGCTGAGAATCCGGCGCACCACCGGATAGGCTTCCGGATGCACACCGGAGGCGTCGAGCGGGTCCTCGCCGCCGAGGATGCGCAGGAAGCCCGCGCACTGCTCGAACGCCTTGGGGCCGAGCCGCGGCACGTCCTTCAACGCCTTGCGCGACTTGAACGGCCCGTTGGCGTCGCGGTGTGCCACGATGCTCGAGGCGAGGCCGGAGCCGACGCCCGACACGCGCGCGAGCAGCGGAGCGGACGCGGTGTTGACGTCGACGCCGACGGCGTTCACGCAGTCTTCGACCACGGCGTCGAGGGATTTGGCGAGCTTGGCCTGGCCTAGGTCGTGCTGGTACTGGCCGACGCCGATCGCCTTGGGTTCGATCTTGACGAGCTCGGCGAGAGGATCCTGGAGCCGCCGCGCGATTGACACCGCGCCGCGCAGGGTGACGTCGAGGCCCGGCAACTCCTCCGAGGCGAACGCCGAGGCCGAATAAACCGACGCGCCGGCTTCCGACACCACGATCTTGGTCATCTTCAAGTCGGGCAGGCCCTTGACGAGGTCGGCCGCGAGCTTGTCGGTCTCGCGCGAGGCGGTGCCGTTGCCGATCGCGATCAGCTCGACACGATGTTTCAGCGCGAGCTTGCCGAGGATCGCAAGCGCCTCGTTCCACTGCCGCTGCGGCTCGTGCGGATAGATCACGGCGGTATCCACCACCTTGCCGGTCGCGTCGGTGACGGCGACCTTGACCCCGGTGCGGAAGCCGGGATCGAGACCCATGGTGACGCGGGTGCCGGCGGGCGCCGCGAGCAGCAAGTCGCGCAGATTCGAGGCGAACACGCGCACGGCCTCTGTCTCGGCCGCATTCCACAGCCGCATGCGCAGGTCGATGTTGAGATGCACCTGGATCTTGGTGCGCCAGGCCCAGCGCACGGTATCGATCATCCAGCGGTCGCCGGCGCGCTTAAGGTCGGCGATGCCGAACCGCTTCATGATCTTCAGTTCATAGACGCTCGGCACGCCGGGCGGCGATGGTTCGGCCTCGGCCTGGATCTGGAGATCGAGGATTTCTTCTTTCTCGCCGCGGAACATTGCGAGGATTCGGTGCGAGGGCAGCTTGGTCAGCGGCTCGGAGAACTCGAAATAGTCGGCAAACTTTTCGCCCTCGGTTTTCTTGCCGTCGCGCACCTTGGAGGTCATGCGCGCATTAGTCCACACCTCCTCGCGAAGCGCGCCGATCAGGTCGGCGTCTTCGTCGAAGCGCTCGACCAGGATGGCGCGGGCGCCATCGAGTGCCGCAGCGGCATCGGCAACGCCCTTCTCGGGATTGACGAAGGCTTCAGCGACCACCTTCGGATCGTTGTTGGGCTCGGCCATGAGCTGAAAGGCGAGCGGCTCGAGCCCGGCTTCCTTGGCGATCTCGGCCTTGGTGCGGCGCTTCGGCTTAAACGGCAGATAGATGTCTTCGAGGCGCGCCTTGCTGTCGGCAGCGAGAATGGAGGCCTCCAGCGCGGCATCGAGCTTGCCCTGCTCGCGGACCGATTCGAGGATGGCCTTGCGGCGGTCCTCGAGCTCGCGCAGGTAACCCAGGCGCTCCTCCAGCGTGCGCAATTGTGCGTCGTCGAGCGCACCGGTCGCTTCCTTGCGGTAGCGGGCGATGAAGGGAACCGTGGCGCCGCCGTCGAGCAGCGCCACTGTCGCCTCGACCTGCTCCGCCCGAACCCCAAGCTCCTGCGCAATTTTCTGGTTGATATTTACCACGCGAGAACCCCTCTATCCAAGCACGCATCGCGGAGGCGAACCACCGGCTGCGGGACGCCGCTTATGGACCAATCGGGGTTGATTCATCAAGGTGCGGCGGACGACCGTCGACAAGGGATTTTTTGTCGAAGCGATGCGATCTCGCCACAATCGTGGGTGCTACGCAGACGGCGCACGTCCTGCTGTCGTCCTGGCTTTCGCCAGGACGACGACGGGGATTGCCTCGACACCTTGACAGGCGCCCCGGTTCAGCGGCTGTTTTGTCTGCCGGACTCCTGAACTTCATGTGAGGATTATAATGCGGACGACATCGGTCGGCGTCTTCAAGGTCGCCACCAGAGGCCCCGGCGACGTCTCCGGATTGATGAGCATGATCGGCTCCGGCGCGATCGATCCGGCATCCATCCTGGCGATCCTCGGCAAGACCGAAGGCAACGGCGGCGTCAACGACTTTACCCGGGAATATGCCGTTGCCGCGCTGTGCACGGCGCTGGCGCCGCAGCTCGGGCTGTCGCCGCAGGAGGTCGAGCAACGCATCGCCTTCGTGATGTCGGGCGGCACCGAGGGCGTGCTCAGCCCGCACATCACGGTGTTCACGCGCCAGGACATTCTACAGCGCCCGGCAGGCCTCTCCGGCAAGCGCCTGAGCATCGGCATGGCGCACACGCGGGATTTTCTCCCTGAAGAGCTCGGCCGCTCCGCTCAGATCACGGAGACAGCCAAGGCCGTGAAGGCCGCGATGGCGGATGCCGGGATCGCCGATCCCGCCGACGTCCATTTCGTGCAGATCAAATGCCCGCTGCTCACCAGCGAGCGCGTCGAAGCGGCGAATGCGCGCGGTCACAAGACAGCGACGACCAGCGCCTACAGTTCGATGGCCTATTCGCGCGGCGCTTCCGCACTCGGCGTTGCGGTCGCGCTCGGCGAGATCGCAACCGGCGTTCGTGATGAGGACGTGCTGCGACGCTACGATCTGTTCTCGAACGTCGCCTCGACCTCGTCCGGGATCGAGCTCATGCATAACGTCGTCATCGTGCTCGGCAATTCGATGTCCTCGACGAGCGAATTCGAGATCGGGCATGCCGTGATGAGCGATGCGATCGACACCGCGGCGGTGCTTGCGGCGTTGGAGAGCGTTGGGCTCCGTGCCGGGCAACAGACGACGACCGGCAGCAAGCTTGTCAACATCTTCGCTAAGGCCGAGGCCTCCCCTGATGGCTGCGTGCGCGGCTTCCGCCACACCATGCTCGAAGATACCGATATCAGCTCGACACGCCACGCCCGGGCTGCCGTTGGCGGGTTGATTGCCGGCCTCGCCGGCACTGGTGCGGTCTACGTCTCCGGCGGCGCCGAGCATCAGGGCCCAGCCGGCGGCGGCCCGGTCGCGGTGATCGCAAAGTTCTCCAATTGATGCGCGCGCATGCAATTCGGGATTACCTCTCCATCCGGCGCAACCCTGCCCTTCGCGCCGCTCAGTTGATTAAAGTGTTCCTGTGCGAAACTAAGGTGGCGCCGCACGAAGAGGTTTGGATCGCATGACTTTCCCGATGAGCTGGAACGAATGGGCGCAGCACGATGGCGTGGGGCTGGCCGCGCGCGTCCGCAAGGGCGAGCTCACGGCAAAGGAGTTGGCGCGCCAGGCCGCCGCGGGCGTCGCCAAGGTCAATCCGGCACTGTCGGGCGTGGTCGAGCTGTTCGATGACGTGATCGCCGATCCGGCCAAGGACGGCGCCAATCTCGCCGGCCCGTTCGCAGGCCTGCCCTTCCTGATGAAGGACCTCGGCCCGACCATGAAGGGGCGGCTCCAGGAGATGGGCTCGCTGTTAATGCGCGGCAATCGCGCCAGCGCCGACACGTTCCTGACCGGCAAATTCCGCCAGGCCGGACTGAACCTGATCGGACGCACCACGACACCGGAGTTCGGCGTCTGCAGCTCGGCCGACAATCCGGCCGTCTATGTCACGCGCAATCCCTGGGACACCGACTACACCACCTGCGGCTCGTCGGCCGGGAGCGCCGCAATGGTCGCGGCCGGCGTGGTGCCGATCGCACACGCGACTGACGGCGGCGGCTCGATCCGCATTCCCGCCGGCGTCAACGGCAATATCGGCTTGAAAGTCTCGCGCGGCGTGTTCTCGCTCGCACCGCACATGTCCGATCTCACCGGCCTCGTCTCGATCCAGGGCTGCCAGTCGCGCTCGGTGCGCGACACCGCCGCCTTCGTCGACCATGCAAGGGGAGCGGCGCCCGGCGAATTCATGCCGTTCTGGACCACGGCGCAGCCTTATTCCGAGATGATCAAGCGCGACCCGTCAAAGCTTCGTATCGCGCTGTCGCACAGCTGGGGCGACTACACCGCGACGCCCGAGATCGCGGCCGAGCTGGCGAAGGCCGGCCGCTTCCTCGAAGGCCTCGGCCATCACGTCGACTACGCCCTGCCCGAACTCGAGTTCCGCGCCGCGTTCGAGGCGCAGACCACCTGCTACATCTCGAATTTTGCCGTGGTGATCTCCAACATGCTCGCCGCGCGCGGACTGGAACGGCCGCCGGAAGATCTCATCGAACCCATGAATATCCGGATCTGGGAAGCCGGCCGGCATACGAGCTTCGCCGAGCGGGCGAAGATGCAAGGCGTGTTCAACACGACCTCGCGCGCCTTCGGCGCCTTCTTCGAGCAGTGGGACGTGATCTTGACCCCGATCACGGCGCTGCCGACGCCGAAGGTCGGCACCCGGGAATATCTCACCATCTCCGACAACCCCGACGTGCTCGACTGGTTCGGCAATCTTTGGCGCTTCTTCGCCTTCACGCCGCTCGCCAATCTCTGCGGCATGCCGGCGATCTCGATGCCGATGGCCACGCAGGACCACGGCCTGCCGCTGGGCATCCAGGCGATTGCGAAGCAGGCCAATGACGGCCTCCTGCTGCAACTCGCCGCCCAGATCGAGCGCGCGCTCGACGGCAAGTGGAACGACGGCAGGAAGCCGAAGGTGCATGTGAGCTGAGCGAGTTGATCGCATTAACTTGCGATCCGCGAACGGCCTCAGTTCTTCACCGAGGGAATTTCCTCCGGCCGGGGCTGCTGCTGGCCCTGCTGGTACATTGCCAGCGCCTTTTCGAGCGCTTCGCGCAGAGCCAGCGCCGCGGCCACGCTGCAACGCAGATGCGCGGTCTGGACCACATCAACCCTGACGGCGGCGCCGACCGGCATCAGAAGGTTCGCCGCAAGCTCGATTTGAATCGCGCCGTTGTGGTGGCCGAAGCAGGATGCACCGTCGAAATAGATGATCGGCGCCCGCTCCGAGCTCGATGTCGAAATGATGACGGGCCCCTGGCTGGTGACGGGCGTTTCGGGATCGGCCATGGGCACTCCTTACGGCTGGTCGAACGAACGAGGCGCCCACCATCGTTGCTTCGGCCCGCCCTGTCGAGGCCAAACCGCCCCCGGCACCCACCGTGGGACGCGCATTCGGGGTTTTGCGCCGCGCCCGCCACTGGTCTAGAACGTCCTCATGTCCAGCTCACCGACCACACTTTCGTTCGAGGACCTCGCCGAGGCGATCAAGGGTCGCCGCTCCGATTACGGCCAGATCAGCGGGCTCCAGCTCGACCGCTTCGCACCGCGCGAAGCCTGGTCCAGCCTGCCCTACCGGCCGGTCTTTGTCGGTGACACCGAGACCGGCGTCCTGCATGGCGGGGTCGTCACCGCGATGCTGGACGAGAGTTGCGGCATGGCGGTGCAACTCGCGCTGGACGGCACAAGCGCGATCGCGACGCTCGATCTGCGCATCGACTATCAGAAGCCGGCAACGCCGGGCCTCGACATCAAGGCGCATTCGGTCTGCTACCGCACCACGCGTTCGATTGCCTTCGTGCGCTCCACCGCCTATCAGGAGTCCGAGGACGATCCGGTCGCGACCGCGACCGCCTGTTTCATGATCGGCGCCAACCGCACCAACATGCTCGCGGATCGCAGGATGGATTCGCCCGGCATCCCGAGGCTGGAGGCGCCGGACGATCCGGAAGGCCCGTTCGCCAACAGCCCGTTCGCACGCTGCCTCGGCATTCGCGTCAACGACGACGGCACACTGACGATGCCGTTCTCGCCAAAGATCATCGGCAATCCGATTCTGCCTGCGATCCATGGCGGCATGACCGGCGCCTTCCTCGAAACCACCGCGATCTTCGGAGTGGCCCGTGAACTCGGCGCCACCGCACTGCCCAAGCCGATCGGACTGACCGTCAACTATCTGCGCTCCGGCCGCGCGCTCGACACGTTCGCCAACGTCTCGATCGTGAAACAGGGCCGGCGCATCGTCGCCTTCGAGGCACGGGCCTGGCAGGACGATGCGAACAAGCCGATCGCCACAGCCTTCGGCCATTTCATGCTGCGGCCGACGCCCGGAAACGACGAGGAATAGGCGCATTTTCCCTTGACGGCCAAGGTCTGGGCCACAACGATAGCGCGTCCCCTCACGAGAGGTATTGGCTTGCGGCATCCGCTCGACATCATCGCCATGTTCGCCGCGCTCTGGCTGCTGGCAGCGATGGTGCTCGACGCGCTGACGCCGAAGGAGCTGACGACGGTGATGATCGGCATCGCCATCGGACCCGCCGTCGTCATCACCGCCGTGTTCTACTATCTGCGCTGCCCGCGCACCGATTTCGCGGTGATGTTCGCCGCGCTTTGGCTGATCTCCGACATCGGCATCGCGTTCATCTCGCCAACGCAGCTGCCCCACTTTCTGATCGCGCTCGGCTTCGTGCCGGCGCTGCTGATCGGGATCGTGCTGCACTGGCAACGCTTCCAGCGCCGCCATGAGCGGCTGCCCGTGCCATCGGTCAAGCGCGGCTAGCGCGGCAGCAAATTGGTCTTGGCGAGATCGACGACCTCGTCGCCGCGGCCGTTCATCACGGCGCGCAAGACCCAGAGGCTGAAGCCCTTGATCTGTTCGGGCGTGATGGTCGGCGGCATCGACAGCTCCTGCTTGGCGGTGACCACATCGAGCAGCGCCGGTCCGTGGTGGGCCAGCATCTCCTTCATCGCACCTGGGAAGCTCGCCGGGATCCTCGACCCGCCTTGCGAAGATACCCATCGCGCGCGCCATCGCCGCGAAGTCCGGATTCTCCAGATCGACATTGGTGTCGACGAAACCGGCCGCCTTCATCTCCAGTGCGACGAAGCCGAGCACGCCGTTGTTGAAGATGACCACCTTCACCGGCAGCTTCATCTGCGTCAGCGTGATCAGATCGCCCATCAGCATGGTGAAGCCCCCGTCGCCGGAGAGCGAGATCACCTGCCGGCCGGGCTGCGCGGCCTGCGCGCCGATCGCCTGCGGCATGGCGTTGGCCATCGAGCCGTGCACGAACGAGCCGATCAGCCGGCGGCGTCCGTTCATCTCGAGATAGCGCGCGGCCCACACCGTCGGCGTGCCGACATCGGCGGTGAACACCGCATCATCGCTCGCATGGTCGCTGATGACCTTTGCCAGGTATTGCGGATGGATTGGTTTGCTGCCCGGCGTGCCCTTGGCGAGCGAGTCGAGGCCTTCGCGCGCCTTCTTGTAATGCGCGATCGCATCGTCGAGGTGCTTGCGCTGCGTCTTGGATTTCAGAAGCGGCAGCAGCGCCTCGAGGGTGAGCTTGACGTCGCCGACCAGGCCGAGGTCGATCTTGCAGCGGCGCCCGAGATTTTCCGGACGGATGTCGATCTGCGCGATCTTGGCATCGGTCGGGAAGAACTGCTTGTAGGGAAAATCGGTCCCGAGCATCACCAGCGCGTCGCAGGCGTGCATGGCGGCATAGCCGGAGGAGAAGCCGATGAAGCCGGTCATGCCGACATCGTAGGGATTGTCGTATTCGACATGCTCCTTTCCGCCCAGCGCATGCACGATCGGGCTCTTCAAGGCTTCCGCAAGCTGCATCAGCGGCGCATGCGCGCCGGCGCAGCCGCGACCGCAGAACAGGGTGATGCGTTCGGCGCCGTTCAGGAGATCCGCAAGCGCCTTCAACTCATCCGCCTGCGGCACAACCTTCGGCGCCGACAGCGCAAGGCCACGCGCCGTCGACAGCGCGCGCTTGGGTGGGCTGCGGAAGGCGACGTCGCCCGGCATGGCGACAACGGCGACGCCGCGCATGCCGACCGCCGCGCGGATCGCGTTTTCCAGCACGTAGGGAAGCTGACTCGGATCGGAGACCAGCTCGCAATAATGGCTGCACTCGCGGAACAGGTTTTGCGGATGCGTCTCCTGGAAATAGCCGCTGCCGATCTCGGCGGTCGGAATTTGCGCGGCGATCGCCAGCACGGGAACGCGGCTGCGATGGGCGTCGAACAGGCCGTTGATCAGATGCAGATTGCCGGGACCACACGAGCCCGCGCACACCGCAAGGCTGCCCGTCATTTCCGCTTCCCCGGCGGCGGCGAAGGCCGCGACCTCCTCGTGCCGGACATGGATCCATTCGATCGTGCCGCGCCGCCGCAGCGCTTCGGTCAGCGCATTCAGACTGTCGCCGACGATGCCGTAGATGCGCTTGACGCCAGCCTGTTCGAGCGTTGCCACGAACAGATCGGCTACATTGTTGATCGCCATGTCGGTCTCCTGATCTCGCTGGTGCAGCAAGATAGGATAACGTGCGACCGTGACGACATCACGGCTTGTTTATTGCCGCTTCAGTCTTTCGCAATCGCCCGATCGTAGGCCGCGATCGTCAATTTTGCGCGAGCGGCAACGTCCGTTACCGTCATGCCGGGCTTGTAGAGGTTGGAGCCCAGCCCGAACGCCGTCACGCCACCCTCGATGTACTCCGCGAAATTCTGGTCGGAGACGCCGCCGACGGCGGCGATCATCACGCCGGCCGGCAGCACGGCGCGGATCGCGGCGATGCCGGACGCGCCGAGCACGCTTGCCGGAAAGAACTTCAGGCCAGAGGCGCCGGAGCGCGCGGCCAGCAGCGCCTCGGTCGGCGAAAACACGCCCGGCAACGTGACCATGGCGTATTGGTGCGCACGCGTGAGCACCTGCGTATCGACATTCGGCGAGACCATCAGCTTGCCGCCGACATCGTTGAGCCGATCGACATCCGCTGTGGTCAGCACCGTGCCGGCGCCGATCAGCACGCCGGCCGGCGCGAGCTTGACGGCGGTGGCGATGGAGCGGAACGGATCGGGCGAGTTTAGCGGGATCTCGATCGCGGTCATGCCGGCCTCGATCAGCACGCCGACGATGGCCTGCGTTTCCTCGGGCTTCACGCCGCGCAGGATCGCAAGCAGTGGCCGCTTCATCGCCGGAAAGGGAACGCTCATTTCAACAGTCCTCTCATTTCGTCCAGATCGCGGCAGCCGCCATCGACAGACCGCGGCGGACCGCTTCATCGGCATCGACGGGGTTCACGGTGACCGACAACGCATCGAAAGCCAACGTGTACAGCATCGCGAGCCGCCCCGAGGCAATCAACGTAATGCCTGCTTTCGGCACGGCGCCGGAGAGCCCGGCGGCCAGCTCGATGCCGATCAAAGTGCCCGACAGCGTTTCGCGCGCCGCGGCCGGTGTGCTCCCGAACAGAAGCTGACGCGAGCGCGCGCCGAACAGAAAATTGGCCGCGAACGACGGCGCCTCATACGCAGCTCTCACCGCCGCCTTGAAGCTCGCGACGTCCTCGGCGTCTTCGGCGCCTGCGACCGCAAGCGACAAGATCGTCTCGCGCGACACAACGCTGAAGAGCTCGCCGGTCATGAAGGTGGAGAAATGCGCGATCGTATCGTCCTTCAGGCGTACCCATTTCGAATGCGTGCCGGGCATGCAGACCAGCGCCTCACCTGCGGCATCGAGACCAAGCGCGCCGAGCAGCTGTGTCTCCTCGCCGCGCATCACGTCCGGCGCTCTTGTATCGCGCTGCGCGATACCCGGCAGGATGCGGATATCGCGTGCTTCGCCCGGCACGTGCGCGGCCTGCTCCAGGACGGCCGCGAGCGGCGCGGGTGTATCGACATATCCGGCTTCGACCCAGCCCGTCTTGGCGCCGGCCATGCCGCAGACCAGAACCGGCAGATGAGCTGGTGCTTCGACGGCGGCAAGATGGGATTGCAGCACGGCCGCGAAGCCGGTCTTTGCCGCCGCCAGCATGCCCTCGCCGCTGCGGCGTTCGGCCAGCACTACGCCGGTACGATCGATCAACCAGAGCCGGAAGCTGCTGGTGCCCCAGTCCACCGCGACGTAAGCGGGTTCGGTCATCTCGGTTCTCGTCCTCGTCTCACCGGCAAGACGCCGTCTCGCGACAATGAGACGACGGCCCGCAAATTCGCCACGGGATATCGGCTATTGCCGCCGCAAACCAGCGTTTTCTCGCTGGACTGAGCCGCTGTAGCGCTGGCACACCGCTTGCGGAGCGGTGGCACACCGCTTGCTCAAGCAACCCTGCTCACGTCCGTGAACCGCGCAATAAGACGCGTCAACATCAGATGAGGAAACCCATGGAGATCGGCTATTTCACGATGCCTTCGCACCCGCCGGAGTGCGGCCTGAAGGAAGGGAACGACTGGGACCTGCAGGTCATGCGCTGGCTCGACGAGCTCGGCTATCAGGAGGCCTGGGTCGGCGAGCACCATACCGCGCCCTGGGAACCCAATCCCACGCCCGATCTGCTGATCGCGCAGGCGCTGATGCAGACCAAGAATATCCGTATCGGGCCGGGCGGCTTCCTGCTGCCCTATCACCACCCGGCCGAGCTCGCCAACCGCGTCGCCATGCTCGATCACCTCTCGGGAGGTCGGCTCAATTTCGGCGTCGCGGCGAGCGGCCTGCCGAGCGACTGGGCCATGTTCAATGTCGACGGCATGAGCGGACAGAACCGCGACATGACGCGCGAGGCGCTGGAGATCATTCTGAAGATGTGGAGCGATCCCGCGCCCTGGACCTACAAGGGCAAATTCTGGACGGTGACCAAGCCGGACACGATGTTCGACTTCTTGAAACCCCACATCAAGCCGTTGCAGACGCCGCACCCGCCGATCGGCGTCGCTGGGCTCTCGAAGAACTCGGACACGCTGAAGCTCGCCGGCGAGCGCGGCTTCATTCCAATGAGCCTCAACCTGAACCCGGCCTATGTCGGCAGTCATTGGGATTCGGTTGTAGCCGGTGCCGCCAAGACCGGGCGCAAGCCGGACCGGGCCGATTGGCGGCTGGTGCGCGAGGTGTTCGTCGCCGATACCGACGAGGAAGCGTGGCGGCTCTCGACCGGCGACATGATGGGCCGGATGATGGGCGAGTACTTCCTGCCGCTGCTCGGCCATTTCGGCTTCAAGGACTATCTGAAGCACGCGCCCGACGTGCCCGATAGCGACGTCACCGTCGAATATTGCGCCAAGCGGAACTGGATCGTCGGCTCGCCAGCGACCGTCGCCGAGAAAATCGAGAAGATCTACGAGGAGGTCGGCGGCTTCGGCGTGCTGCTGGTGTTCGGCTTCGACTACAAGCACAAGGCTGAAGCCTGGCATCACTCGCTGTCGCTGCTGAAGAACGAGGTGATGCCGCGCCTGAAGCATCTCGGCTCCGCGAAGAAGGCGGCTTGACCCGACGCGGGTGCGGCGCGATCGTGCCGCACCCACATCCATTTCGGAGATTTCCGCGTGACGGTGGACGCCAGTGCTTTCGACGCTAAGAATTTCAAGCAGGCGATGCGCCAGTGCGCCGGCGCGGTCGCGCTGGTGACGGTCGGCGCCGAGCACGGCAAGCGCACGGGGCTGACGGTGACCTCGGCCTGCTCACTGTCGGACTCGCCACCATCCCTGATCGTGTGCGTCAACCGCAACGCCAGTGCGCACGCGCGCATCCGCGAGGAAGGCGCGTTCGCGATCAACTTCCTGCACGAGGACCACGCCCTCCTGGCGCTTACCTTCAGTGGCCAGAAGGGCGTCAATGGCGACGACCGTTTTGCGTTCGGGGAGTGGACGCGTGGGGTGACCGGCGCGCCGGTGCTGAGCGATGCGGTCGCCGCATTCGACTGCGTGCTGGCGCAGGAATTCGAGACCAAGACGCATTCGATCTTCGTCGGCGAGGTGCGCGGCGCATCGCATTCCGACGGGGCGGCGCCGCTCGTGTATCTGCGCAGCAGCTTCCACGCCCCGCGCGAAATCCGCGGCACCGTGACAGTCGGCGACCTCGACTCGCGACATCTGAGCTGGAGCGATTTTTCGTAGAGAGCGGCGGCAGGCTCGCTGCCGCTCCCGTCTCCCCTTGCGGGAGAAGGTGGCGCGAAGCGCCGGATGAGGGGTATCTCTCCGCGGACTCAGAAGCAAGAGAGTCAAGTGCGGAGAGATACCCCTCGCCCGTCTCGCCGCGTTCGCGGCGAGCCGCCCTCTCCCGCAAGGGGAGAGGGAAGAAAGATCGCTACTGCGTCGTCTCGATCTTCAACTGCTTGATCTTGCGATACAGCGTGGCGCGGCTCAGCTTCAGCGCGCGCGCTGTTTCCGTCACGCGGCCGCCGTGTTTGCGCAAGGCTTCGACGATCGCCGCGCGCTCCGCCGCTGCGAGATCCGGCTCCGCCCTTCCACCAAACGGCGGCAGATCGAGGTCGGCATCGGTGATGACGTCGTCCTCCGCCGTGCAGCCGGCGAGCCGCAGCACATGCCGAAGCTGGCGCATGTTGCCGGGATAGGGATAGGCCGCGAGCCGCGCCCAGGCCTCGTCCGAGAGCGAGCAATTCGGCGCCTCCTCGTGAGCGATCTGGCGGATGACGTCGTCGCGGTCGGCGCGCTCGCGCAAGGCCGGCAGCCGCACCTCCATGCCGCGCAGACGGAAATATAGGTCGGTGCGGAAGGCGCCCTCCTCGGCCATGCGGCCGAGATCGCGATGGGTGGCGCTGATCAGGCGAATGTCGACCGGCACGGGCTTCAGCGCGCCGAGCGGCCAGACTTCGCGGTTCTCCAGCACCCGTAGCAGCCGCGTCTGCAGCGCGATCGGCATGTCGCCGATCTCGTCGAGGAACAGCGTGCCGCCGTCTGCCTGCACGATCAGGCCCTTCGAGCCGTCGCGGCGTGCGCCGGTGAAGGCGCCGGCCTCGTAGCCGAACAGCTCGGCATCGATCAGGCTTTCCGGCATCGCCGCGCAGTTCAGCGCGACATAGTTGTGGCGCGCGCGATTGCCGGCTGCGTGAATGGCACGGGCGAACACATCCTTGCCGACGCCGGTCTCGCCATGCAGCAGCACCGGCAGATTGCGATCGCCGATGCTTCTAAGTCGCTTCACGCTCCTGATCAGGCTGGGATCGCGTCCGGCGAGCCGCTGCAGCGCATCGAAGCGATCGACCGGTGCATCGCGGCGCGGCGCGAGCGGACGGGTCGAGGCCCTCGCCCGCAGCGGCGGCGCGACATGGCCGTGCCCTAGTGAACTGCCATCGGCCCGGCGCAGTTCGACGAGATCGTCTGCGTCGCGCGCGGCGGGATGGTCGAATTTGACATAGCGCGACAGATCGATGCCGGCTGCGATCAAGCCGTCGGTGAGACCCAGCAGTGCGCGCGCCGAACGGCAGGCGCCGACGATGCGGCGATCGTCGTCATAGGCGAGCAGGCCGCCGCCGCCGTCGCCCGGCACGGTCGCGATCCAGGCGTTGCGGAAATGACTGCGGAAGATCGCGCCCTCCATGCGCCGCGTTGCCTCCATCGTCACCGCGAGCGCAAGCTGATGCGCGGTGCGTTCGAGGTCCTCGCGGCAGGAGGTGATGTTCACGGCGCCTGCGAGCCGTCCCGCCTGGTCAAACAGCGGCGTCACGGCGCAGGAAAACATGTGCCACTGCGCGCGAAAATGCTCGTCGCGATGCACCAGGATCGGCTTCTGCTCGGCGAGCGCGGTGCCGAGCCCATTGGTGCCTTCGGAGGCCTCGGAAAAATTCGAGCCTGTGTAGATCTTCCAGTCCATGAATAGTCGTGCGTCGGCCTCGCCGGGCAGGCGGCTGAACAGCATGGTTGCGTTCACGTCTGCCAGGTTGACGCAATAACCGGCACCGCGCAGTACCCGGGCGAGGTCGTCGAGCTCCGGTGTTGCAAGCCGGATCGTCTCCTCCATGGGTTCGGCGACGTGACGGATCTCGGCTTCGGTGAGCGTCTGCGGCGGCCCCTGACGGCCGGGATCGAGCTTGTGGCTGACCAGGCAGCGCCGCCAGGAATTGGCAATGCGCGAAGAGGCATCGACGTCGGCCAAGCGGTCTATAACCTGATTGGCGACGGACAAGACACGGGCGACATGGTTCGAGGCCGAAAGGCTGGCCATCGCGGACGTCTCCACCCTGCATTATTGTGCAAAGTCTGGCACCGCAGGCGGGGATGTCAATCGGGAACCGGGAACGCGGCGAAGCGCAATCAGAATTGCTGCACCGCCCTCACCACGTATCAATACAGGGCCGCTTCTTCCCAGTCCGCGCCGGCGGCTTCGGCACCGAGCGCAGGCCCGCCATGATCCAGCGCCTGGTCTCGGCGGGGTCGATGACGTTGTCGATCTCGAACACGGAGGCGATCGAGACCGCCTTGCCGTTGGCATAGAGCTCGGCGACCTTGTTGCGATAGTAAGTCTCGCGCTCGACGGGGTCGGCGATCGCCTCCATCTCCTTGCGGAAGCCGAGGCGGACGTAACCCTCCAGGCCCATGCCGCCGAACTCGCCGGTCGGCCAGGCCGCGGTGAAGAATGAGGCGTGGAAGCCACCGCCAATCATCGACTGTGCACCCAGCCCATAGCCCTTGCGCAGCACGATGCCGAACAACGGCACAGTCAGGCTCGCGCCTGTCACGAACATGCGCGAGACGTGGCGCACGATTGCCGTCTTCTCGGCTTCCGGACCGACCATGAAGCCGGGCGTGTCGCACAGCGAGACGATCGGCAGATCGAAGGCGTCGCAGAGCTGGAGGAAGCGCGCGGCCTTGTCGCCGGCATCGGCGTCGATCGCACCGCCGAGATGCCGCGGATTGTTGGCGATCAGGCCGAACGGCTTGCCCTCGACACGGATCAACGCCGTGATCATGCCGACACCGTAGTCGCGGCGCAGCTCCAGCACGGACTCCTTATCCGCGACGAGGTCGATCACGCTGCGGATGTCGTAGACGCGCAGGCGGTTCTCGGGGATCGCGCGGCGCAGCAGGCGCTGGTCGGCGGCCTGCCAGTCCGTCACCGCACCCTGGAAATAGGATAGGTATTTTTGCGCAACGGATGTTGCCTCTTCTTCGTCCTCGACGAGGATGTCGATCACGCCGTTCGGCGACTGGAACGTAACAGGACCGACCTCGGCCGGGTGATAGACACCGAGCCCGCCGCCTTCGATCATCGCGGGGCCCCCCATGCCGATCGAGGCGTTTTTGGTTGCGATGATGACATCGCAGCAGCCGAGCATCGCGGCATTACCGGCGAAGCAATAGCCGGAGACGATGCCGATAACCGGCACCAGACCCGAGAGCCTTGCGAACTGCACGAAGGACGGACCATCAAGCCCGGTCATGCCGAGCCGGTCGGTATCGCCGGGGCGGCCGCCGCCGCCCTCGGCATAGAACACCAGCGGCACGCGCCAGTCTTCCGCGAGCGTCAGCATGCGGTCGATCTTCTTGTGGTTCATGTGGCCTTGCGTGCCCGCGAGCACGGTGTAGTCGTAGGCCACGACGATGCAGCGCCCGCCTTCGGGACCGAACTTCTCGGCGTTCACGGTCGCGACGCCCATGACGAGGCCGTCGGCCGGCGTGTTCTTGACGAGATCGTCGAGCTTGCGCCGGCGCCGCTGCGCCGCAATCGCAAGGCTGCCGTACTCCATGAACGAGTCGTCGTCGACGAGCTGCGCGACATTCTCGCGCGCGGTGCGCTGATTGGTGTTGCGGCGGCGCTCGACGGAGGCAGGGCGATTTTCGTCGAGCGTGTTGGCCTGGCGGGCGATCAGTTCGGCGAGATCAGGACGGATGTGGTCGAGATCGACATCGGTTTCCGTTGCCGACGCGTCCGCCGCAACGTCGAGCGGCTCCAGATACATGATCGGCTCGCCATGCATCAGCGTGATACCGTCGCCGGCGAGTAGCTTCGTGACGCGGCCGCCCTGCTCGGCCATGACCAGATGTTCCATTTTCATGGATTCGATCACGGCGAGCTGCTGGCCCGGGCGCACGACCTCGCCTTCCTTCACCTGAATAGTGACAATGGTCCCCTGCAAGGGTGCCGCGACCATCACTGTGCCTTCGGGCACGGTCTGTGCCGTATGCGCCTCGGTGCCGGGACCGCCGTTTCGCTCCGTCGCTGCAAAATAAAGTGGTTTGGCCGCGCCATCCGCGGCTTCGACGAGCTTGCCCATGTTGCAATCGATGAAGTCGGTCGCGATGCGGTTGGACCTGAAGTCGGGATGCGCCAGCACCGCCTGGAGGAAGGCGATGTTGGTGATGACGCCGTCGATCCGAAACTCGCGCAAGGCGCGCGAAGCCTTGGCGACCACGTCGTGCCAGGCTTCACCGGGCGTATGCACGATGACCTTTGCCAGCAGCGAGTCGAAGGCGGCGCTGGTCTTGTAGCCGGCATAACCGAAACTATCGACGCGGACGCCGGGGCCCGACGGCGGTTCGAACACGGCGAGCACGCCGCCGGTCGGGTGCGTCGCGCCTAGCTCGTCCAGTGTCTCCATGTTGACGCGGAGCTGCATGGCATAGCCGCGCGGTTTCGGGATCGAGCCTTGCGCCAGGCCGAGCGAGGCAAGCGAGGCACCGGCGGCGACCGCGAGCTGGGCGCGGACGAGATCGAGGCCGAGCACCTCTTCCGTCACGGTGTGCTCGACCTGAAGCCGCGGGTTGGCCTCGATGAAGGCAAAACTGTCTTCGGCGGCACCGTCGACCAGGAACTCGAACGTGCCGAGATTGTCGTACGACGCGGCCACGGCGAGTTGCTTCGCCGCCGCGATGATACGGCCACGCAAGCCGTCGCTGAGCGACGGGCTCGGCGCCACCTCGATCAGCTTCTGGTGTCGGCGCTGAATGGTGCATTCGCGCTCCCAGAGGTGGGAGATCGCGCCGTCGCGATCGCCGATGATCTGCACCTCGATATGGCGCGCCTGCCGGATCAACCGCTCGGCATAGACGCCGTCGAAGCCGAACGCGGCCTTGGCCTCGGACTGGCAGCGCGCATAGGCCTCCGCGAGATCGGCAGCGCGCTCGACCACGCGCATGCCGCGCCCGCCGCCGCCGGCCATTGCCTTGATCACGATTGCCGCGTTGCTGCCGAGCGAGGTGAAGAACGCCGCGATGTCCTCCAGCGAGGACGGCCCGCTGGTGCCGGCGATGATCGGGACGCCGCAGCGCTTTGCCAGTTGCCGTGCCGCCACCTTGTCGCCGAACAACTCGAGCGCCGCGGCCCGGGGCCCGACGAAGGCGATGCCTGCATCGGCGCAGGCCTTCGCGAACGCAGCGTTCTCGCTGAGGAAGCCGTAGCCGGGATGCACGGCGTCGCAGCCTGCGCTCTTCGCCGCCTTGACCACGGCCTCGATGTCGAGATAGGCCCGCGCGCCGCGACCGGGGATTTCGACGGCCTCGTCGGCAACCCGCACATGCAGCGACATCGCATCGTCCGCGGGATGGATCGCGACCGTCGCGATGCCGGAATCGGCTGCGGCGCGCGCGATGCGGATGGCGATCTCGCCGCGATTGGCGATCAGGAGCTTCTTGAACGACATGCAGCGTCTCCATGCCCGCGTGCCCAAGCGCGGGTCGGCAGGTCCCATGGTTCTGCTTCGTCACTTTAACCGAGGCCGTCAAGGGCAAGAACGCGGTCCCGACGACCGTTCCCGCGGGCCGGAATTTCAATCGGTCGCGCGCGCCGTGATGAGGCGAATAATCCGCGCCACGGCAGACGGGATCGGCGCGATGATCGGCACGGTGAACATCGGCTGAAGCTCGCACGCAGCTTCGCCCAGCGGGCCGCCACCGATGATGACCGCCTCCGCGCCATCCTGTGCGATGCAGGCCTCGACCGCGCCGGCAAGCGCCGCACGCAATCGCGCCGGATCGCCCATCAGGTCTTGCGGATCGCCTTTGGCGAAGCGGGCGCCGGTATAACGCGATCGTAACCCCAGCGCGTCCGGCACGGCGTCGATCTTCGATTCCAGCAGCGGCGTCGTGGTCGCCACGCCGAAGCGACGGCCGTTCTCGGCGGCTGCCAGCATGGAGGACTGACCGATACCGACCGCGGGCCGTTTAACCGCGGCTTTGATCCCGGCCAACCCGGGATCGCCGAACGCCGCGACGATGATGCCGTCGCATGCATGCCGGTTCGACTGCGCGATCTCCAGAACTTCGATGGAAGCTGCATCCAGCGCATCCGGCGTCACGATCATTTGCGGCGCGCGCGTTGCGGTCGCGCCGTCGATGTCGAAGCCGTCCACGGCGGCCGACCTCGCGATGGCGACCATCATCTCAGTGGTCGCCACAGAACTGTTCGGATTGATCAGGAGAATGCGCGCGCTCATTCTCCTGCTATACTAGGCCGCCCGTACCCCCGCAACGAAAGCACTGACCTCGTCTTCCAGCGATTGCAGCTTCTGCGACAGCCGGCCGCTCGATTGCAGCACGAGGCCGGCGGCCTGGCCGGTCTCCGCCGTCGCGTCGGTCACACCCGAGATGTTCTGCGAAACCTGGTCGGTGCCGGAGGCGGCCTCCCGTACGCTGTGCGCGATCGCCGCCGTCGCGGCGCCCTGCTCCTCGACGGCTGCGGCGATCGACGAGGAAATTTCGTTGACCTCCATGATGGTCTTGCGAATGCTGTCGATGTTGCCGACCACCTGGTTGGTCTCGGCCTGGATCGCCGATATCTGCGCGCCGATCTCGTCGGTCGCCTTCGCGGTCTGGCTCGCCAGCGACTTCACTTCGCTTGCCACCACTGCAAAACCCTTGCCGGCCTCGCCGGCGCGCGCCGCCTCGATGGTGGCGTTGAGCGCGAGCAGATTGGTCTGCGAGGCGATCTGGTTGATGAGGTCGATGACCTCGCCGATCTTGTGCGCGGCTGCAGCAAGTCCCTGCACGGTGTCGTTGGTGCGTTGACCGTCGGCGGCGGCCTTGTCGGCCACGCTTGCAGCCTGCGCGACGCGCTGGCTGATCTCGGCGATCGAGGACGACAGCTGCCCGGCGGCGGAGGCCACCGTCTGCACGTTGCTCGAGGCCTGCTGGCAGGCGGTGGCGACGAGGCTCGCACGGTCGGTCGCCTTGTCGGCGGTCTCGGACATGCCCTGCGCGGCCTGCTGCATCGCGCGCGCCTCCTTGAACACGTCGCGGACGACGGCTTGAACGTTCGCTTCGAACTTGCCGGCGAGGTCGGTCATCGTCTTGCGCTTCTCCTCGTCGGCCTTCTGCTTCGTCTCCTGCTGTTCGGCGTGCATGCGGCCGACCGCCGACGCATTGTCCTTGAACACGGCGAGCGCCTTGGCGAGCCCGCCGATCTCGTCGCGACGATCGGTATGGGGCACGTCGAACGCGCTGTCGCCGGCGGCGAGGCGGTCGGTCAGTGCCGTGATCTTCGCCAGCGGCCGGGTCACGCTGCGGCCGATCACGAAGGAGGCGCCGAGCACGAGCACGAACACGACCAGGCACACCAGGGCGAAGGTCATCGCATTCTGGCGGAAAACGGCGTCGACGTCGTCGAGATAGATCCCGGTGCCGATGATCCAGCCCCAGGGCGCAAAGCCCTTCACATAGGAGATTTTCCCGACCGGCTGGTCGAAGCCGGGCTTCGGCCAGAGGTAGCTGTAGAAGCCCGCGCCCTGCTTTTTGACGACGTCGACGAAGCCGACGAACAGCGCGTTGCCGGACGGATCCTTCATCCCGGAGAGATCCTTGCCGTCGAGTTCGGGCTTGATCGGATGCATGACCATCTTGGGGGTCATGTCGTTCAGCCAGAAATACTCGACCTTGTCGTAGCGCAGGCTCTTGATCTCCGCGATCGCGCCGGCCTGGGCCTGCTCGCGCGGGAGTTTTCCTTCGCTCTCGAGCTTCTGGTAGTGCGCCAGGATGCCGTAGCCGACGTCGACCAAGTGCTGCGTCTTGGCCTGACGATCGGCGATCATCTGCGCGCGCAAGGTCGAGAGCGCGATCGGCGCCAGCGCGATCATGCCAAGGAGGCTGATGCCGACAATCAGGACCAGCTTGAAACTGATGCGGGAGAAAAACATTGGTGCTCGCAAGATTTGGAAGGCTGATATGCCAGTTTATCCCGCGCCCCTTAGCAAAGCTTTAAGCATTCGGGTTCCCCCACCCCGCAAAACTCCATGCATCCTACCGGCATGCCGCAGACGGCTCGCAGGCTCGCGAGGCTGGCTGCATCCGAGATGCGAACTCTTCAAAACTAGAAGACCTCGACATCGCCCCTCCGAGCGTTGACTTGCAGGGGGCTCTGACGGAACGATCGGCGCAGATCATCGGCGCCAGCCGGGGCATGGGCGCAGCCGGAGGCCAGAGGCTCAATGCACCAATCGACATCGACAGGGTCTCTCGACCTTCCGGCGCTGAGCGCAGCGGAGCGGCTCTTCATTTGGGGATTTCGGGCCAAGGCGCGCAGCGGAAGCGCCGTTCCGACCGCGGCCGACATCCAGCAAGTGACGACCATTTTGGCGTGGGCGACGCCGTGCCTTCGCTGGAATCCATCATCGAGATCTTTGCCTGCACGGCGCATACGGCCATCGCGGTGCACTGCCCGACCTGCCCCCGCATGTCCGACAGCGAGCACAGCATGTTACGGGCGATCGCGGCCGCGCAGAAAGAGCGCGACGATATCGCGCGCGAGCAGTTCGAATGCTGGCTGCCGCCAGTCGGCGCCGATTGGGCTCTCGCACCCGTGCGGGGGCTTGCAACGATCTTCCGCATGGCGGGTCTCATCCTGCCCGACCGGCACGTTCCGTCTTTGGACCATGACCAGACGATGGCGATGAAGAGCTGGCTGGTCGGAAGCCCCACGTTGCACTGACCGGGATCGCGCATGATGCAGGATAGTTGCGGCTCTGTGCCTGCCACGGAAGCCGGCGAGGCGCGGCTCTGTCCGCTTCAGGCCGCGCTTGCGACGCGGCCTGACGTCGAGAGCTACGATGATTTTGGCCGCGTCACGCTCTCGCTGTTCCGGTTCATCGCTGCCGCCTATACGACCGGCGCGTCCGATTGCTGGGAGGCGGCCTATCGCTTTGCCGACGAGGCGCCTGGCATCACCGACAGCCCGCTGCTGGTCGCACGCGTTGCCGCGCTCGTCAGAATCCTGCGCAGCGGCCGGCCCTGCCAATTGTGCTTCATGCCGCCGTCGTGCCGACGCCTGTCGAAGGACGAGGCGGAATTGATGCGACTGCTGGCGGTGGCACGCGGCAAGCAGCCGGGCGAGCTCCAAACTGTCGTCTGCCAGTTCGTCGGCAACGAGAACGAGACCGTGACGACGCGGGCGGTCAACGCGCTCGCGGTCTGCTGACACCTAGCCGCCCTTCCTGCCGAGCACGAGATCGATGGTGTGGGACGCGATCTTGCGCAGCTGCGCCTCGTCGCCGAAGGCACGTTCGAGCACGGCGAGGCCGCGCGTCACCGTGATGATGTGCAGCGCCGCGGCCGCGGAATTGCCGTTGAATTCACCGCGCGCCGCACCTGCCGACAACGTCTCCTGAACCAGAACGGTGATGCGCGAGATGAGGTTCGCGAAGGCCTGCCGCGCCTCCTCGTCCAGCCCCTCGCCTTCGGCCGCGCCGAGCTCCATCAGCCCGCGCGTCGTCGGGCATCCGCGCGGCGGCGTGCCGGCGCGGAAGTTGCTGATGGTCAGGTCGAAGAACGCGGTGAGGCGCTTTCGCAATGAGCCCGCGCCGAGCGCCTTTTGCAGCGCAAGGAGATAATCGGCCGCATAGCGCTCATAGGCCTGCAGGAACAGCGCCTCCTTGGTGCCGAAGGCGTTGTAGAGGCTGCCGCGCTGGACACCGGCGTCGCGCGCGATGTCCGACAGCGAGGTGCCGCGCACGCCCTTGCGCCAGAACTGGTCGAAGGCGATACGCAGGACATCGTCGTGGTCGAACTCGCGCGGCCTCAAGCTTTGCCCCTATCAAGCATATTTGACACGATGTCAAAAACATGATTTCTTGACGCCGCGTCAAAAACAAACTGGGGCCGATGCGCCCTTTCGTCAATGAGGATTTCGCGATGCCTCTCCTCCACATCTCGATGCGCGCCGGAAAGCCGGAAGCTTACCGGAAGGCAATCCTCGGCGGCCTCTACCGCGCCATGCGTGAGGCCCTGAACGTCCCTGAAGGCGACGAGTTCATGACCATCAGCGAGCATTCGCCCGCGAACTTCCGCTGCGGCAATGCCTACAGCGTCACGCGCAGCGACGATGCCGTGCTGATCCAGATCACCGTGTTCGCCTCGCGCACCCCCGAGCAGAAGAAGGCCCTGTACCGGCGGATCGCGGACCTGCTCGGCGAAAACCCGGGCCTCCGCCCCGAGGACGTGTTCGTCAACGTCCTCGATGCGCCCGCGGAGAACTGGTCCGTTGGAAATGGCATCGCGCAATTCGCCTGAAGCGGCAGCTTCACCGATCCGCAACGCAGGTCTCCATGATCCCGTCGAGCTCCGCCTTCGAGAGCACGCCTAGCTCGACGATGAAAACAATCCGCGCGCACGGCAGAGCCGGGGCATCGCCAACGGCGAGCGCGGCATCGCTAACGGCGAGCGCGGCATCTGCAGGGGCGAGCGTGGCGCGGCCGGCCGCGAATTGAAACACCATCTGGCGCCCGGGCTGCTCGACGGTCTCCAACAGGCCTTTTGCCCGCGCGAGTTTTGGCGCGAGGCGGCCGATGGCCTGCTGCAAGCGGGCGAGCGAAAGTGGCTGGTCCGAGGTCCAGCTCAGGGTTTCGAAGCGTTGCTCTGCCGGACGTTTCGGTCCGGGTTTGCGCGGCGCGGGCGCACGATCGACGGTCGCGGGAAACAGCAGCGCGGACGGAATCTCGCCGTGCTGCGCGTCGACCACCACGGCAGGAACGCGCTGTGCGCGGATGGCCTCGCGGATACGCCCGCCCGCACCCTCATCCGCCAGATCCAGCTTGCTCAGCGCCACGATGTCGGCGACGCGCAGCTGCGAGCGGTGCAGCGCGTCGTCGAGAGCGGCCGGCGGTGTCGCCGTGTCCATCACGCAGAGCACCGTTTCCAACGGCGCTTCGCGCAGGATCACGGGATCCATCAAATTGCGGACGATCTCGGCGGGATCGGCGACGCCGCTGGTCTCGATGACGATGTATTCCGGCTTCGGATCACGCCGCAGCAGCGTCGCAAGCGTGCGCAGCAGGTCGCCTTCGAGCGAGCAGCAGATGCAGCCATTGGCGAGGCTGACCACGCCGTCGCTCGCGCCGGCGATCAGCTCGGCATCGATGTTGATCGCACCGAAATCGTTGACCACAGCGGCGATCCGCCGCCCCTCCGCATGCGCCAGCAGATGGTTCACGACAGTGGTCTTGCCGGCCCCCAGAAAGCCCGTCACCAGGAGAATGGGGACCGGCATGTCTCAGCTCCCGACGACGGGACGGCGCACGGGACGGCCGGGCCGCACCGCGACGTCCAGCACACCATCTGTGATTAACGGCTGGCCGCTGACGATCAGATGCCGCACGCCTTCGGAGGGACGGTTCATCGCCGTGAAGGTCGCGCGGTCCGAGAGCTTCTCGTAGTCGAACACGACGATGTCGGCATCGGCATCCTTCGCGAGCCGACCTTTTGCGCGCATCGCGGGCGTGCTCTGCGACAGGATCTCCGCCGGGATCAGCGCGCATTTGCGCACGCCTTCGAGCAGCGACACGGTCTTGCGCTCGCGCACCCATTCGCGGATGAATTTCGTGAAGCAGCCCGCCGAGCGCGGATGCGAGGTGGCGTCATTCGGCAGCGGCCAGGCATCGCCGGTGTAGGTCTTGCCGTCCGACGTCGTCCACGGCATCGCGTCGGAGGCGATCGCGCCGCCGGGATAGAGCACCGACATGTCGAGGAGGTCGCGGTGATGCGCATTGTTCTCGGTGTCGAGGATGTGCCACAGCACCAGCGAGGACGGCTCTTCCGCCTGCGCCTTCAGGAGCTCCTCGCGATCGCTGAAGCGATGGCCGTCGGTGACCCGCTGCACGGAATCGTAACCGGTGCCGTTGCGCTCGACGAATTCGGGGTCGCTGAAGAAGGCGGCCGCCAGCACGGTCGAGCCGGTGCCGTAGGGATAGGCCTCGACCGTGATGGGCAGGCCCTGCGCCTGCGCTTTCGCGATCAGCACGCGGCAGCGCTCGACGTCGGTCTTGCTCGACGAGTTGAAATGGCAGATGTGCATGTGCGCGCCGGTGGCTCCGGCATAGCCGATCAGGCGGATATAGGCTTCCGCCGCGCTCTCGGGATCGATGCGCGACATGTAGGCGACATGGGTGAAGGTCGGCACGTCCTGCGCGGCCGCGAGCTGGCAGACCGCGGTCAGCTCCTGCACGCCGGCGCCCGGCGCATAGGCGTTCAAGATCCCGATGCCGATGCCGCCCTCGTTCAGACCGCGCGAAAGGCGCTCGAGAATGCCGGCAACCTCCGCATCGCTGGCCACATTGTCCATCCAGCGGCGATCGCGCATGGCGTTGCCGAACGCCTCCAGCGAGCTCTCCGCATTGGAGCCCGTCATCGCGCCGATACGCGCGAAAGCCCAATTGGTGGCCGCGCCGTAGTTCAGCACGCGCCCCTTCCGCGCCTGGCGCTCATACCAGGATCCGACCGGCAGCACGCCCGCTTCGAGATCGAGCGTGGTCGTGACGCCGTCGAACGCCTGCATCCGATCCGCGGGGAGCGACTGGCCATGCGCATGAAGGTCGATGAAGCCGGGGGCGACCACGAGCCCGGTCGCGTCGATCGTCCGCTCGGCGCTTCCGAGCGAGGCGCCAATCGCGGCGATCCTGCCGTCCACGACCGCCACATCACCAACCGCGTCCATTCCGCTGGCGGGATCCACCACCCGGCCGCCAGAGATCACCAAGCCGCTCATATCAAAATTCCTCCGCGCTGAATTCGCATCAAGGCAGATTCCGGGAGGGACGACCACCTCCACCGATGCTGACGCATCATGCTCGCAAGGAAGGCTCGAAAGGGAGGCTCGAAAGGGAGGTCAGTTTGCATGCGGGTTGCGGATACGCGCTCGCAGCCTCGCGGCATGTTTTGCCCGAGCTATGCTTCTCGCTTCACCCCCTCGAAAAGAAAGGGCGCAGGGAAGACCGGGCGCCGGCTGGCACCCATAAAAACCCCCATGCGAACTGATTGCACACGCAATGCATAGGGGAGACACAGGGCAGCCGAGACCAGGCCTTCCCTGCGCGATGGTTTGACGGCCTATGCCGCGCTCTCCCCGGAGACGAGTTCCTTTTTGTCTCCGTCACCCCCGCGAAATGCACGGCACCGCGCCGGTTGACGCGCTGACGCCTTCGCAAAGGCTTGACCGTAGCAACGACGGCCAGGACCACACGGTTTCGCCGTACGCAGGCTGACCCTGCTTCGCCAAGAGGCTTCGCAGGACATGCCTGCTTCGCCAGAGGCTTCGCGAGGTCTGGGCGCCGTCCGTCGATGCGGTTCGTGCCGTGCTCACGAGGTTCATCTCGCCCTGCACGCAACAAGCCCGCCTTTAACGCCGCCCGCGTCCACCGCAACTCCCAGCCCGCGTTCGTGACGACGTACGACCGCCCCTTTTGTGGGCTGGGATGGCCGACACATACGATATTTCCGAATTTCGGTAAACTGGAATATTTTTGCGGAGAGGGATTGACTTGCGTTTGCGGCTGTTTCGCCCAACCGGCGGAGACGACGGACTGCACGACCATGCAATGGACCGCAGAGCAGCTCCGCCGTCTTCTCGCCCCCATTATCATTCAGAGATGTAGCGGGGCGCTACGGTGGGCAAAGTTCCCAAAGGTTTTGTGTGATCGCTCGACGTCTCCTGCAACGCGACCCTCGTCATTCTATTTCGCGCCGCGCTCTCCTCGGCGGATTTATGTCGGCGGGGACCGCCCTCGCGCTTGGCGGATGCGCCGGCTTGGGTGCGACCGGGGCGCGTTTCGACGCGTCATCGTTATCCCTTGACCCCACATTGCTCGTCACCACCACGCGCAAGCCGGTGAACGGCGGTCGCACGAAGCCCTGGTTCGGGCCGGAGCGCGCGACGACCATGACAATCGCGCGGGCGAAGCTGGGGGCGCCGGACGAGAGCCGCCTTTCTCTGGCCTCGGTTGGACTTGGCGATTGGCGCCTTGACCGGGTCGAACCGGTGTCGGCCGACGTTGGCGATCTCGTTGCGCAGGCCGGCGGAGGAGACGTGCTGATCTATGTGCACGGCTTCAAGCAGACGTTCGAGACGGCGGTGCTGGATGGCGCCCATCTCTCCGATGGGATCAAGTTCCGCGGCCGGACCATGGTGTTCTCCTGGCCCTCCAAGGCAGGACTGTTCGACTATGCCTATGACCGCGACAGTGCGATGTGGTCCCGCGACGAGTTCGAGCGCGTGCTCTCCACACTCGTGTCGGCGCCAGGCACCGGCCGCGTGAACATCGTTGCGCACAGCATGGGAACCATGCTGTCGCTCGAAAGCCTGCGTCAGCTCTATGCGCGATACGGCGACACAGTGACGAGCAAGATCGGCGCCGTGGTGTTTGCCGCGCCCGATATCGACATGGACGTGTTCTCGTCAGCGATCCAGCGCATCGGTCCGCTTGCGGGCAAAATCACCGTGATCGCCGCGACGAACGATCGCGCACTGGCGTTGTCGGGACAGATCGCAGGTGGAATGACCAGGGTCGGCGCCGCCGAAAAAGCCGTCATCGCGCGCCTCGGCGTACGCGTGGTCGATGCGTCAGCGGAAGGCTGGGGCATCATCAACCACGATCTTTTTCTGTCGAATGCCGAAGTGCAGCGGGTGATCCGCCGCTCGATCGACGGCACGATCGCTTAGGAGAGCGCCTGCGCGGCATGAGTTTGATGCGTCGCGATCAATGACACCGAAGCGACAACCAACTACAATGGCAATTTTCGCTCGGCGATGATCCGCACAGGCGGAAAGGCGACGCAATCCACCACGTCGAACAACACTTCAATGTTGCGGTCAAACGCGTGCGCGAAGTCCATCGCATCATCGCGGCGTTCATCGGCAATAGCAGTGCCGAGCGTGCAATGGGGCGTCCAAGCGCCGGGCCGGTAGTGAGGACGACAATGCGCTGGATCGATTGCCGCGCTGATGATGCCGTGGATGCGAGCCAGGGATTCGTTGGCCTCCGGCTCCGCCCAGAGGACAAGCGGAGAAGCTTCGAACCAGCGAATTCGTTTGAACCTGATCCGCAGTTGCCTCTCGCCAGAACTAGCTGCCAGCATTGCATCGCACGCAGCCTTCTCGTGAGCCGCCGGGGAATCGTAGATGGCAAACGTAAAATGAGGCCGGTAGCCAAGGGCACGCATCGAGGGCTCGGCCTCGAAGACGGCAACCTGATGCCACAGCCGCACGATCTCGCCTGCTGAATCGTTGTCAGACCGGATATTGATCGCCAATGCCACAGGCGCACCCAAGGGGCGGAACAATCAAATCGAGATCAGGGGAAAGGCTGGCTTCAAGACAATGGCGCTCCCTAGGGGAATCGAACCCCTGTTTCAGCCTTGAGAGGGCCGCGTCCTAACCGCTAGACGAAGGGAGCGTTGAGGGAGAGGACATAGCCTCGAATTTTGCCGGCGGCAAGCGGGGATCGAGGGGTTTCGGATGCTCGCTCTCCGCTGTCGTCCTGGCGAATGCCAGGACCCACCAGTCCCCGCAACCACACCAGCCGGTGTTATGGGTCCTGGCCTTCGCCAGGAAGACGATGGCGGCGAGTTCCGAGGCCGTACTCACGGCTCATTGGCGAATTTCAGCTTTCCAGCCGGCTTCAACGTGTGGGCATCGAAGGTGCGGATCTCGGTGACGCCGCCGATGTCGAGCGTGATCACGAGCCGGTCGCCGGCGACGCCGCTCGAGACGATTTTGGCGCCCTTCGGGAGAGTCGCGGTGACGTCGCCTGCCGGCTCGGGCGCCCTTCCCTCGGACTTGAAAAGGCGGTAGCCCACCGCGATCAGCACGGCGCAGATTGCCAGCGCCGTGGTCAACCCCGCGACCAGCATCATCCGCCGCACCCGCGCGAACAGCGCGGCCTGCTCGGGGCTCGGTTCGGGAACAACGGTATCAGACGTCGTCATGGAAAATTCTGGCTCTGCGCAAAGGTTGGAGGTTGTCGTCGAAGGCTCCGAGGGCTCGACCCGGCTCGACCGCGTGCTGGCGCTGCACCTTGCCGAGCTATCGCGATCGAGGCTGAAAGCCCTGATTCTGGGGGGCGCGGTGAGCCTCAGGGACGCCGCGATCCGGGACCCCGCTTATCACGTCGCCTCCGGCGATACGATCACAATCGACGTGCCGGAAGCGGCCGCGCCGGAGCCGAAAGGCGAGGATATCGCCCTCGAGATCGTGTTCGAGGACGACGACATCGTCGTCCTCAACAAGCCGAAGGGGCTGGTGGTGCATCCCGCGGCGGGCCACGAGACCGGTACGCTGGTCAATGCGCTGATCGCCCATTGCGGCGGCTCGCTCTCCGGCATCGGCGGGGTGCGCCGGCCCGGCATCGTGCACCGGCTGGACAAGGACACCACCGGGTTGATGGTGGTCGCCAAGAACGACCTCGCGCATGCCTCGCTCACCGCGCAATTCGCCGATCACGGCCGTACCGGGCCGATGCGGCGCGGCTACATGGCCTTCGCCTGGGGGCTGCCGGGCCGCCATCGCGGCACCGTGGACGCGCCGATCGACCGTCACCCGCATGCGCGCGAGAAAATGGCGGTGCGCCAGGGCGGCCGCGAGGCCGTGACGCATTGGGAGCTTCTGGAGAGTTTTGCCGGACGCGACGGCAAGCCGATCGCGACGCTGCTCGCCTGCGAACTCGAGACCGGACGCACCCATCAGATCCGCGTCCACCTCGCCCATATCGGCCACCCCCTGATGGGCGACGCCGTCTACGGCCCGCATTTCAAGACCAAGGCGAACCAGCTGGGCCCCGAGTCGCAGGCCGCCCTCGCCGCGCTGGGGCGGCAGGCGCTGCACGCCTACCTGCTGGTATTGGAGCACCCGAGGACTGGAGAATTACTTCACTGGGAGACGCCTCTGCCGGAGGATTTGCTTCTCCTTCAGGGGGCCCTCAAGGCGGCGCTATGACGCAGGCCGCTTCAGAAATGCTTTACATTACAAAAAGTTATAGCTGCCACACGGGGACGTGACGTCAGCAATCCTTCCCTTTTTGCCTTCCGATGGAGTATATTGCGCTTGCGTTGAAGACCAACGCGGAACATCGCAGCACCGATCGGCTTTAACCAAGCGGTCGTCTGCCTGGCCCGCCGCTATCGGGGGCCTGAACCTGTTTGGAGGGCGCACTATGGCCCGTACAGCTACCCTGCCGGTCCTTAATGGCGAATCCGGCCTTTCCCGTTACCTCGGCGAAATCCGCAAGTTTCCGATGCTGGAACCCCAGCAGGAATACATGCTCGCCAAGCGTTGGCGCGAGCACGATGATCGCGACGCCGCGCACCAACTCGTCACCAGCCATCTCCGTCTCGTGGCCAAGATCGCCATGGGCTATCGCGGCTACGGCCTGCCGATCTCCGAGGTCGTCTCAGAAGGCAATGTCGGCCTGATGCAGGCGGTGAAGCGGTTCGAGCCCGAGAAGGGCTTCCGTCTCGCAACCTACGCGATGTGGTGGATCAAGGCCTCGATTCAAGAGTACATCCTGCGTTCGTGGTCGCTCGTGAAGATGGGCACCACCGCGAACCAGAAGAAGCTGTTCTTCAACCTGCGCAAGGCGAAGAGCAAGATTTCCGCACTGGACGAAGGCGATCTCCGCCCCGACCAGGTGGCCATCATTGCCAAGCGTCTCGGCGTCACGGCTCAGGACGTGGTCGACATGAACCGCCGCCTCGGTGGCGACGCGTCGCTCAACGCTCCGATCCGCGACGACGGCGAAGCCGGCGAATGGCAGGACTGGCTGGTCGACAATTCGCCCAACCAGGAAGCCATGCTGGCGGAGCACGAGGAGTATGATCACCGCCGTGACGCCCTGAACGGCGCCATGGGCGTGCTCAACCCGCGCGAACGCCGCATCTTCGAGGCGCGCCGCCTCGCCGATGAGCCGATGACGCTGGAAGACCTGGCTGCCGAGTTCGGCGTGTCGCGCGAGCGCGTCCGCCAGATCGAGGTCCGCGCCTTCGAGAAGGTGCAGTCCGCGGTCAAGGGCACGATCGCAAAGGCCGAACAGGCCGCGCTGGAAGCCGCGCTCTAAGCGCGAGGTTTTTAGCGCCAGAGTTTGGCGGATCGACAAGTGACAGAAAGCCGGCGGCAACGCCGGCTTTTTTGTTTGGACGCAACTCTCGCCGTCATGCCACGCGAAGGCGGGGCATCCAGTACGCCGCGGCGCTTGTTGCAAGAGCGAGGTCTCCAATGCAGGCCTCCGGAATACTGGATCGCCCGGCTAAACCGGGCGATGACAGCGGGGTTGTGGCTCTGCCTTGAACCCGCGCTGCCGGTCGACCGACCAAAAGCATCGGGCCGACAGCATCAAGAGAACGGACACGCACCGTGTCGATCATCCTGCAATCCACCGTCGGCGGTTTCTCCGCCCAGTTCATGCGGAAGCTGCCGCTGGTCGAGCAGGCGATGCGCGACCACGGGCTCGAGCCGTCGGAGTTCGTGATCTCGAAGGACTACGCCTCGACCGCGACGATCCCGCTGATGGGTCCGTTCTTCTTCAACTACAGCGTCTACTTCGGCGACGAGACATTCACCGTCACCGAGCCGAACGACATGGTGTTCCTGGACTACTTCTTCAAACGCGTGCTGGCGGCGGATGACCCGCCGGAACTGCCGCGGCGGCCGGGCTTGATCCGGCGGCTGTTCGGCTGGATGTCGCAACCGGTGTAGCTCGTCACTCCCCCCAAACCCGCGCCAGCGTCGCGAGCCAGCAGCCTTCGCAATAGCGGGCGTCCTTGTAGTCGATCCAGTTGTGCGCATAGACGCGGTCGAGCGGGATGCCGTAGCGCGCGCGCAGGATCTGGACGAGGATCTTCCACGCCGCGACCTGCGCCGCGGTCGGGCCCGTCGTGACGTCGGGATAGTTGCCGGCGAACTCGACGCCGATCGAATTGTCGCGCACCACCTGGCGATAGGTCGGCTTGTTGTCGATGTACTTGTTGTCGTTGCGGTTGGCACCATCGCCGTGGGTCGGCACCAGGTTTTCCGCGACCGCCCAATAGACGGTGCCGTCGGTCTCGACCCACAATGTGACGCCGCGACGCGTGGGGTTCTTCGCTTGCACCTCGGCACCGCCCCGCGCCGAGCCGGCCGGTCCCTCGGTCTGGTGCACGATGATGTTGCGCCACGGTTTTGCGTTGCCGACGTCACCCCATGGCGCCAGCCACACCATCTTCAGGCCGGGAATGTCGGGCGTGCCGGAGGCGCGCGCGAGCTTTGCGAGCTCGGCGTCGGTCGCAGCGGCAGGTGCGATCAGAGTGAGAGCGGCGAGAACGGCCGCGAGCAGGCGAGAGATCATCATGCGGGTCCAATGCGGACCTGACGTTAGCACGCCCTTACGCGAATTTGCGCAAGGCCTCGCCTGGACCGATCGGGTCAGGCATGAGCGGCGGCGCCGGATCGTGGACGGCAAAGTCGTTCTTGCCGTTCTTCTTGGCCGCATAGAGCGCGTGGTCGGCATGCGCGATCAGGCGGTCCGGAAACTGGCCGACGCCGCGGTCCCACTGCGCTACCCCGATCGAGATCGCGATCGGAATGTCGACGCCGGTGCAGGTGACGGCATCCTGGCGGCAGACCTCGAGCACGCGGCGGGCGATCGCAGCCGCCTCGCGCAAGGTCGACGAGGGCAGCACGACGCAGAATTCGTCGCCGCCGGTGCGGGCGAGCATGTCGCCGGGCCTCAAGCGCGTCTGCGCCATCAGGGTGAAGTGCTGGAGGCAGGCATCGCCCGCGGCATGGCCATGGGTGTCGTTGATGGTCTTGAAGCCGTCGAGATCGATGACCAGCAGCGAGAACGGCTCGCTGCTGCGCTCCGAGCGGGCGCATTCTTCGCTCAGCCGCTGCAACAAATGCCGCCGGTTGGCGACGCCGGTGAGATCGTCGAGTAGCGCGAGGTCGGCGACCTCGTTGCGCAAGCTGTCCATCGCCATCAGCAGGAAGCCGAAATTGAGCGTCATGGACAGGAACAGGAGACCCAGCACCATGACGCCATGAGCCTGGCCGCCGGCGCTTGCCGAGAAATCGCCGCCGAGCAGATTGCCCACCGTGCGGACGACGAGGATCGCGATAATGGCGAGGATGACGATGCCGGACAGCCGGGCGCCCGGACTGACGCGGCCTTCCGGCGGCGACAGCAACAGACGCAGCGCCAGCACCAGCGGCACGGCCTGACCGAGCGTGTAGCAGAGCATGCGCAGCTGCATGTTGTCGAAGCCGACCACGAAGAACACGACGCCGGCGAGGCTTAAGCCTGCTGTTGCGATCATGACGCGCCATGAGACGGGCCGGTGATAGAAGCGTTGAATGCCCATGGCGGCAAGGCAGCTCGCCGCGATGACGCCGGCAGCGCCAAGCAGGAGCGGCAACGGAGACGCGACGAACAGGCGCAGCAGGGCCGTCATCGCGCCGGTCGCGCCGATAAAGGACGATGCCATCCAGAACCGCGCGGCCGCGAATTTCGGATAGGTGCGCATCACGTAGGCCCAGATCAGGCCGAGCGCCAGGAAGTTGACGACGAACACGGTCCAGAGTGTCGGCACGTTCAGCATGGCGCACGCGGCGCGCGCAGCGTCGCGCCCTCCGTCCCTGCCAGCTGACCGTCCATGATCCCGTCCCCGTTTTCTTTGGGGGGACAATGCCGCCGCCGCGCTTAACGGAGTCTCACTGCGATCCGCGAAAGCATGACTTTGGTTTTGGATTCATGAACGGCTGGCGCATTGTCGGATCGTTAGGCATGCCGGCGATGCGGATTCGTGAGCTAAAATCACCCGAAAATGCATCTGAGCTGTGGATAACGCGATGACACGGATGTGACAGCGCGGGGCAGAAGCGCGCGAATCTGCTGAGCTTGTCATCGAGGATGTTGCGAGGCTGGCCCTCCGCCGAGCATCCCTCGTGTCGCGTTTCACCATTAACCCTGAAGAGGATCCTATGGCTAAGAAAGCGAAGAAGGCGAAGAAGGCGACGAAGAAGAAGGCCAAGAAGGCAGCGAAGAAGAAGTAGCGAGGCTTCTTATTCTTTGCCCGGGTGGAGCACGCTCCGCCCGGGCGTCGGGTGGGAGTTCTGAGTTGGAAGATGGCGGGCGCAAGGCCCGCTTTTTTGTTGGCTGGAGAAGCTATCGCTCCGCGAACGCCAGCTTGGCGCCGAGCGCGGCGAAGCCGGCGGCAAAACTCCGGCGCAGCCAGGCCATGACACGCGGGCGGGAGATGACGCGCTCGCGCACCGATGCCGCACAGAGGCCGTAGACCACGAACACCGCAAACGTCATCGCCATGAAGGCGCCGCTCAATTGCAGCATTCGCGCCAGCACATGGGCTTCGTCCGCGGCGATGAACTGCGGCAGGAAAGCCAGGAAGAAGATCGACAGCTTCGGATTGAGGATGTTGATCAGGAAGCCGGTCACGATCACCCGACCGACCGAACGCTCGCGGATCTCGCCGTCGACTGCCAGCGCCCCGGTCTCGCGCAGCGCCTGCCAGGACATGTAGAGCAGATAGGCGACACCGCACCATTTCAGCGCGGCGAAGGCGAGCGCGCTGGTGTGGAGCACGGCGGCGAGCCCCAGCATCGCGGCCGTCATGTGCGGCACGATTCCGAGGGTGCAGCCGAAGGCAGCGGCGATGCTCGCGCGCGAGCCGCGGGTCAGCGCGGCCGCCAGCGTGTAGAGCACGCCGGTGCCGGGCGAGGCGACGACGATCAGCGAGGTGAGCAGGAAGGACAAGGTCATGGACCGACCTTATCACCGCGCCGCGGACCACGAAAGCCGGCCTGCCGGATCGACCCTCAGGACAGCTGCGCGATCTCGGCCTCGCGGAGCACGTCGAGCGGCGCCCATGGCTTGGCCCAGAACTTCGCGCCGTTCGGCAAGGCCTGCATCAAGGGCCGGCCGGAGGTGACGACGACGTCGAGCTTCGGGTTGCGGTCCTTGGCGACATGCGCGAGCTCGACGCCGTTCATGCGGCCGGCAAGCTGAACGTCGGTCATCATCAGGCAGAGCGCGCCGGCGCTCTTCTCCAGCACAAGCTCGGCCGCCTCGGCGCTCTCGCATTGAATGACGTCGTAGCCGCTTTCTTCGAGAAGAAGACTGAGCATCTCCCTCTGCATGAGGTCGTCTTCCACGATCAGTGCGGTGGCTCGAAACGGCTTTGCTTGTCCCATCGGCGGCTCCCAATGCTGCCTGTCTTCATCAAGTAACGTAGGTTAAGGTGGGAACCGCCATGCGGTTCGGTTCCAATATGAAAAAATGTAAATCATAGTTCCGCTCAAGTGGCTCGACGGGGGAATCATCATGACTGCAATCCGCGGCGCCGCCGCTATCACCGGAGCGGCAAGCGGCATCGGCCGCGCACTGGCGATCGAGCTTGCACGGCGCGGCTGCGATCTCGCGCTCGCCGATCGCGACGAGCCCGGGCTGAAGACGCTCGCGGCCGAGATCGGCGCCGCAAGCAAGCTCAGCCTGCATCGCGTCGATGTCAGCAAGCCCGACGACATCGCGCAATTCGCGCGTGAGGCGGCCACCGCGCATCCCGCACTTGGCATCGTCGTCAACAATGCCGGCGTTGCACTGATGGGATCGTTCGAGGAGATCGACCAGGCGCAGATGGACTGGCTGTTCGACATCAATTTCTGGGGCGTGGTGCACGGCACGCGCGCCTTCCTGCCGCATCTGAAGACGCTGGGCGAGGCACACATCGTCAATTTGTCCTCGATCTTCGGCATCATCGCCCCGCCGGGACAGTCGGCCTATGCCGCGGCGAAATTCGCGGTGCGCGGCTTTTCCGAGAGCGTGCGGCACGAGCTGGCCATGGCGGGCAGCCCTGTCAGGCTGTCGGTCGTGCATCCTGGCGGCGTCGCCACCGCCATCGCCCGCAACTCGCGCACCGGGGTCGGCGTCACCGACAACGCACGCCGGTCGCAATCGATCGAGCGGTTCGAGAACGCGGCAAGGACCACGCCCCGGGACGCCGCGCTGCGCATCATCAAGGGCATCGAGAGAAACGAGCCGCGCATCCTGATCGGCAACGACGCCCGCTTCATGGATCTCCTGCAGCGCTTCCGCCCGGCAACGTACTGGGCGCCGTTGCAGCGCAAGCTGGAGAGGATGGCGAAGGGGACGGAGTGAGGGGCGCCGTCGAATTAAACCGTCGTCCTGGCGAGCGTTCACGGACCTCTCCGTTGTCACTCCCCGCGAAGGCGGGGAATCCAGTACGCCGCAGCCTCTCCGTATTCTCGCGCGGTCTCTGGAATACTGGATCGCCCGCCTTCGCGGGCGATGACACCAAGTATGTGCGCGAGTGCTCCGTCTCTTTGGCTCCCCTCACTGCCCCGCCAGCCGATCGGCAAAATACCCGATCGTCTTGCGATAGATCACCGCCCTGTTCCATTCGCGCATGGCCTCGAAATTGGCGGTGCCTTCGCCGTAGGGCTGGCCCATCTTGAAGCCGCTGGTGTGGAGCAGGTTCGCGGTCGAGGCGAGCACGTCGGGGACGCTGTGGCGGAGATCGACGTGGCCGTCGCCGTCGAAATCGACGCCGTACTTGATGTAGGAGGACGGCAGGAACTGGGTCTGGCCGATCTCGCCCGCATAGGCGCCGATCAGGTCGCGCAGCGGCAGGTCACCGCGCTGCACGATCTTCAGCGCCGCGAGCAGCTCGCCCTGGAATAGCTCGGTGCGGCGGCAGTCATGCGCGAGCGTCGCCAGCGTGCGGACCACCGGCAGCTTGCCGATGTCGCCCTTGCCGAAATCGCTCTCCAGCCCCCAGATCGCAACCAGGATATAGCGGGGCACGCCGAACTGCTGCTCGATGCGTGAGAGCAGCGCGGCATGGCGCTGCAACAGCGCCTTGCCGCCATTGATGCGGCCGGGGCCGACGCGGGTCGAGACATACTGCTCGAAGCTCTTGTTGAAGGTGTAGCGCTGGCGCCGGTCGAAGGCGAGCACCGCGCCGTCCTGCTGCACGCCGCTGAGCGCCGCGCTGGTCACGCTCGCCGAGACGCCGGCGGCCTGCGCTTCCGAGGCCATGCTGGCGACAAAGCTGTTGAAGTCGCCGCCGCAGCGCGCGGCTTGCGCCGATCCGCCGGCCAGACAGGCGATGAAGGCGATGGCCAAGGCGTATTTCGACATTCGGATGAATCCTACAGGGAATGGGCGGGAGAGCGGCGCGCGATCATGCCCGGGAACCAGATTCGCGTCAAAGCGGCAAATCCTCACCAGAACCAATCGCATCCTGGCTCGACGAATGAAGTCCGATGTCGCGACCACTGCATATCTCATGCGCTCGCTGCGGCATCGCAGCGCCAGCGATTTGCCTTGCCATGGCATGGCGCCGGTTATAACATTCTATTCTAGGTTGTCGCCCCGCCAGCCCCGGGCGACGCTGAAGACCAAAATAAACGGCGGGCTTCGCGGCCCGCCGTTTGTTGAGGCAAGGGTGAGGCAAGGATCTCCTAAGGAGCGCATCGGGTTTTACGAAGCGTTGGACTCTTCCGCCCGACATCGAGGCGCCTCGTAAATGGGTTCGTCGATCGATCGCGCAGCTGGTTCTGCCGCTGCAGGGTCCGCGCCCAGCCACCGGAAACCTGCCAAAGTCATTTGACTATGGCCCCCTGATCGACGAAAAGCCGGCCATGGCCAAAAAACCCGGAACCAATCCCAAGGGCGAATTCGCCTTTTTCAACGTCTTCTATGAAGACGGCTCACAACGCTCCAACCGGCGCGTGCCCGCCGAATTGCTCGGCGGCCTCGACGGCGACGAGCCGGCCCGCGCCTATATCATGGAGCAGGACCGCGAGATCGCCGAAAAATCCGGCCGCCCGGCGCTTGAGATCAAGAACCTCGAGCGGGTCGGCGCGAAGAAGAAGTAGGTCAATCCAGGCAGGCGCTCACCAGCGTCCGCTCCGCCTGTTCCAGGCAAACAGCAGATCGGCAAACCGGTCATAGAAGAACCTGGTGAACGGCAGCGCCACGCGATTTCCGAACAACCCCGCAAGCCACCCCTCCCTCGGCGTCAGCCTCCACAGCGCAATCGCGACATCCGCGCCGACGATGAGTTGGCCGGCCTCATCGGTCGCATGCAGGCGGCGCCTGATGTCGCCGAGCGTGGCGCCAAAGCACGCCAGCGCCTCGGGCTGCTCGTTGATATCCCTGAATTCGATCCTACCCGCGCGCACCAGCGCCAACAGCTTGTTGCGCTGCCAGTCGATGCCGGCATTGCAGACAGGGCAACGGGTGTTGTACCAGACGGTGAGGTGAGCCGGCATCATCAAAGCATAGATGTCGATCCTTGCGACGTCGAGGCTGGAGCCATCCACCCGGAATTCCAGAATCGATGCGCCTCTCTGGTCGGGTGTATATTCGATTGGAAAAGCATGAGCCTCTATTGGGCTGAACGCTGTCGAAGTAGGCGTGAACGAAAACGGCGGGCTTTCGCCCGCCGTTCTTGTTTCAACAGACCACCAAGTGGCGGCGTTTGAACTAGTTATCCAGGAACGACCGCAGCTTCCTTGACCTTGACGGATGCTTCAACTTTCGCAGCGCCTTCGCCTCGATCTGTCGAATACGCTCTCTCGTCACCGAGAACTGCTGGCCGACTTCTTCCAGCGTGTGGTCGGTGTTCATGCCGATGCCGAAGCGCATGCGCAGCACGCGTTCTTCGCGCGGGGTGAGCGAGGCCAGCACGCGCGTGGTGGTCTCGCGCAGGTTGGACTGGATCGCGGCGTCGATCGGCAGGATCGCGTTCTTGTCCTCGATGAAATCGCCGAGGTGTGAATCCTCTTCGTCACCGACGGGCGTCTCCAGCGACAACGGCTCCTTGGCGATCTTGAGGACTTTTCGGACTTTCTCCAGCGGCATGCCGAGCTTCTCGGCCAATTCCTCAGGAGTGGGCTCGCGGCCGATCTCGTTGAGCATCTGGCGCGAGGTGCGCACGATCTTGTTGATCGTCTCGATCATGTGCACGGGGATGCGGATGGTACGCGCCTGGTCGGCGATCGAGCGGGTGATCGCCTGCCGGATCCACCACGTGGCGTAGGTCGAGAACTTGTAGCCGCGGCGATACTCGAACTTGTCGACCGCCTTCATCAGGCCGATGTTGCCTTCCTGGATCAGGTCGAGGAACTGCAGGCCGCGATTGGTGTATTTCTTGGCGATCGAGATCACGAGACGGAGGTTGGCTTCCACCATCTCCTTCTTGGCCTGGCGGGCTTCGCGCTCGCCCTTCTGCACCGAGTGCACGATCTTGCGGAACTCGATGATCTCCAAGCCGGTCAGCGCAGCTAACTGATGCACCTCGTGGCGGAGGTCCTTGATGCGGTCCTTCTCGTGATGGACGAAGTTCTTCCAGCCCTTGGCCGACAGCTTCGAGACACGGTTGAGCCAGCGCGGATCGAGCTCCGAGCCGGTGTAGTTGCGCAGGAAGTCTTCGCGCGCGACGCCATGGCTGTCGGCAAGGCGCATCAGGCGGCCCTCATGCGAGACGAGGCGCTTGTTGATGTCGTAGAGCTGCTCGACGAGACTGTCGATACGCGCCTGGTTCAGGCGCAGCGACTTCACCTCGACGATGATCTCGTCCTTGAGCTTGCGGTATTTGCGCTCTTGGTGCGGCGAGAGCGAGGGCCCGTGCGAGGTGCTCTCGAGCTGGTTCTGGATGTCCTGCTCTTGCAGCTTGCGCAGCTTCTTGTAGCTGTCGGCGATCTTGTCGAAGATCTCGACGACCTTCGGCTTGAGCTCGGCCTCGATCGCCGCAAGCGACATCTGGTTCTCGAACTCGTCGTCCTCGTCCATGTCGGCTTCGGCGGCGGATTCCGCCGGATCCTTCGCGGCGTCGCCGACATTGCCGGGCGCAGGCGCGGCGCGGAACGGGGTCGGCGCCGGCGGTGCGGCCGGCGGCGCGACATGCGCGGGCGCGGCGCCGGTGGCCTGGCCGCCTTCGGCCGTCGCTTCACCGGTCTCGCCGTTCGGACCGGCGATCATCGCATTGTTCATGCCGGCCTTGGCATCGGGCCCGGCATAGGTGGCTTCGAGATCGATGATGTCACGAAGAAAGATTTTTCCTTCGTTGAGCTCGTCGCGCCAGATGATGATGGCCTGGAAGGTCAGCGGGCTTTCGCACAGACCTGCGATCATCGCCTCGCGGCCGGCCTCGATGCGCTTCGCAATCGCAATTTCGCCTTCGCGCGACAGCAGCTCGACGGTGCCCATCTCGCGCAGATACATGCGCACGGGATCGTCGGTGCGCTCGCCCGGCTCGCTCTTCTTGACCTCGGTGACGGCCTTCTGGGTGACTTCGACGAGCTCGTTGTCGGTCTCGTCCTCGCCGCCTTCGTCCTTGTCCTCCTCGCCTTCGCTATCGTCGGCTTCGGTGACGTTGATGCCCATGTCCGAGAGCATGGACATGATGTCCTCGATCTGCTCGGGAGAGGTCTGGTCGGACGGCAAAACTTCGTTGAGCTGATCGAAGGTCACGAAGCCGCGCTTCTTGGCCTGCTTGATCATCTTCTTCACGGCCGCGTCGGACAGATCGAGCAACGGCGAGGGCGCGTCCTGGGAGTCCTTCTCCGGCGCGTCCGCTGCCTTGTCGTCTTTTTCCTTGTCCTTCGCCTGCAGCGTCTTTGCCTTGGTGGCCATCCATTGCTCCTAAACGCGTTTCACACAGACGTTCGCCGCGCCCGCGCAAAATCACTTGAACCTGTTGCTCGATGCTCTCGCTTCGTCAGATCTCGACACGGAAAGGGCGGCGCGGACCTCTTGTCGCCACCCCCGACCTTTCACTCGCCGGATTTGCCTAACGCTTCGTAGAGCCTCTTTGTCGCAGCGGATACAGGTGTAGTGCCAACAGCAATTGCGCGGATTCATTCCTGACGCGTCTGTTCTGCCTGCGGCCGCCTGGTGGCCAAAGTGCTACAAGACCGTTAAGCCTCGATTAACCCTGTTTTTGCCGCCAAACCTCGGATTTGGCGAGTCTTTTAGCGGTTCCGGTCCCGGCCGTCCGCATGATTCTTTCATCACACGCTCTTCTGGAACCGGCCCGACAGCTCGCCAAAACCCTCGATCAGGGCCTCGGTGCCGTCGACTTCGCCTATCCGAGCCTTGACGTCGCGCAGCCACGCCATGTTGGCCTCGCTGGGATCATCCCCCAAGGCCAGCTCGGCGTCTTTCAGCTCTCTAAGTAGTGAATGGTACTGCCGATGCAAGGCGACCAGCTGATGCCAGGTGGAGAGAACGTCGTCCCGTGCGGCGCCCTCACGGGCGCCCCACACCGCCGCGGTCGTGATACCGCTCTCAACCCTTTGAAGAGCCTGCGAAAATCCGCCCTTCTCGAGATCGCTGCGCATCTTCTCGGCGAGCTCGCCGGGGTCCGGCGAATGGTGATGGTCGTTGGCAAAGGCGGCGATGATGCCGGCCCGGAGCTTATGGACCTCGGGATGGGCGAGCTCCAGGGCCGCGACTTCCTCGAGATGATCGTGCAGCAGCCAGGGGTGATTGATCAGGATTTGCAGGATCAGGGCCTCCCGGCGGGAGATGGCGCTGCGCTGGCCGCGCATGATCGGGCTTGCCGCGAGCTGCGCGCTCGCCGCCTGGTAGGGTCCGGAGGGCAGCTGGATGGGCCCGGGTGGGCCGCGGCGGCCTCCAAATCCCTGACCGCCGAATCGATTCGCGCCTCCCCCACCGCGGGGCTGGAACTGACGGCCGGCCGAGCCGGGGCGGAAATTGCCACGGCCGCCGCCGAAGCCGCCGCGTGCGCCTTCGGGGGCAAAGGCGCGCTGAAGCCGCTCGGCAAGATCCTGCCGGTAATAGCGCCGCACCACCTCGTCGCGGATGCCGTTGGAGAGCTCCTTGATGCGCGCCTCTAGCGCGGCGCGGCGCTCGGGCGTGGCGAAATTGCCGCCTTCGAGCTCGCGCGACCAGATCATCTCGGCGAGCGGACGCGCCGCCGCGATCACCTCCTCGATCGCGCCACGACCGCCGGAGCGCACGAGATCGTCGGGGTCCTGCCCTTCCGGCAGCAGGGCGAAGCGCAGACTCTTGCCGGGCGCGAGGAAGGGTAAGGCGAGATCCGCGGCACGATAAGCGGCTTTCTGGCCGGCGCGGTCGCCGTCGAAGCAGAGGATCGGCTCGTCCGCCATTTTCCAGAGCAGCGCGAGCTGGTTTTCAGTGAGCGCGGTGCCGAGCGGCGCCACGCTGCCGGCAAAGCCCGCGGTGACCATGGCGATGACGTCGACATAGCCTTCGACCACGATGAGGGGGCTGCCGTCATGGGTGGCTTTGCGCGCGGTCTGGTGGTTGTACAGATTGTCGCCCTTGTGGAAGAGCGGCGTCTCCGGCGAGTTCAGGTACTTGGCCGGAACGTCCTTCTCCAGCGCGCGCCCGCCGAAGGCGATGACGCGGCCGCGCAGATCCATGATCGGAAACATCACGCGATCGCGGAAGCGATCATAGGGCACCGGGATGTCGTTGCCGGCCACCAGCATGCCGGTTTCGACCATGTCGTCGACGGAGACGCCGAGCTTGCCGAGATGCTCTTTCAGCGCAAAGCGATCAGGTGGCGCATAGCCCAGCCGAAACTGCAATTGCGTCGCCGGCGAGATCGCGCGGTCGGCGAGATAGCCGCGCGCCTTGGCGCCGACGCGCGAGGCCAGCGTCTCGGCAAAGAACTTGGCGGCGAGATCCATGACGTCATGCAGCGAGCGGCGCCGCTGCTCCTGACGCGCTGCATCCGGCGTCACCGCTGGCAGCGGCAGGCCCGCCATATTGGCGAGCCGCTCCACGGCCTCCGCGAACGGCAGGCCGTCGGTCTCCATCATGAAGCTGATGATGTCGCCGTGCTTGCCGGAGGAGAAGTCGTGGTAAAAGCCCTTCTGGTCGTTGACGTAGAAGGACGGCGTCTTTTCCTGCTGGAACGGCGACAGCCCCTTCCACTCTCGCCCCGCCTTCTTCAGTTTGACGCGCTTGCCCACGACTTCGGAGACCGAAAGCCGGGCCCGAAGCTCGTCGAGGAATTGGGGCGTGAAGCGCATCAGGTTGATTTCTGGGGTGAGTCGGGCGTTTTGCCAACGAATAGGCATATAAGGATGCCCCCGGGAAATACGATGCACTTAGGGCTTCTCCCGGCTATTCACAGGTCGAAGATTCGACGGAAAGCTTGAACCCGGCCCGGTTCCACGCTTCCATGGGGGCCATGTTCAGGACCTTCCGAGGCGGCCAGAGCGGGGGTTGGCGCATCACCTCGATTTCGCCGGTGACGGGCGAGCCCCTCGCCTTCATGCCAACGCTGTCGGTCACCGACAGCGAGGCCATCGCGTTGCCGCTGGTGCCCTCGCGCAATGCTTGGCGCCTGGTCGGTGTCGCGAGCAGCTTGCGCTACACCGAGCGCCCGGAGAAGCAGCAGCTCACTGCCGTGCAGGCCGGCCTCGGCCGGCTGGAAGCAACCAGTGGGGCGCTGATCCCGATCCGCAAGTCGCAGGCCTGGTGGGATCTGACCCAGGAAGAGCGCCGCAGGATCTTCGAGGACAAGTCGCATCACATCGCGAACAGCCTGCGCTTCCTGCCTGCGATTGCGCGGCAGCTCTATCATTGCCGCGACCTCGGCGGGCCCTTCGACTTCCTGACCTGGTTCGAATTCGCGCCTGCGCACGCCTCGCTGTTCGAGGAGCTGGTCGCGATGCTCAGGCGAACCGAGGAGTGGAGTTATGTCGAGCGCGAGGTCGACGTGCGCGCAGTGAAGGAAGTGCTGTCGGGCTAGAGCCCAAGAAAGCGGCCGGATTCGATGCGCGGCAGATCGGTGACGGGCCAGTTGTAGATGTAAGTCCAGGCCGGTGCCGTCACCCCGTCTGCACCTGTCACGTCGACCAGCTGGCGCAGATATTCGGTCGGCTCCGGAAAGCCCTCGCCGCAGGCCTCGTACATGTCGAGCTCGCGCAAGAGTTCGTCGGGCACGCGCAGGTGAAAGAGTTCGCCGTGGGCGCGGTCGGACGGCACATCGGAGAGCAGCAGCCCCGGATAATGCGTCACCAGAACGAGCCGGCCGCGGCAGGTCGCTTCACCCAGAAAATCCGCGTGGCCCGCAAGCAACCGCGCCATCGGATGGTCGAAGCCGCGCATCAGCGTGCCGTAGACGAAGAGACGATTGGAGGTCATGGCCTTCTATAACCATCAATCGGCAGCGTGCAAATCGCAGCGGATCTACAAAACCTCCGCCTCGAGTGTCTCGCCGCTGCATTGCTCGTCCGACACCACCCTGATGGTCACGTCCATGGCGTCGAACGCGCCGGCAGGGCCGATATAGACGCCGTGCAGCGGGATTGCCTGGCGCGGATCGCGGGCGACCGCGACGCGGATGAGGTCGCGGGTGCCGACGATGCCGTTGGTCGGATCGAACTCGATCCAGCCCGCGCTGGGCAGGTAGACCTGGACCCAGGCATGCGTCGAACCGCCGCCGACATGGCGCTGCTCGATATCCTCCGGCAGGAAGATGTAGCCGGAGACGAATCGTGCGGCGATTCCGAGATGACGCAGCGCCTCGATCATGAACAGAGCGTAGTCGCGGCAGGTTCCGCTACCGGACTGCAAGGTGTCGAGCGGATGCTGCGTGCCCAGCTCGTGGCGCTTGCGGTACTTGAACCGCTCGCGGATACCGTGGGTCATGCCGCTCAGGATCTTGAAGGTCGGCGTCGGCGCGTCCTCGTCGAGAAAGCCGCGCGCCCATTCCGCGATCTCGCCATCGGGATCGGTATATTGCGGCGTGATGTAGTGGACGAGGTCGGGAAACTCCTCATCGTCATACGCGAAAGGATAGAAATAGGCCGAGTCGTCCGGCGTCAGCGCGAACTCCTCGACCGGATTGTGCTCGACGGTGACGTGCCAGTCGAAGATCAGCGCGTCCGCGCGCTCGTCGAAATTCGCGATCGCGACGGAATTGCCGAACACGTCGTGGATCCAGTGCAGCGACATCGGCTCGGGCGATATCTCGAGCCTGGAGTCGAGCACGCGCAGATCATGCCCGTCGCGCGGCCGCAGCATGATCCTGTGTTCGCCGAACGCCACGGGGCGGGTGTAGCGATATTCGGTCTTGTGATGAATCGTCAGCAACGGCATCGTCAGGCAATCATGGTGATGTCGGGCGGACCGATCTATAGCAATCCCGCCCGATTCTTCGGGGTGACTGCTGTTTCATTAGGCAATCAGGATGGCTTTAGACACAATCGGGGCGACCAATCAACTCCTCAGCGAGGGTGACGTCCCCCCGGTGCACGAGGTGAATGCGCAAGGGACATCGCCTTTTTTGCTCACCTCGGACCACTACGGAAGGGTCCTGCCGGCTGCGCTTGGCGATCTTGGCGTCGCCGAGAACGAGCTGACGCGGCATATCGCCTGGGACATCGGCATTGGGGGCGTCGCCGACCGGCTGGCAGAGATGCTGGGCGCACATCTGATCGCCCAGCGCTATTCGCGGCTGGTGATCGACTGCAACCGCCCGCCCGCCGCCGTGAGCTCGATTCCCCTGATTTCCGAAGCAACCGCGATCCCGCGCAACGAGGGAATTTCGGAGCAGGAGCGCAAAGCGCGCCGCCGCGAGATTTTCGAGCCCTATCACCGGCATATCCATGCCGCGATCGACCGCCGCGTGCACGACAAGCGGCCGACGGTGCTGGTGTCGCTGCACAGCTTCACGCCCGTTTACGCCGGCGTCGCGCGTCCCTGGCACATCGGCGCGCTCTACAATCGCGACACCGTGCTGCCGCAGCTGCTGCTCAGGCATCTCCGCAGCGAGAGCGATCTCGTCGTGGGCGACAACGAGCCCTATGCGGTGAACGACCTCACCGACTACACCATCCCCGTGCACGGCGAAGCTCGCGGCCTCGTCAATACCGGCATTGAGATCCGCCAGGATCTGATCGCCGACCAGTCTGGCCAGCAACAATGGGCCGAGCGGCTGGCGCGGATTTTTGCAGAGATCGAGGTTGAACTGCGGGCGGAAAGGCTGGTCGATTAGCCCGACGGCGGTTATTTCGCCCTGGTCAGCGCCAGCCAGATGCCGCCGCCGATCATGAAGCCGCCGGAGATGCGCGACATCATGCGGGTGCGGCGAGCCGAGAAGAACTTCCGGGCCCGCCCCGCGGCGATGGCGTAGAGCGCGTCCGTCATCACCGCAGTGACCATGAAGGTGGCTCCCAGCAGCGCGACCTGCGGGAAGTGGTCGCGGTTCATGTCCATGAACTGCGGGATGAAGGCGCCGAAGAACACCAGCACCTTCGGGTTCGACAGCAGCACCAGGAAACCTTGCAGGAAGAATCCGCCGCGCGGCGGCGCCGGCGGCTCATCCACATTGACGCCCTCGACCGGCGCCCAGATCAGCTTGATGCCGAGCCAGACCAGATAGGCGGCGCCGGCAAAGCGCACCCAGTCGAACCAATACCCCATGGTCGCCATCAGCGAGGTCAGTCCGACCGCGACGATGCCGATGACGATAGCGAGGCCGGCCTGCGCACCGGCCACATTGGTCAGCGCCGCGCGCGTGCCGTGGCGCAGCCCGTTGGCGATAACGAGGGTGACGATCGGCCCCGGCAACAGCGCGAGCGCGATGCAGGCGGCAAGGAAGGCGAGATAGGCTTGCAGAGACATCATGGGGAGGACTCGCTGGGAGCGGTTTGCGGCATTAATGCATGGCGAGGGCGGGAACGGAAGTCACGACCTTGCGCTTGACATGCAATCATTTGGTTGCCTATTATCGCCGCCATGGATGAGGTCTTCAAAGCGCTCGCCGATGCGTCACGACGGTCGCTGCTCGACAGACTTCACGCCAGGAACGGCCAGACGCTGAACGAACTCTGTGAAGGCCTCGCGATGACGCGCCAGGCCGTGACCAAGCACCTTGCCATTCTGGAAGAGGCCAATCTGGTCACGACCATCAGGCACGGCCGCGAGAAGCTGCACTATCTCAATCCGGTTCCGATCCATCAGATCGGCGAACGCTGGATCAAGAAATTCGAGCGCGGCAAGCTCGCCGCACTCGGCGAGTTGAAACGCCAGTTGGAGAAGCGTGATGAGTAAGCCGCAATTCGTCTATGTCACCTACATCGAGACAACGCCAACGAGGCTGTGGGAGGCGCTGACATCGAGCGAGTTCACCAAGCAATACTGGTTCGGCGCCGAGGTCAGGTCCGACTGGAAAATCGGCTCCCCTTTCGCGCTGCTGCTGGACGGCGAGACCACCGATTCCGGCGAGATCCTCGAAGCCGATCCGCCGCGGCGGCTGTCTTACAGCTTCAAGCACCAAAAATACGAGGAGCTGCGCGGTGAGCCGATCTCGCGGGTGGTCTTTACCATCGAACCGTTCGGCTCGCTCGTGCGTTTGACGGTGCTGCATGACGGCTTCGTCGAAGGCGGCAAATATTTCGGCGCCGTTTCCAACGGGTGGCCGGCGATCCTGTCCGGGCTCAAGAGCCTGCTGGAAAGCGGCAAGGTGCTGGCCATTCCGCACGCAGCCCTCAACAAGGGATTCGATGCAAGATGAACCTCGATCGGTTCAAGCCGCTCACCGTCTACACGATTTACATCGCCGCGACGCCGGACCAGGTGTGGGAGGCGCTGACCTCCGCCGAGTTCAGCCGCCAATATTTTTCCGGCTTTGCGGTCGAGATGGAGCCAAGACTCGGCGGCAAATTCGTCGTGCGCGCGCCTGATGGCTCGGAACACATTTCGGGCGATGTGTTCGAATACGATCCGCCGAACAAGCTGACGGTGACGTGGAACGTCAACTGGCCCGACCTCGTCGCAAAGCTCGGCGCGACGCTTGTCACTTACGAGATTGAACAAGCCGGCGAGGCCGTCCGCCTCACCGTGAGCGAACGCCACGACCGCCCGCTCAGCGACGACATCCTTTCCGGCGGCCGCACCGGCTGGCCCGCAATCCTGTCGGGGCTGAAGAGCCTGCTGGAAACGGGCAAGGCGCCGCAGATCAAGATGGCGCCGCCGGCGCAGATGCTGGAAGCGTTGAAGGCGATGGGTATCAAGACGCCGTAGCGGGCGAACTCCGTGTCGTCATCGCTTCTTCTTCACCGGAGGCGGATTGATTTCGTCGATCTTGCGACTGCAATCCGCTTCCGAGTCGTGCGGGCCCGAGACAAAGGTCCCACTGACCTTGATCGCGTACCAGCCCGACTCGACGCCGAGCCGGAGCGCTTCTTCTGTCTTGACGTGCCGTGGCGAGAGAGCTTGCATCGGTTGAGTTTGCATCGGGTGCTTTCGGTTGGCGTTCGATCTCATGATCGATCGCGGTGAAACCTTCAGGTGTCCGCGGCACGCGCCTGCCGCGTCCAACTCACCGCTGGAGTGGGCAATATGCGCGACGACCGCTGTTACGACGTCGCTACGAGTCGGCTCCGCCGCTGCGAGGGAATGAGGCGCTTCACGTCGCGCGAATAGTCGTGGCGCTGCATAGGCGCAGAAACGACAGATCTTTCGACATTCCCGCACCGTGCGCGCAATCGCCGCAATTAGCTATCATTTTCTCGCCCGTGCCGCACTTTTGAGGCGCCAATTGCCGCCCGCGACCGAATAAGCCGTCAAAGCCTTGTGATCGGCCGCTTCGTAGCCATGTTACGAGCTTAGCCAAGGGAAAATCGTATGAAGCTCCGCGTCGGGTTTGAGATGCTGTACGAATTCCCGCAGCCCACGCCTATGATCATGGTGCTGGGCACGCACTTCACCCGCGCCTCCGATGTCATCGTGCCCGACCTGCTGACCACCAGACCCTCGGTGCCGATCACTCCCTATCGCGACCTCTTCGGCAATTGGTGCAGCCGCATCGTGGCGCCGGCTGGCGCCTTTCGCCTTGCCGGCGACGGCGTCGTGAGCGACAGCGGCCTGCCCGATCCAGTGTTCCCGAACGCGGCTCAGCACGCCGTCGAGGCGCTGCCGACCGACACGCTCGTCTATCTGCTCGGCAGTCGCTACTGCGAGACCGATCGCCTGTCGGATATCGCATGGAAGTTGTTCGAGCACACGCCGCCCGGCTGGGCGCGGGTCCAGGCCATCTGCGATTTCGTTCATCGTCACATCGCCTTCGGCTATGAGCACGCGCGCGCGACCAAGACGGCGCGGGAAGCCTACGACGAAGGCAAGGGCGTGTGCCGCGACTATGCTCATCTTGCCATCGCGTTCTGCCGCTGCATGAACATCCCGGCGCGTTACTGCACCGGTTATCTCAGCGACATCGGCACGCCGAAGCCCTGGGCCGTGGGAGATTTCGCCGGCTGGTTTGAGGCTTATCTCGGCGGAAGCTGGCACATGTTCGATCCGCGCAACAACACGCCGCGGATCGGTCGCGTGTTGATCGCACAAGGACGCGATGCCGCGGACGTCCCGATCACCCAAACCTTCGGTCCGAATACCCTTGTCAATTTCAAGGTATGGACCGACGAGGTTGCCTGATGACAGACAGCAGCGTTGCACTCAGCGCCGATGAATTTGCGTCCTTGGCCGAGATCGGCAAGGGCAAGGCGCAAGGCGAAATCCCGCAAGCGCACGGCGAGCGCCTGACCAACCTCGGTTATGCAATCAGGCGCCTCGGCGAACTCGAACTGACCTCATCCGGCGAACGCCGGCTGGCAACCGGCGAATAGCTCGCTGCCGTTGCGTCCGGCTTCCCGCTACGCCACCGGCACCACGATCCGCCGATAAAGATGCCAGGTCGCGTGCCCGAGCACGGGCAGCGTCACCACCAGCCCCAGAAAATACGGCAGCGCCGAGACGATCAGGACCATCACGATCACCGCGGCCCAGCCAATCATCGGCAGCGGGCTGGCCACGACCGCGCGCACGCTTGTCACCATCGCCGTGACGAAATCGACCTCGCGGTCGAGCAGCAGCGGAAACGACACGACCGTCAGCGAAAACAGGATCAGCGACAGCACCGCGCCGACCGCGTTGCCGATGCCGAGGAACAGCAGGCCCTCGTTCGTGGTCAGCACCACCGTCATGAACTCCTGCAGGCTCGAGAACGAGGCATGCAGGCCAAGCAGCAGCGCGATCAGAAGCCGCACCTGATACATCCAGACCACGAACACGAACAGCGTGACGAAGGCCATCCAGCCGATCTCGCTGCGCGCGCGCACAGCCGACCAGATCGCGCCGAGCGAGACGGGCTCGCCGCGCTCGCGACGGCGGCTGACTTCATAGAGCCCGATCGCCACGAATGGCCCGAGCAGCGCGAAGCCGGCGGCCAGCGGATAGACCAGATAGACCATGCCGAACGCAGTGAAGCACAGCATGATGGCGATGCCGCCGGCGGCGTAGAGCGTACCGAAGCAGAGGCCGTAAAGCGGCAGCGCCTGGAAATCCCGCAGGCCTTCGACCAGCGCCTCGGCGATGTCGGTCGCCGCGACGGGACGCACCACCGGGTCGACCTTGCCCGAAATGGACATCAGCTTCCTCCTCGTTCGCCGGCGCGATCTCCGTCGCACGCGGATTGACTCGATCTTAGCGTCCCCGCGGCAGGTGCGCACGCGCGAGTTGTTGGCTGGACGACAGTATCCCGAAGCCGCCGGCGCAGACCCGGGAAAACCACCGCGCCGACGGCGCGCGTCCTTCGGGAAGCTCATCCGTCCTGCCCGCGGCTCGAAATCTTTCCCCGTCGGGGACTTTTTCGACCCGATGCCTATGGACTGAGCGGCGGGTGGTGCCGCAAATTGAGTCTTTGAACGAGCGCGATGACTCGAATGGACCGTCCGACCGATGAGCTTGCGTACCCGACTACTGATACTCGTCATCGCGGCCATGCTGGTGCCGGCGAGCCTCGTCGGGCTGCGTTTCGTGCAGAACCGGAGCAGTGAAGTCAACGCCGCCCTGGCCAATCTGTCGGCCTCGGCCGACGACATTGCGAGCGATCTGGGTGGGAAGATTCAGGGCACCGCTCAGCTTCACTATGGTCTGGCCCGCGCGCGCGACCTCGACACGCGCGACAAGGCGGCGTGCTCGGCGTTTCTGTCGGACGTGCGCGAGGAATACCCTCAGTTCACGGGAATCCTGACCATCGATCCGGACGGCAGCCTGTTCTGCGACTCGCTGCGGACCAACCGCACCCTCGATCTGAGGGATCGCGCCTATTTCAAGCAGGCCCTGGTCTCGCGCAACGTCGTGGTTGAGCCGGTATTCGGCCGGCTGACCGGAATATCGGTGCTCCAGATCGCATATCCGGTGCGATCGGAGGCGGGCGCGCTGAAGCTGGTGCTGCTTGCCTCGTTCAACCTGCGCAAATTCGCCGAGTATCACCACAAGCGGCTGCTCGCCGAGAAGGATATTCTGCTCATCGACGGCAAGGGCACCGTTCTCGTCGCTCCCTTGGGAGCCGGCTGGACCGCGCCCGTGGGCGCGTCGATCGCGGGATCCGACCTGCTCGGCTTCGCGACGGCTCCCGATCAAAAGGCATTTCAGGAAGTGACCGATCGCGACGGCCGCACGCAGGTCTGGGCCGTCGCCCACTCACCTTCGATCCGTGATGCCGGCCTCTACATCCTGGTCGGACGGTCCAAGGACGGATTGGTCGCGGCGGCGAATCGCCGGCTCTATGAGGATATGGCGATCCTCGCGGTGGCCTTGCTGCTGCTGCTGGCCGGCGTATGGATCCTCGCGACCGTGAGCGTCGGGCGCCAGGTCGGGCGGCTCGCCAACATGGCGAAGAGACTCGGGCTCGGCGATCTCAACGCGCGAATTCCTCCTCCCCATCCGCGCGGCGAGCTGGGCGGATTGATGACCCTGCTCAACGACACTGCCGAATCGCTTGAGCAGCAACGGGCGGCCATCGCGGACCTCAACCAGAAGCTCAGCCAATCCCAGAAGATGGAGGCCATGGGTCAGCTCACCGGCGGTGTGGCGCATGACTTCAACAATCTCCTCACCGTCATTCTCGGCAATTCGGAGCACCTTGCCGACAGGCTGGCGGGGAACAAGGAGTTGCACCGGATCGCCGGCGACATCGCGACAGCTGCCGAACGCGGCTCCGACCTGACGCGGAGCCTGCTCGCCTTCGCGCGCAAGCAGCCCCTGAGGCCGCGAGACATCGACATCGGCGAAAAGATTAAGGAGGTGGAGCACTTGTTGCGCCGCCCCTTGGGCGAGCACATCGAATGCACCTTCGCGCTCGCACCGGACCTGTGGTTGATCAGCGTCGATCCCGGCCAGCTCACGACTGCGCTGCTCAATCTCGTGCTCAACGCGCGCGATGTCATGCAGTTGGGCGGCAGGCTGACCATCGAGGCGCGCAACGTCTCGCTCGGTGAATCCGACTTGGACATCAATGGCGAACCGCGACCAGGCGACTATGTCATGGTGGCCGTGATCGACACCGGCAGCGGCATGACCGCCGAGGTGGCGAGCCGGGCGTTCGAGCCGTTCTTCACCACCAAGGAGGTCGGCAAGGGGACCGGGCTCGGCCTGAGCATGGTCTACGGTTTTGTGCGGCAGTCCGGCGGGCTGGTGCAGATGCAGTCCGCACCGAGACAAGGCAGCACCGTCAGGCTGTTCTTTCCCCGCCTGGCAACACCGCCAAACGAGGACGCCTCACCCGCCGAAGGGATCGTCACGCGCGAAGGAAGCGAGACCATTCTCGTCGTCGAAGACAACGACATGGTTCGGACTTATGTCGAAAGCGAGCTGAAGACGCTCGGCTATCGCGTCATCACGGCCGCGAGCGGCCCGGCGGCGCTCGACTTGTTGCGCCAGTCCGGGGATATCGACCTGCTGTTCACCGACGTCGTGATGCCCGGCGGCATGTTCGGGCCGGAGCTTGCCCGGCAAGCAATCCAGCTGCGACCCGGGCTCAAGGTGCTCTTCACCTCCGGCTACAGCCAAAATCCGGTCTCGGCGCCCGACGCAATCGGCGATGCCCGCATCCTGACCAAGCCGTTCCGGCGGCGAGACCTCGCCGCCATGCTGCGATCTGCGCTGTCGACGCCGTCGCGGTAGTCAGGAGCGCGACGCGAGGAGAAGCGCCGCACCCAGATTGGCCACGAACAAGGCCGCGTCGATGACGAAGATCCTGAGCATCGGGCCTTTCAACACGGGCCAATAAGCGACCCCGACGCGTCCTCCGCGCAGCAGGACCGGAAGGTTGTAGGCGAACTGGCTGAAATGGCAGGCGGCAAAGAACAGGAACAGCACCAGCTGCGCTTCGACCGGCTGGAAGAAGACCGGACGGGCTGCCAGAAGGTAGAGCGACAGAAGGCCGATCGGCAGATTGATGCCGCCAAGGAATGCCACGCTGGCCGACAATGTCGGCGCGATCGGATTGGTGCGCTCTTCCCGCGGCAGGAGAATCTTCAGTGTATTGGCTTGCGCAATGCTGAACTGGATGAAGGCGCCGCCGAACCAGAGCGCGTTGAGGAGCAGCACGATATCCGAAAGACGCATGGCGGAGCCCTCCCACGGCTCGTTGGCCAGGAAAGTGGCAAAGCCCGCTCCTCATGTCAACCATGTTGACTTCAGGAATCGTCAGTTGGTGTCGGCGATCGCCTCCATCACGCCCATCCACGCAGCCGCACCTGTCGCTCCGACGCGATCGAACGCCTCGCGCAGCACCTTGCGCTCGTGGTCCGATGCGCGCTGCTCGATGCGCTGCCCCGCGGCCGTCAGGCGCAGCAGCTTCGAGCGATGCTGCTCGGGCGAGCGTTTTGAGGTCAGGAGCTTGCGCTCAAGCAACAAATTGAGCGGCCGGTTCAGGGCCTGCTTGGAAATGCCGAGGATCTCGATCAGCGAGCCGATCGCGATATCGGGCCGGCGCGCCACCACGTAGAGGATGCGATGGTGCGGGCGCGACAGTCCTTGCTTGGCGAGATATGCGTCGGCTTCGAGTGTCATGCCGCGCCAGCCGTAATACATGAGCTCCAGCGCCGCATCGAGTTCGCTCAGCTTCGCAAGTGAAGCGCGGTGAAGCCCCGCGGCTTGAGACGTCTTTGCCATTGCAGGAAGCTAACCCCTCGTCCGCAGCTCGCGCCGCAGCACCTTTCCGGTGGCGGTCATTGGAAGTGTCTCCGCGAACTCCACGAACCGTGGGTATTCGTGGGCGGCGAGTTGCACCTTGACGAACTCCTGGATCTCGCGCGCGAGTGCGTCGCTGGCGGCAAAGCCCGGGCGCAGCACGATCCAGGCCTTGATCGATTCAGTGCGGATCGGATCGGGAATGCCGACCACCGCCGCCATCGCCACCGCCGGGTGCTTCATCAGCGTGTGCTCGATTTCGGACGGGCCGACACGATAGCCGGCGGTGGTGATGACGTCGTCCTCGCGGCTGACGTACCAGAAGTAACCGTCCTCGTCCTGCACCCCGAGATCGCCGGTGAGCAGGAACTCGCCGGCATATTTCTTCGACGTTGCCTCCGGATTGCGCCAGTATTCGAGCATCGTGCAAGGACAGGGTTGGCGCACCCCGATGATGCCGCGCTGGCCACGTGGCTGCTCCTCGCCTCTGTCATTGACGATGCGGACGTCGAAACCCGGCGTCGCCTTGCCCATCGAACCGGGGCGGATCGGAAACAGATTCGCGTTGCTGCCGATCACGAGATTGCATTCGGTCTGGCCAAACACCTCGTGCGCGTCGACGCCGAAGGTCTCGCGCACCCAGCCGAGCAGCTCGCCGCCGAGGGACTCGCCGCCGGTAAAGATGCTGCGCAGCTTGATGCCGGAATGCGTCACGCCGGCCTGCCGCATCAGCTTCAGCGCGGTCGGCGGCAGGAACACATTACGCACGCCGAGATCGGCCATCATCTGCATCGCCGCTTGCGGCTCGAACTTTCGCGCGCGGTGACCGACCAGGGGAATGCCGTGGTACCAGAACGCGAACAGGCCGTTGATGAGGCCGCCGATCCAGGCCCAGTCCGCCGGCGTCCACATCAGATCGCCGGGGCGCGGCAGGAAGTTGTGGCACATCTCGACATTGGGGAGATGTCCGAGCACGACGCGGTGGGCGTGCAGCGCGCCCTTCGGATTGCCCGTCGTGCCCGAGGTGTAGATGATCAGCGCGGGATCGTCAGCAGACGTGTCCACCAGCCTGAAGTCGGGCGATGCAGCCTTGACCGAATTCCAGAACGATGTCGTACCCGCCGGCGTTCGTTCGCCAACGATGTAGACCTTCTTCAGCTCCGGCAGACGGTCGCGAATCTTCGAAAGCTTCTCCCAGCCACCCTCGTCGGTGACGATCGCCCTCGCTTGCGAGTTCGACAGGCGGAATTCCAGCGCGTCTTCGCCGAACAATGCGAACAGCGGAATGGAGATCATCGCCGAACGGAACGCGGCCATGTGCGCGATCGGCAGCTCCAGCGACTGCGACAGGAACACCGCGACGCGGTCGCCGCGGACAAGGCCATCCGCCCTCAGCACATTGGCGAAGCGGCGCGACATCTCCGCGACATCGTCGAAGGATGTGCGCGTGATGGCGCCGTTCTCATCGAGATAGACCAGCGCCAGCCGGCCGGTGCCGTCGGCGTGGCGATCGCAGCAGGCCTCCGCCAGGTTGAAGCGCGCCGGGATCTCCCAGCGGAAATTGCCGTAGAGTTCGTCATAGGTGCTGGCTTCGGTGAGCATGGTCGTTTCCCGGCAGCGTCGTCTGACCGGACTTGTCCCGGCCATCCACGTTCTTGTTTGACCTGAGTTTAAGGGCGCGGATGCCCGGGACAAGTCCGGGCCTGACGGAGAATGCGTCTCAGCGCACCGTCCGGAAGAACTTTCTGACCTCGCCGACATACAGCTCCGGCTGCTCGAATGCGGCGAAATGGCCGCCCTTCTCCATCTCGCTCCAATGCGTGATGTTGCGGAAGTTCGGCTCCATCCAGCGCCGCACCGGCGTGATGATCTCCCTGGGAAAGACAGCCACGCCCGTCGGCACCTTGACGACCGGCGTGGTCCGGCGCTTGCCAAAGCTTTCCCAATAGAGCCGCGCCGACGAGGTCGCGGTCTCCGTCGCCCAGTAGAGCATGACGTTGTCGAGCAGCTCGTCCTTGGTGAAGATGTTCTCGGGATGACCGTTGCAATCGGTCCAGGCCCAGAATTTTTCCAGAATCCAGGCCGCCTGCCCGCTCGCCGAATCCGTCAAGCCGTAGCCGAGTGTCTGCGGCCGCGTCGATTGCTGCTTCGAATAGCCGGAGTCGAGGTCGACGTAATGCTGGAGGCCGGCGAGCGCGCGCTTCTCTTCCGGCGTCGGTTCGCCCTCGACTTTCGGCGCGGCGTTGAAGGCGAGCGTGATGTGGATGCCGGCGCAATGCTCGGCGTCCTGCATGCCAAGCGAGGTCGTCACTGCCGAGCCCCAGTCGCCGCCCTGCGCGCCGTACCTGATATAGCCGAGCCGGTCCATCAGCTGGGCCCAGGTCGCGGCGATACGATCGACGCCCCAGCCGGTGGTCTTGGGTTTGCCGGAAAAGCCAAAGCCCGGCAGCGACGGGCAGACAACGTGGAAGGCATCGGCAGGATTGCCGCCATGCGCGACAGGATCGACCAAGGGCGCGATCACCTTCTGGAATTCGACGATCGAGCCGGGCCAGCCATGGGTGATGATCAGCGGCAGTGCCGACGGCTCCTTCGAGCGCGCATGCAGGAAGTGGATGTCGAGCCCGTCGATCTCGGTGGTGAACTGCTCGAAGCAGTTGAGTTTCGCTTCGCGCGCGCGCCAGTCGTAGCCATCAGCCCAATAGGTGCAGATTTCCTGGATCCATGCCAGCGGCGCGCCCTGGCTCCAATCATCGACCAGCTCCGCCTCCGGCCAGCGCGTGCGGGCGAGGCGCGACTTGAGGTCGGTGAGGACGTCGTCGCTGATGGCGATGCGGAACGGCTTGATGGCGGTCATGGGAGAGGCCCTGCTCATCGGAGGTTCTCGTCATGGCCGGGCTCGTCCCGGCCATCCACGTTCTTTCTCTCCATTTTGAAGAACGTGGATGCCCGGCACAAGGCCGGGCGTGACCAGGATGATAGTCTGTCAGCTCCTGGCAAACCTTCGGCGCGGCCGCCTAGCCCGTCAGAGCAGCCTTCACCAAACCAGAGGCCTTGCCGAAATCCATCTGGCCGGCGTACTTGGTCTTCAACACGGCGATCACCTTGCCCATGTCCTTCATGCCGGCGGCGCCGGTCTCGGCGATCGCGTCCGAGATCACCTTCTTGACGTCGTCATCCGACATCTGCTTCGGCAAGTACGCGGAGATCACCGCGATCTCGTCGCGCTCCTGCGCGGCGAGTTCGGCACGGCCGCCCTTCTCGTAGAGCTCAACCGATTCCTGGCGCTGCTTGATCATCTTCTGAAACACGCCGAGCAAGTCCGCGTCCGAGAGCGGCGGCTTGCCGTTGCCGCGCGCCTCGATGTCGGCGTTCTTGATGGTCGAGTTGACCATGCGCAGCGTGGACAGCTTGCGCTCTTCCTTGGCCTTCATGGCCTCCTTGACCGCATTGTTGATGTCGTCGCGCAGCATGATCGTGATCCCCTAGACTATCCGACGCCTGATCTAGGCCGTTCGCAGCCCGGAGACAACCGGGGTTCCCAGCCATTCGACCAGCGCCCGCACCGTCGCCGCAGGCTGCTCCGGTTGCGGCAGGTGTCCGCAATTCTCCAGAACGACGAGCCTTGCGCCGGCAATGCCCTCCGCCATCTCCTTCGAGAATGCGTTGGGAATCGTGTTGTCCTGATCGCCCGTCAGCACCAATGTCGGGCATTTGATCGTCGCAAGCGTCGGCCGTGAATCCACCCGCGCGATGATCGCGGTCTGCTGCCGCAGATAGCCTTCGACGCCGACGTCATCGCCCTGCTCGTGTACGAGCTGGCGAATGCCTGCATCGTCGCGGCGCGACGGATGCACCAGTTCGGGAAACATCTCCTCGCGCGCGGCACGCAGCTCCCCGCGCCGGGCCAGCTCCATCAGGCCGCGGCGGCGTGCGGTCGCCTCCTCCGTGTCGGGCCGCGCCTGAGTGTTGATCAGCGCGAGCCTGGCCACCCGCTCGGGCGCCTGGCGCATGATCTCGAGGGCGATGTAGCCGCCCATGGAATGGCCGGCGAGCGCGAAGCGCGGCGGCGCCTCGCTCAGCACCCGCCGGGCGATCGCCGCCATGCTGTCATCGCGAATATGGTTGGCGACCATCACCGGGCCGAACTGCCACAGCGACGGGATCACCGGTGCATAGATCCGGGCCGAGGAGGCTAATCCCGGAACCAGCAGAATCGGCGTCGTCTGGTCCATTATTGCCTCCCGAGCCCCGGAATTTGCCGGAAATTATGCTGCGGAGCTTAGGGGCCCAAGCCGACCTGTCAAATATGCAAAAACGCATGTGAATCGGCGCATCTCCGCTTTGACGGCAGCGCCCGCGGGGACTATGAACCGGGCTCATGACACAACATGATAACGATCACGCTTGGCCGGACCACAAACCGACCGCGCTGTTGGTGCTTGCCGACGGCACGGTGCTCGAAGGCTTTGGCCTCGGCGCCGAAGGCCAAGCCGTCGGCGAGGTCTGCTTCAACACCGCGATGACCGGCTATGAGGAGATCCTCACCGATCCCTCTTATGCCGGCCAGCTCATCACCTTCACCTTCCCGCATATCGGCAATGTCGGCACTAACGACGACGACATCGAGACGGTGAACATGGCCGCGACGCCCGGCGCGCGCGGCGTGATCCTGCGCACCGCGATCACCGATCCCTCGAACTATCGCGCCACCAAGCACCTCGACCAGTGGCTGAAGGCGCGCGGCATCATCGGCCTCTCCGGCATCGACACCCGCGCGCTGACCGCGCTGATCCGCAACAAGGGCATGCCCAACGCCGTAATCGCGCACGCCAGGGACGGCGAGTTCGACCTGCACGGCTTGAAGGAAGAAGCGCGCGAATGGCCCGGCCTCGAGGGCATGGACCTGGTGCCAATGGTCACCTCAGGCCAGCGCTTCACCTGGGACGAGACGCCCTGGCTCTGGGACAAGGGCTTTGGCCGCCAGGACAAGCCTGAGTTCAACGTGGTCGCCATCGATTACGGCATCAAGCGCAACATTCTGCGCCTGCTCGCCGGCGTCGGCTGCAAGGTAACGGTGGTGCCGGCAACGACGTCGTCCGAGGATATCCTGGCGATGAAGCCGGATGGCGTGTTCCTGTCGAACGGTCCCGGCGATCCGGCCGCGACCGGCAAATATGCCGTGCCCGTGATCCAGGACGTGATCAAGTCGGGCACGCCGACATTCGGAATTTGCCTTGGCCATCAGATGCTCGGCCTCGCCGTCGGCGCCAAGACCAAGAAGATGCACCAGGGCCATCACGGCGCCAATCATCCCGTGAAGGACGAGACCACCGGCAAGGTCGAGATCACCTCGATGAACCACGGCTTTGCCGTCGACGAGAGCACCCTGCCGACGGGCGCGACGCAGACCCACATCTCGCTGTTCGACGGCTCCAATTGCGGCATCCAGCTCGACGGCAAGCCGGTGTTCTCGGTGCAGTACCACCCCGAGGCCTCACCGGGTCCGCGCGACTCGCACTATCTGTTCCAGCGCTTTGCCGATCTGATGCGGCAGAACAAGAGCGTGTAGGGCGCGCGCTCTCCTGCAACTGCTTTGACGACATCGAGCCCGGGCCTTCGCCCGGGCTCTTGTCGTTCCGGGCGCAGCGCAGCGCGAATCCGGAATGACAGCGGAACGAGGAACGCCGCTTAACTCCCTTCGTTGATCACTGCTACGCTCACGCAGGAGCCTCTTATGTCTGTCGTCCGCGACAATGCCGAGCCGCTCGCCATCGTATTTGAGGATGACGGGCTCGTGCCCAACAATATCCTCCCCTTCCTGGTCTACCAGGCCGCGGTGAAGCTCGATTCCAGACAGCCGGAAGAGACGATCGAACGCTTGTTCGAAGCGAACGGCTGGGGCGGCACGTGGCGCAATGGCGTGTTCGATTATCTGCATTATCACGCAACGGTGCACGAGGTGCTCGGCGTTGCGCGTGGCAGCGCGCGCGTCCGCTTCGGCGGCGACCACGGCCAGGAGCTGGAGATCAAGGCCGGCGACGTCGCGATCCTGCCCGCCGGCACAGGTCACCAACGCATCAAGGCCAGCGCGGATTTCTGCGTGATCGGCGCCTATCCGCCGGGCGCGAAGATGGAGGTCACCCGCGCAACACCGGAGAACCACGCCAAGGCGCTGAAGACGATTCCAAACGTCGCGCGGCCGCCGGCCGATCCGGTGACGGGCAAGAACGGGGCGTTGATGCGGTTGTGGCGGTAGCTACAAAGACGGTGCAGTAGGGTGGGCAAAGCGAAGCTTGCCCACCAAACAGTTTGAACTGCGGAGAGATAGTGGGCACGGCGCGCGAAGAGCGCGCCTTTGGCCACCCTACGACAGTGTGCCCCTACGCCTCGTTCGCGCCTTCCTGTCTTGTGGCTTCGAACAGGAACCAGGTGCGGCGCTCGGTCTCGTCGATGAAGTTCTCGAGGATGCTGGCGCTGGCGACGTCGCCGGCGTCGTCGCAGACCTCGTGCGCCTTGCGCATTGCGGCGGCGACATGCTTGTTGTCCTGCATCAGCTCGCGCAGCATCTCGCGCGGCGGGACATAGTCTTCGTTGTTGTCCTTGATGGTCTGGAGCTTGGCGATCTGCCCGATCGATTTCAGCGTGGTGCCGCCGATCTTGCGGACGCGCTCGGCGAGCTGGTCGGTGGTGGCGAAGATCTGGTCGGACTGCTCGTCGAGCAGCAGATGATAGTCGCGGAAATGCCGGCCGCTGATGTGCCAGTGGAAATTCTTGGTCTTCAGATACAGCGCGAACGCGTCGGCCAGAAGCACGTTGAGTGCCTCCGAAACCTTGTTGACCGCCTGGGACGACAGATCGGTGGGCGTGTCGAGGTCGGGCGAGACCTTTTGTGGAGCTTTGCTCACGGGAAACCTTCCTGTTAGGACGCAGACATTGACGGCGCGCCGCCGCACCCCTAACGCAGGCGGGCAGCGCCGGTTCCTGCAACGGAACCGTTTGGCCGGGGCCCTCGACGACCATGGACGATTGGATCGATTATTACGACTCGACGCACACGATCTATGTCAGCAAGCTGCATCGCGACTTGCACTTCCAGATCATCGCGCGGGACATCATCGGCTACATCTCTTCGCCCGAGGCGACCGTGCTCGACTATGCCTGCGGCGAGGCGCTGTCGGCGAGCCAGGTCGCGGCGGCCTGCGGCAAGCTGATCCTCGCCGAGCCTGCGCCCGGCGTACGCGGCCGGTTGATCGCGCGGTTTGCCCCGAACACGAAAATCCGCGTCCGCTCGCTCGACGACGTCCGCAAGATGCAGGAGCAGTCGATCGATCTCGTCGTGATGAACTCGGTCGCGCAATACATGACGCCGGACGAGCTCGACGCCGCGCTCCTCAACTTCTCCCGTATCCTGAAGCCCTCGGGCAAGCTCGTGCTGGGCGATATCCTCCAGCCCAATGTCGGCATGTTCAGGGACGTTACGGCGCTGCTCAGCTTCGGCCTGCGTCACGGCTTTTTGAAAGATGCACTGATCGGGCTGATCAGCACCGCACTGTCGGATTACCGTCAGCTGCGAACGCGCATCGGGTTACAGCGCTACAGTGAGGAGGAGATCACCGCCACGCTCAAGGGAGTCGGCTTCGCGGTCCAGCGTGCTCACCGCAATATCGGCCACAATAGCTGGCGCATGACGTTCGTCGCGCGGCCGCCGCTGGTCCGTTGAGCTTGGTGGATCCGTTAAGCATAACGTCTGCCTGAGGTGGCTTGTCGCACCCCGATCGGTAATGATCGCCGCGGCCCGGTGGCGGAAGTGTCTACGCGAGGGCGATGCATCGCTCTTTATCCTGGTTCAAATCCAGGCCGGGTCTCCACGCTTCGCCCCTCACGGGGCTACGCGTGGCGCAGCCACGCGAGGCCCGAAGGGGGCTAAGCGTGTCCGGCGTAGCTGGAGCGAAGGGCAAGCGTAGAGGGACTGGCCGCCCAATCCTCAATCAGCCTCAACCACTTCACATTCCGACACAAGCCGCAGCCGGTCGGCATCTTTTGCCGCGGAGGTGATGACAGCATCGAGCAGGCCCGGAAAGCGTGCGTCCAGATCGTCGCGGCGCAGGCGCACGAAGCGGTTGGTGCCGGCGACGCGGGTCTGCATCAGGCCGCATTCGCGCAGCTTGGCGAAGTGATAGGCAAGATTCGACTTGCCGCTGAGCCCGTTGAAATCGCCACAGCACAGCTCGCCGCTGACACGTTCCTGCTGCGCGAGCTGGTACACGATCGCCAATCTGATCGGATCGCTCAGGCAATCCAGAACCATCGGCAGTTCGATCTGCTCGCGGGTGGGGTGGGGTGGGGTGCGGCTCATCGTCCGAAGAGCATAGCGAAATGACCTGGATGTTCAATAGTTCTTGAACCAATTGACTCCTGACCCGGTCCCATCAATAGTTCAATAAACGTTGAACATAGGGATTTCTCCGATGAGCGTATTCTGGTTGGCCTTGGGAGCCTTTGCGATCGGCACGGAAGGCTTTGTCATTGCTGGGCTTTTGCCGTCGATCGCCACGGACCTGGCGATTTCCGTCCCCGCCGCCGGGCAGTTGGTCACAGCCTACGCCCTCACCTATGCGGTCGGCTCGCCGATCTTGGCGGTGACACTGAACAATATCGACCGCCGCACCGTGCTGGCCTTGGCGCTATCGACCTTCATCGCCGGAAACCTCGCGGCGATGGTGGCGTCGAATTACGCCCTGCTGCTGGCCTCGCGCATGCTGATGGCGCTGGGCTCCGGGCTGTGCATGCCGACCGCGCTGGCCGTATCCGTGGCCGTCGCCGCGCCGGAGCGACGCGGCCGCGCGGTGGCGCTGGTTACCTCGGGCCTCACGGTTGCGACCGTCATCGGCGTTCCCCTCGGCAATCTCGTCGGCAGCCTGCTCGGCTGGCGCGCGACCTTTGCCATGGTCGCCCTGATCGGTGCCGTTGCGCTCGCCGGCCTCCTGCTCGGTCTGCCCCGCGGCCTGCCACGCAACACGGCCTCGCTCAGCGATCGGCTGGCAGTGGCGCGTCACCGCAATGTCCTGACGGCGCTTCTGATCACGATTTTATGGGCGCTCGGTGGCTTCACCGTCTTCACCTATTTCGCGGTCCCGCTGCGCGGCCTTGGATTCGATGCGTCGCAGATCAGCCTCGCGCTGCTGGTGTTCGGCGGCGCCGCCGCGATCGGGAACATGTTCGGTGGCGTCCTGGCCGACCGGCTCGGCACGCTCGCCACAGCAGGTCTCGGACTTGCCGGCATGGCCAGCGCGCTGATCCTGCATTCGCTGGTCCTGAAGCTGATGCCGGAACAGGCGCATTACGCGGTGCTAGGTGCGATCTTCCTCTGGGGCATCTCGGGATGGGCGTTCTACCCGGCCCAGGTCGCCAGCATCATCCGGATCGAGCCACAGGCCTCGATGATCGCGCTCTCGCTCAACGCCTCGGCCATGTATCTCGGCTTTGCGATCGGCGGTGCCTTGGGCGGCGCCGTGCTTGCGGCGTGGAGCCCCGCCGATCTCGGCTGGGTCGGCGGATTAAGCGTTTCGGCGGCTCTTCTGGTCCATCTCGCCCGCGGTTGGCAGGCCCGGCCAAAACCGGTCAAAATTGCCGGTTGATGGGCGTTTTTCGGGGTTTCGCCGCCCGGAAAACTGGTCTAAGACCCACCCCGCGCGCGAGGGGGGACCACCGCGCTCTCGGCCAAAGGGACGCGCAGCAGGCGCGCCCTTTTTTTGTGCCCAAATTCCACTTCGGCGAGAGTTGATGCCCAAACGTACAGACATCACCACCATCCTGATCATCGGCGCCGGTCCCATCGTGATCGGCCAGGCCTGCGAGTTCGACTATTCGGGCACCCAGGCGGTGAAGACGCTGAAGGAAGAGGGCTATCGCATCGTCCTCGTCAATTCCAATCCGGCCACCATCATGACCGATCCGGAATTGGCTGATGCGACCTATATCGAGCCGATCACGCCAGAGATCGTCGCGAAAATCATCGAGAAGGAACGTCACGTCATTCCCGGCGGCTTCGCGCTGCTGCCGACCATGGGCGGACAGACCGCGCTGAACTGCGCGCTGTCGCTGCGCCAGCAAGGCACGCTCGACAAGTTCGACGTCGAGATGATCGGGGCCACCGCGGACGCGATCGACAAGGCCGAGGACCGCCAGCTGTTCCGCGAGGCCATGACCAAGATCGGGCTCGAGACGCCTAAGTCGCGGCTCGCCAACGCCTCCGCCCTGAAGAAGTCGTTCCGCGACAAGTACCAGGCCGAACGCGCCAAGGCATCGGGCGCTGCACTCGAAGAACTCGAGCGGCAATGGACACTCGGCGAAAGCGACCGCCGCAAGCGCTACCAGGAATATGCGCTTGGCCAGGCGCTGATGGCGCTGTCCGAGATCGGCCTGCCCGCGATCATCCGCCCCTCCTTCACCATGGGCGGCACCGGCGGTGGCATTGCCTACAACAAGGAAGAGTTCCTCGACATCATCGAGCGCGGCCTGGATGCGTCTCCCACCAACGAAGTGCTGATCGAAGAATCCGTGCTCGGCTGGAAAGAGTACGAGATGGAGGTGGTGCGCGACAAGAACGACAATTGCATCATCGTCTGCTCGATCGAGAACCTCGATCCGATGGGCGTTCACACCGGCGATTCCATCACGGTGGCGCCGGCGCTGACGCTGACCGACAAGGAATACCAGATCATGCGCGACGCCTCGCTGGCGGTGCTGCGCGAGATCGGCGTCGAGACCGGCGGCTCCAACGTGCAGTTCGGCGTCAATCCCGAAGACGGCCGCATGGTCGTCATCGAGATGAACCCGCGCGTGTCGCGTTCCTCCGCCCTGGCTTCGAAAGCCACCGGCTTTCCGATCGCAAAGGTCGCCGCCAAGCTTGCGGTCGGCTACACGCTCGACGAAATCGCCAACGACATCACCGGCGGCGCCACGCCGGCCTCGTTCGAGCCGACGATCGACTATGTCGTCACCAAGGTGCCGCGTTTCGCTTTCGAGAAATTCCCCGGTGCCTCCACCACGCTGACTACGTCGATGAAGTCGGTCGGCGAAGTCATGGCGATCGGCCGCACCTTCCAGGAAAGCCTTCAGAAAGCATTGCGCGGGCTCGAGACCGGCCTCACCGGCCTCGACGAGATCGAGATCGAAGGTCTCGGTCGCGACGACGATAAGAATGCGATCCGCGCTGCGCTGGGCACGCCGACACCGAACCGGCTGCTCCAGGTCGGGCAGGCGATGCGGCTCGGCTGGTCGGACGAGGAGATCTTCAATTCCTGCAAGATCGATCCGTGGTTCCTCAGCGAGATGCGCGGCATCGTCGAGATGGAAGCGAAGGTCCGCAAGAACGGCCTGCCGGGCAACGCCTTCGGCATGCGCACGCTCAAGGCCATGGGCTTCTCCGATGCCCGGCTCGCGGTGATCGCAGAGACGACGGAGGCCGAGGTCACGGCGAAGCGACACGCGCTCGGCGTTCGCCCGGTCTACAAGCGCATCGACACCTGCGCGGCCGAGTTCGCTTCGCCCACCGCCTACATGTACTCGACCTATGAGGCGCCGTTCGCGGGCGCGCCTGCGGACGAGAGCTCGCCGTCCGACAAGAAGAAGGTCATCATCCTCGGCGGCGGACCGAACCGCATCGGCCAGGGCATCGAGTTCGACTATTGCTGCTGTCACGCCTGCTTCGCGCTGCACGACGCCGGCTACGAATCCATCATGGTGAACTGCAACCCGGAGACGGTGTCGACCGACTACGACACCGCCGACCGGCTCTATTTCGAGCCGCTCACCGCCGAGGACGTGCTGGAGATCATCGCGAAGGAACGCACGAACGGCACGCTGCACGGCGTGATCGTGCAGTTCGGCGGCCAGACCCCGCTCAAGCTCGCGCGCGCGCTGGAAGCCGCCGAAGTGCCGATCCTCGGCACCTCGCCCGACGCCATCGACCTTGCGGAAGACCGCGACCGCTTCAAGCGGGTGCTCGACAAGCTGCGGCTGACGCAGCCCAAGAACGGCATCGCCTATTCGGTCGAGCAAGCGCGCCTGGTCGCAACCGATCTCGGGCTGCCCCTGGTGGTGCGCCCGTCCTACGTGCTCGGCGGCCGCGCGATGCAAATCATCCGCGAGGAAAACCAGCTCAGTGATTACCTGCTCGGCACGCTGCCGGAGCTGGTGCCGGGCGACGTCAAGGCGCGCTACCCGAACGACAAGACCGGCCAGATCAACACCGTGCTCGGCAAGAACCCACTGCTGTTCGACCGCTATCTGTCCGATGCGACCGAGATCGACGTCGACTGCCTCTGCGACGGCAAGGACACCTTCATCGTCGGCATCATGGAGCACATCGAGGAAGCCGGCATCCATTCCGGCGACAGCGCCTGCTCGCTGCCGCCGCACTCGCTGGACGACAAGATGATCGAGGAGCTGGAGCGGCAGACCCGCGAGCTGGCCCTCGGCCTCGACGTCGTCGGCCTGATGAATGTGCAATACGCCATCAAGGACGGCGAGATCTACGTGCTCGAAGTCAATCCGCGGGCCTCGCGCACGGTGCCCTTTGTCGCCAAGGTGGTCGGTACGCCGGTGGCGAAGATCGCGGCGCGCATCATGGCCGGCGAGAAGCTCGCCGATTTCAACCTGAAGAAGGCGAACCTCGATCATGTCGGCGTGAAGGAATCGGTGTTTCCGTTCGCCCGCTTCCCCGGGGTCGATACCGTGCTCGGCCCCGAGATGCGCTCGACCGGCGAGGTCATGGGCATCGACCGCTCCTTTGCGGTGGCGTTCGCCAAGAGCCAGCTCGGCGGCGGCACGCGGGTGCCGCGCAAGGGCACGGTGTTCGTTTCGGTTCGCGAGAGCGACAAGACGCGCATCACCGAGGCCGTTCGCGAGCTGCATTCGCTCGGCTTCAAGGTGCTGGCGACGTCGGGCACGGCCCGCTTCCTGACCGACCAGGGGATCCCGACCGAGAAGGTGAACAAGGTGCTGGAGGGCCGGCCGCACATCGTCGATGCCATCACCAATGGCGACGTCCAGCTCGTCTTCAACACCACCGAAGGCCCGCAGGCGCTCGCCGACAGCCGTTCTCTGCGGCGCGCGGCCCTCTTGCATAAAGTGCCGTATTACACCACTCTTTCCGGGGCCGTGGCGGCCGCGCAGGGCATCCGCGCCTATCTGGGCGGGGACCTTGAGGTTCGGACCCTGCAGAGCTACTTTTCGGAAACCTGATCGCGAGCGAGGCCCAACCTTCTGTTAGTGATTGGCGGTGAAGCCACTATGGCCGGAGGAACTGTCCGGCCATATGGTTGTTCTGTTCCGGTGCCAAGCCCATATGAACGTTCGGCGGCACGCGCGTTGAGCCCCCGGACAGACTGACGAATCAAGTTGCGTGCGCGCTGACTTTTCAGGGCGCGCGCGACCGAAGGACGAGAGAAGAGATGGAAAAGGTACCGATGACAGCGGGCGGCTTTGCCGCGCTCGGGGAAGAACTGAAGAAGCGCCAGTCGGAGGACCGTCCGCGGATCATCGAGCATATCGCCGAGGCGCGCTCGCACGGAGACCTTTCGGAGAACGCGGAATACCACGCCGCGAAGGAAGAGCAGTCCCACAATGAAGGCCGCATCGCCGAGCTCGAGGACAAGCTGGCGCGCGCCGACATCATCGACATCTCGAAGCTGTCCGGCGACACCATCAAGTTCGGCGCGACCGTGACACTGGTCGACGAGGACACCGAAAAGAAGACGGTGTGGCAGATCGTCGGCGAGGTCGAGGCCGACGCCAAGAAGGGCCGCATCTCCATCACCTCGCCGCTCGCGCGCGCGCTGATCGGCAAGAAGAAGGGCTCAACCGTCGAGGTCAACGCACCCGGCGGCGCCAAGGCTTATGAGATCACCAAGGTGGAGTGGCGGTAACGATTTGCCGTCGCGCGTGATTTGAAAAGGCCGCGCGATGCGCGGCCTTTTTATATCTAGTGTTGCCGAGGGGGTGCGGCTTACTCCACCTCGCTCCGCCTGCGGGGAGAGGACGAACTACCTTCTTCCTCTCACGTCGAGCGGCACGGCCGCCTCGTATTTCGAATTGTGCAGCACCAGCGAGGTCCGCACGTTGCGGACGTGCGGGGCGGCGGTCAGGTGGGTGACGAAATCCTGGAAGGTGGCCATGTCGGGTGCGACGCATTTCAGGATGAAATCGACTTCGCCCGACAGCATCCAGCACTCGCGCACCAGCGGCTCGGCGCGGACGAACTCCTCGAAGGCGCGCAAATCGGCCTCCGCCTGGCTGGAGAGGTGCACTGCGGCAAACACCGTGACGTCGAAGCCGAGCTTGCGTGCATCCAGAAGCCCGCGATAGCCGTGGATATACCCCTCCTCCTCCAGCGCCCGCACGCGGCGCAGGCAGGGCGGGGGCGAAATGCCGACGCGCTTGGCCAGCTCGACATTCGTGATTCGACCGTCGGCCTGAATCTCGGTGAGAATCTTCAGGTCGATCTCGTCTAGGTTCCGCGACACGTGATTGGAACTCCTGGTCTTGCGGCGGTATCGGTGGCTTTGTCGCAATCCTCATAGCCCAGACCGCACGACCGGCGCAATTTTATTGCGCGTGCAGCGCAATCGACTTTTGTTCCCTGTTGGAAAAATCCGCCGATAGGGAATGCAATTCTTGCATAGCTCACCAGAAGGCTTAGATTACCTCTGATATTTCAGCGCCTCCGCGAGGCCTCCCGGCACGTTCCGCGCCCGCGCTGCAGTCCCCCGTGAAAGGCATCTGTCGAAATGTCCGCCGCTGTCCATGCAAAGGTCGTCATCATCGGCTCCGGCCCCGCAGGCTACACGGCGGCGATCTACGCCGCGCGCGCGATGCTCGAGCCGATCCTGATCCAGGGCATCCAGGCAGGCGGCCAGCTCACCATCACCACCGAGGTCGAGAACTATCCCGGCTTCGCCGACGTGATCCAGGGCCCCTGGCTGATGGAGCAGATGGAGAAGCAGGCGCTGCATGTGGGCACCCAGATCAAGACCGATCTGGTGACGAAGCTCGACACCTCGCAGCGACCCTTTCGCCTCACCTGCGATAGCGGTGACGTCTATCTCGCCGACACCGTGATCCTCGCCACCGGCGCCCAGGCGCGCTGGCTCGGGCTGCCGTCCGAAGCGAAATTCCAGGGCGGCGGCGTGTCGGCCTGTGCCACCTGTGACGGCTTCTTCTACCGCAACAAGCAAGTCGTGGTGGTCGGCGGCGGCAATACCGCGGTCGAAGAAGCCCTGTATCTCACCAACCATGCCTCGCAGGTCACCATCGTGCATCGTCGCGATCACTTCCGCGCCGAACGCATCCTGCAGGAGCGTCTGTTCAAGCACCCGAAGATCAAGGTGGTCTGGGACTCAGCCGTCGACGAGATCTGCGGCACCGAGAACCCGAACAAGGTCACCCATGTGCGACTCAAGAACGTCAAGTCCGGCGCGTTGACCGATGTGCCGACCGACGGCGTCTTCATCGCCATCGGGCATGCCCCGGCGACCGAGCTCGTGGCTGGGCAGGTCAAGCTGAAACCGTCGGGCTATGTCGAGGTCGCCCCGAACTCGACCGCGACCTCGGTCCCCGGCCTGTTCGCCGCCGGCGACGTCGCCGACGAGACCTATCGTCAAGCGGTCACGGCGGCCGGCCTCGGCTGCATGGCGGCGCTCGAGGCGGAACGATTTTTGGCCCTGCGCGCCAGCGAGCGCGCGGCAGCGGAATAGACATCATGGCAAGAACACGCGACGGATTTACGGATATGGACTGGGACAAGCTGAAGGTGTTTCACGCCGCGGCGGAAGCGGGCAGCTTCACGCACGCGGGCGAGCAGCTCGGCCTGTCGCAATCGGCGGTGTCACGCCAGGTCTCGGCACTGGAGCAGGAGCTCTCGGTCTCGCTGTTCCACCGCCACGCCCGCGGCCTGATCCTCACCGAACAGGGCGACCTCCTGTTCCGCACCGCCCATGACGTCTTCATGCAGCTGCAGGCGGCGCGCGCGAAACTGACCGACAGCCGCGAGCGGCCGAGCGGCGATCTCAAGATCACCACCACGCCCGGCGTCGGCATCAACTGGCTGATCCCCAGGCTCGGCGAATTCACCGCGCTCTATCCGGAAATCCGGATCTCGCTGATCGTCACCGACGAGGAGCTCGACCTGTCGATGCGGGAGGCCGACGTCGCGATCCGCACCCGCAAGCCGACGCAGCCGGATCTCATTCAGCGCAAGCTGTTCGCGATGGGCTTCCACGCCTATTGCTCGCCTGATTACATCAAGCGCTTCGGCACGCCGCGCACGCTGGAGGAGCTCGACTCCCACCGCATCATCACGCTCTCTGACGGCAACTTCGCCCCGCATCTTCAGAACCGCAACTGGCTGGTCGAAGCGGGGCGCAACGGCTCGGGTCCGCGCGAAGCCTATTTCAGGGTCAACAACATTCTCGGCCTCGTCCGCGCCTGTCAGCAGGGCCTCGGCATCGCGGCGCTGCCGGACTATCTGATCGAAGAACAGAGCCGCCTCGTGCAGCTGTTCGGCGAATCGGATTCGATCCAGCTCGATACGTATTTTGTTTATCCGGAAGAGCTGAAGACGGTCGCGCGCGTGCAAGTGTTCCGCGACTTCGTGGTGAGCAAAGCGCAGCGCTGGCCGTCCTGATTTCCGCATGTCTGACATGCGGCTTGGACGCTTGATGCATGGCGCGAGGCTAGCCCATAATGTTTCTACGCTGAGCCTTCGCGTTGCGCATTTGTCCCCCTCCTCCAGTGGCGCGGGAGTTCAGTAATCCCTCTTGGAAGGTGATTGTGTCGGCCTCACGTGGCCAATACCTTAAGCCGGGCTCGATCGAGCCCGGCTTTTTTTTGGCAAATCCGGCCATCGCCCTCCGCGTGTATTGACAGTTCCATGCTTACCCCGCATCATTTGCGAATGATCACGAAGTCGTGCGCAATCTCCTCGCAGGCAGTCGCCTCGAAAAAAGGCCCCCATCTGGGGACCTCGGATTTTTGCGCGCGCTAACAGCCTTCGTCATCGCGAGCCGAAACTTCGAAAACCCCGCCGCCTGGACGGGGTTTTTTCATGTGCCCCGTCTCAGGATTTTTCCCGAGAAGGAGATGGAACATGACCGGACTACAGGAACAATTGCACGGGCTCTGGCTGCCGCTGATAACGCCGTTTCGCGACGGCGCTCTCGACGAGAGGTCGCTGCGCCGGCTGACACGGCATTACAGCGGGCAGGCCGTCGACGGCTTCATCCTGGGGGCGACCTCCGGTGAAGGCATGACGCTGCGCGAAGCCGAACTCGAACGCCTCGTCGCCATCGTGCGCGACGAGCTGACCACCGCCCACAGCAAGCTTCCGATCTGCCTCGGACTTTCAGGCGCGGACACCTCGCGGCTGAAGGAGCGTCTCGACGAGACCGCGGACTGGCCGATCGACGGTTATCTGATCGCGAGCCCGTATTATGTGCGGCCGTCGCAGCGGGGGCTGCTGGCGCATTTCGAGGCGCTCGCCGATCACGCCGCCTGGCCGTTCGCGCTCTACAACATTCCCTATCGCACCTCGGTCAACATCACCAACCAGACGCTGCTGCGGCTCGCCGGGCATCCGAGCATCATCGGCCTGAAGGATTGCGGCGCGAGCCGCGAGCAATCCATCGCGCTGCTGCGCGACCGCCCTGCGGACTTTCGCGTGCTGACCGGCGAGGATGCGAATTATTTCGAGGCGCTCAGCGACGGCGCCGATGGCGGCATCGTGCTGTCAGCCCATCTCGAGACCGCGACGTTCGCGGCTGTCCATGCCGAGCTGAAGCGCGGCAATCACGATGCAGCGCTGGCGCGCTGGCAGGAGGTCGCGGACCTGACGCGCCTGTTGTTCACCGAGCCCAGTCCCGCCCCGGCAAAATACTGGCTGTGGCGCGCGGGCCTGATCGACAGCCCCGAAGTGCGCCTGCCGATGGTCGAGATCGGCAGCGAACTCGCCGTGCAGCTCGATTGCGAGATCGAACGGCGGATGCAAGTCGCGGCTTAGATGCTTCACCTCTCCCGGCAGGCTTCCCTTCTCTCTTGCGGGAGAAGGGAAGACGCACCGTGGTTAACCCCGCCCCAACGGCCTTCGCTGCTGCCGCATGGCGCATCCACGGCTCGTTTACGCAAACGCGCCTATCGTCTTCATTCAAAGTCTTTTCAAATGGGGGAATGATCATGGGGCAACGCATCCGCCCGACGGCGGCAGACATGTTCGCGTCGGCTGATTTCTTGCGGGGAATTGTGGTGGTGTCGTCGTTCGGCTTCTGGGCGGTGATGCTCGGCCTGATGCCGGTGCTGGTGTTTCGAGTCTGGCTGGCGTGATGCCAGCGCGCCGCGATGGTTAACTCGTGGTAGCAGCTGTGTTCAAAAGCGCGCGAAACTGCGACCCGGAATTTTAAAATATCCCGTGTAGCGTTCATGCCCATAAGCGAAGAAATCGCGGGGGCGTTTGTGAATAGTCATAACGAGATGGCGTCGCATTACGACGCTGGACAGCAGGGCTTTACCACCGAGGACATTCTGTGGGCCGCCGGCATCTGGTCGGTGATCCTCACTCTGTCGCCGGTGATCGTGTTCTACATGCTGATGGTGGCGTAACTTCCATCCACTTTCTTGAGCACGATCTTATCGGAAAACCGCTTCACACTTTTCCGGATCGTGCTCGCCCAAAAACGCAAAACGCGCGGATGTCCGCGCGTTTTTCGTCCGGGGAATGATTTATGAAAATTACGCCGCCTGCTTGTGCATTGCGCCGGACGCCGACGCCGTGCCGCGAATAGCCTTTACCGAACGTTCGATCGCCGCCCACAGCCTTGCGATTTCCTGCGCCGCACGGCTCTCGGCCTGATATTCCCGCGCGCCCTCGCCGTGGCTCAGCGCCATCAGCAGATCCGAACGGTTAGTGATCTGGCCGCCCCACACCGGAGCACGGAACTTCGCCAACGCCTCGCGGGCGATGGTGACGATCGGGCTTTCGGACTCGTCGCGGCGCGCCGGCGCACCGTTGAGCACGACCGCGTAGGGCTTGCGTGCCGCACGGCACATCTGGATGGTTTCCTGCACCGCGTTGACGTCGAACACGCCGGGACGGGCGGGAATCACCACCATGGTGGCGTTGCGGATGGCGTCGTCGACGACGGCCGACAGGTTCGGCGGCGTGTCGATCAACACCCATTCATAACCGTCGCGCTTGGCCGCGGAGACGATGCCGCTGACCGAGTTCACCGCGGACTTGATCGGCGGTTCGTTGGTGCCACGCAGCTTGTGCCACAGCGTGAGCGAGCCTTGCGGATCCGCATCGACGAGCAGGATCGGCTTGGTCGCCTTGATCTGCGCGGCGAGATGTGCGGCCAGCGTACTCTTGCCTGAGCCACCTTTACGCGATGCAAAAACAATAACGTTCATACCTCTGCCTCCAGATTGACCCCAGGCGGCGAAAATGAATCACCGCGGTGATTCGGGAAAGAAAAATTTATCATAAGTTATGCTGGCGCCATGAAATAAGAAAGCGCGTTGGCTTTTGAGTCACACTACTGCGTGCGACGACGGGTGCGAGCTGCATCGCAACACCTTCACGCCAGCAATCGTGCGTTTTTTGAGCAGCCTTGGCAGGACGAAGCGGAATGCAACCTCGCCGCGCAATCCGTTTCGCTAGCCGTTTCCGTCCTGCCTTATCGCAAGCTTCCGCACGCCGAGGCGAACAAAAGGAGTCCGGTGGCTGGTGTGGGGCTGATGCCTGGGTCAGTTTGACTCAAGGGGCGAGCGAACGAGGGCTGGACACGCAAATGCCCGGGACATCAAACGCACTGCGCGCTGTGGCCCGGGCATGATCGAGTTTCAAAAAGGGAACGCGGCGCCCGCGTTCAGCCTTCGCTGGCTTTCTTCTTCTTGGCCGGCTTGGTGCTCTTCTTCGCCGTCCGGCCCGAGCTCCTGGGCGCGATGCTGGTCGGCTTGCCGGCGCGGGGCGCGGCCGCCATGCCCGGCTCCGGTCCAGGCCGGAAGAACGCGCGGCACTGCGGCGAGAGCTGCGACTTCTTCTGGATCATGCAGGCGGTGATGGCGTCGACGTTCGGAACGAACTCGCCGCACAGCCGCATCGCATCCGGCGTGCAGGCCTGCTGCTCCTCCTGGGAGTAGGCAAAGCCTTCACCCGGCTGGATCAGGACGGCCAGGGCGATCCCCGTGATCGCGGCAGCCGTGTATGTCTTCACGGATTTCTTAAAGCGGAACGCCGGCATCGATCCCCCAAATGTCGAGTCGGAGACGATAGTGGGTGAACGGGGGTTCGTTGGCAACCGAGGGGAGATGCGAAAGGCGGGACGTGTGCGGTCTCGGCAACAGGGACCCCCAAAACAAAAAACGCGAAAACAACCCCATGCACAGTAGCCAAGTCCATGTGGCGATTGAACTTTGCGGATCGCGATTTGCGGATTTTACGAAATGAGGTTTGACTCGTCGGGCAAAACAGGAGCATGATGCCATCATCACAGAACGTGCGTGGGGTGGTCGGCTTGTCTCCTGCGCTGGACAAAAGCGTGAGCGGGAGCGGAGACGATTGCATGGAGCGACATGAGGCGGAGCTGCCGCTGTCCGGCGTGACGGTGGTCTCGCTCGAGCAGGCGATCGCGGCTCCTCTTGCCAGCCGGCATCTTGCGGACTGGGGCGCGCGCGTCATCAAGATCGAGCGGCCGGGCGACGGCGATTTCTGCCGCGACTACGATCACGTGATGAACGGGATGTCCAGCCAGTTCGTCTGGACCAACAGGTCGAAGGAAAGCCTCGCCATCGACATCAAGAGCCCTGAAGGCCAGGAGGTGCTCAAGGCCCTGCTGCCGCAGGCCGACGTCTTCATCCAGAACCTGGCGCCCGGCGCGGCGGAGCGGCTGGGCCTCGATGCCGCATCGCTGCTGCGGAAGTATCCCCGGATCATCGCCTGCGACGTGTCGGGCTATGGCGCGGGCGGTCCCTACAGCGACAAGAAGGCCTACGATCTCCTCGTGCAGTGCGAGGCCGGCGTTCTCGCCATCAACGGCACCGAGGCGGAGCCCGCCAAGGTTGGGCTGTCGGTGGTCGATATCGCCACCGGCATGTACATCCTCAACGGCGTGCTGATGGCGCTATATCGCCGCGAGCGCACCGGCAAGGGCACCGCCTTCCAGGCCTCGCTGTTCGATTCCATCACGGACTGGATGAGCTATCCCGCCTTCTATACGCAGAGTACGGGCCGGCCACTGCCGCGAACCGGGGCAAGGCACGCAACGATAGCGCCGTATGGCCCGTTCCGCGTCGGAGACGGCAACACGATTTTCTTCGGCATCCAGAACGACCGGGAATGGCGATCGCTGTGCGCCGTCGTGCTTGGCGAGGCGGCCCTTGCCGACCACCCCCGCTTCCGCAGCAATCCGCTGCGCATGCAGAACAGGGACGATCTGCAGGTCCATATCGAGCAGCGTTTTGCAGCGATGACCAGTGACGAGGTGCTGCGGCTGCTCGACGAGGCCTCGATCGCCAACGCGCATCTGAATTCGGTCGAGGCTTTCCTGGAGCACGAGCAGCTCCGCGCCCGCTCCCGGGTGCAAACGGTGGGATCTCGTTGCGGCCCGGTGATGAGCTTCCTGCCGGCTCTCACCATTCCCGGCCTGTCGCCCCGGATGGATCCCGTGCCTGACGTCGGGCAACACAACCAATCCATCCTCAGCGAACTCGGTCTCGCAAAGGAGACATGACGATGGCCCCTCAGCGGCCGACGCGGGTCTATCTGGCCGTTCCGGCGCATCGCTCCCGTCTCGTCGCCAAGGCGGCTGCCTCGGCCGCGGATGCGGTGTTTATGGATCTCGAGGACGCCGTCCCGCCCTCCGAGAAGAGCGCGGCGCTGGAGGAAGCTGCGCGGGCGCTATCCTCGCTGGATTGGGGCAACAAGGTCGTCGCCGTCAGGCTCAACGCCGTCGACAGCCCCTTCATCGCGCAGGAAATCGGCACGCTCGCTGCGCTTCCCAGATTGGATTCGGTGATCGTGCCGAAGGCGGAGCGCGCGAGCGACATCGCCGCCATTGCCGATCAGCTGCGCGCCGCCGCGCCGGATCGCCCCTCGCCTGTGGCGCTCGAACTGCTGATCGAGACTGCGCTCGGTCTCGTCAATGTCGACGCGCTCGCGGCCGCGCACGACAGCGTCGCCGCCCTTCATCTCGGCGTCGGCGATTTCGCGGCGTCGATCGGCGCCCGCTCCTCGGAAATCGGCGCGTCGCCGGACGACTACCGCCATGTCGGCTCCATCCAGAGCGGCTATGCCACCGCCCCGCTCGATCTGTTCGCCTATCCGATGATGCGCCTGCTGGTGGCGGCGCGCGCGTTCGGCCTGCGCGCCATCGACGGTCCGTGCGGCGCGTTCCGGGATGGCAGACTGACGGAAAGCAGCGCGCTCAAGGCGGCTGCGATGGGTTTTGACGGCAAGCAGGTGATCCATCCCGACCAGATCGAGCCGACGCTGCGGGCGTTCGTCCCGTCCGACACCGAGCTCGCGCACGCGCGGCGGGTGGTCGCGGCCATGGAGCACGCCGAGGCGCAGGGCCAGGGCGCGGTGACGCTCGACGGCAAGATGATCGACTATGCCAATGTGCGGATGGCGCGCCGGATCATCGAGATGGGGTCGTAGCGGCGCATGACCACGGTGCTGATCGTCGCGCCGGTGTTTGCGCTGATCGCGGCCGGCTATGCCGCGGTGCTGTTTCGCTTCGTCTCGGAGACCGCGCACAAGGGCATCAGCGAATTCGCCTTCAGCATCGCGATTCCCGCGCTGCTGTTCCGCACCATCGTCGTCTCGGAATTTTCCGGCGTCAGCCCGTGGCGGATGTGGGGCGCCTATTACGGCGCGCTCGCGCTGACCTGGATCGCGGCGCTCCTGCTCTCGGCGCTGCTGCGGCAGCGGCGCGAGGACCGCGAGGACGGCGTCGTGTTCGCGATCGGCTCGGTCTACGGCAACATCGTGATGCTCGGCATTCCCCTGACGCTCTCGGCGCTCGGCAATGAGGCGGCAGGCCCGATGGCGCTGATCCTGTCGGTGAACACGCCGCTGCTCTGGCTCTGCGGCACGCTGCAGATGGAGCTGGTCGACCGCAAGCAGACCGCCTCTGCCGCGTCGCTGATCCTGCCGGTGCTGCGCGATCTCGCCCGCAACCCGATCATGCTCGCGATCGGCTTCGGCCTCGTCTGGCGCCTCACCGGCCTCGGCCTGCATCCCGTCGTCGACCGGACCGTCGAGCTGCTGGCGCAGGCGGGATCGCCGGCGGCGCTGATCGCGCTCGGCATCAATCTGTTCAGGTTCGAGGTCAAGGGCGAGATGTTGAGCGTGGTCGTGATGAGCGCGCTCAAACTGCTGGCGATGCCGGCGGCCGCCTTCGCGCTGGCAAGGATGCTCGACCTGCCGCCACTCGCGGCCGGCGTCGTCGTGCTGTTTGCGGCGATGCCGACCGGCGCCAATGCGTATATCTTCGCGGTACAGTATCAGCGGCTGGTGAACCCGGTATCGGGCGCGGTGGCGCTGGGCACGCTGCTGGCGGCTGTGACGTTGCCGGTGGTGGTGTGGGTGGTGGCGAGGTGAGGCAGGCTGTGCGCGATAACTCGCTTGGAGCAAAACTTCTTTGATGTCATCCAGCTGTTGGCATCGAACGCAATCCGCATATCAGCGTTCGTGGCGACACCTTGTCGTCGCTGTCCAAAGCCGTGTGATCTGCGTGGAACCCCTGACAGCACACGCGTGATAAATCCATTTCGGCGCATTGAACCGGTCCAAACGCTCAACTGACCAAAAAGAGATCTGCAATAAAGGAGCAGTTCCATGGGCATTCCCAAAGATGGGACGGTTTCGGTCCGCATCACATGCGTTGGTCACGCCAGCCGACGCTGGAGAGGTGCCCGCACGAAGGCGGCGGCATCCGCACTGAACCAACGCCTATCGGAATTCAGGGCGAAAACGATCTTCGACCAGGTCGATCCCATCGTCAAAATGCAGCTGCCGGGATTGCCCGTCGCGCTTGGCCAAAAGGCAGTCGGGAGCACGGAACCGTTTCCGACGGCCGGCGAAGATAACGCCGCCATCGATCGCAGTGTCGTCCTCATGGTCGACCTGGTTTGGACAGGTACGGGCGGTTACAAGAAGGTGCACCGTCCGCCTCGGCTTGTTTATGCGCCGAGCACCTTCTGGGAGATGAAAATCGCAGCGCTCTTTGGCGCCTCGGGTATCGGCGTCAAATCGAGCTTGCTCCGCGTGAAGATCAAGAACTTGAGTACAGGGCGCGAACTTTCGCTTTTTGGGCCGATTATCGGCGGTGATCTGACCATCGGTGCCGGCATGTTCAAGAAGGTGCCCAAGGTGTCGCCCGTGAGCTTCGACAAGTTCGATCCCAAACAATTGCGGGATGCGCAAGTGGGCAAGCCGGTCGTGTTCACGACGCCGCTCATGGACTTCGAAGACTGGATCAACGGATCGGAAGGCCAGCTCGTGCGGGTCGTTCACGGTCATCTTAAAACCGGCGTGACCAAGTCGCAGACCAGCTTTCTCCAGTTCGTCAGCGTCGATACTCATCCCGGCTCATTGGTCTTCGATCTGAAGGCGCTCGGTTTCTCGTTGGGTATTCCCGAGGTATCCAATCAGGTGCAATCCGGAACACTCAAAGCCGAAAATCATCCGTCAGACCAGTATCTCGTCGACACACCTGATGACGTTGTTCCTGTCCAAGTCGCACAGCACCGCAGCGAAGGCCTTCTGATCAGCTTCCCAACTGAAAAACATCACTGGACGGATTTGAGTTCGAGCCAGCAAGAGGAAGTGAAGCGATTTGTGTTGAACAGAACGGCAGCCATTCGCGCTTTGTCTGACTTCAAGGATGTGGTCGCCCCGACGCCGTGATGGGGCGGGTAGCTGGCAGACTGATTTCCCGACGGAGCTGTGGCTTCGTGCTTCGAGGGGGCGAGAAGCCGAGCATCCTGGTGGTATGCGCGCTCGACCCAATGCAGGTGCCGACCTGCGCGAATACGTACATCTTCGCCGTGCAGTATCAGCGGCGGGTGAACCCGGTGTCAGTTGCGGTGGCTCCGGGCACGCTGCTGGCGGCGGTGACGTTGCCGGTGGTGGTGTGGGTGGTGGCGAGGTGAGGTGGTCGGCGGCTTGGCGAGTGCGCCGCACCACCTCCCAAATACAATCAGCGCAGGCCCAGGAACGAGAGCACCACACCAATCACGACGACGAGTCCGACCAAATAGATAATGCCGTTCATGTCTGAGCTCCTCAGCGTTGTCAGTCCTGCCGCAACACAAACACTCCAGGTCGTGAAAAGGTTCGGCGTTGCCCGACGCCGATTTCTCCTGAAATGGGGGAACGAAAGCGACCGATCCTGCTTCGTGGCGTGCTGAGCCTTCGCCCCCCCTCAACTGATGATTTTGCGTTTACACGCAAAGGTCGCTAGACTGACTTGATACGTCCTGCAGGGAGGGTGATATGGGACAGCGTGAAGAGAGACTGGCAGTGATCAGAAGCGCTTACGCAGCACGCGATGGCGGTGACGCCGAGGGCTTGGTGACAGCCTTTCATCCCGAGGGCTTGTTCACCTTGATGGGCGACAAGAGCGCGCTCGCACTGACAGGGAGCATGCAAGGGCACCCGACCCTGCGTGGAGCTTTCAGTAGATTGATTGATGAATTCGGCTTCGAAGGTCGCGAAATCCTGGCTGAGCTGGTCGACGGAGATCGCGTCGCCGTCCATTCCCGCCTCGTCGTTCGATACCGCCCGACCGGGCAGGCTTCAAGCACCGAGATCCTGGATCTGTTCAGATTTAAGGACGGCAAGATCATCGAGCTGATCGAGTTTGCGGACACTGCGCAGATCAAGGCGATGATTGCGTGACGCGTGGTGAGGTTCTGTTAGTGTCGCCTGACGTTGGTGAGTTTGGTGCACTGTCATAGTAATTCGAATTGTATGACGTTCAGGCTGTGAACCTGACTGCCGAAAGAGTTATTGAACACGCTGGCCCGCGCGCCAGGCCATCTGCCAGAAGTCCGCCTCGAGTCGGGTGGCTTCCTTGAAGATCGCAATCAGCTCTGCCTCGCGGGCCGGTGTGGCGTAGAGATCGGCGAGATGCTCCATGTGCGCCTGCGCTTTGGCAGCGACCTCCTGGTACGGCGCGCCGGCATACTCGGCGATCCAGACGCGGTAGGCGTTCGTCGCAGCGTCCGCGAGGGGGAGCGAGGCGAGCCGCGTTGCGATCTCCGCGTACCCGATCACGCAGGGGGCAAGCGCCACCTTGAGCGCCAGCAGATCGCCGCGCATTCCTGCGTCGAGCACGTAGCGTGTATAGGCCAGCATCTCGGCCGCCGGCGGGGCCTGTTCAAGGTCGGCCGGGGACAGACCCCAATCGGCGCAGAGCTTCACATGCAGGTTCATCTCGACATCGAGGATAGCCGAAAGGCCGGCCGCGGCTTCACGCATGTCGGCAAGTCGGGGCGACTTGTAGACCGCGAGCGCGTAGGCGCGAGCAAACTCGATGAGGAACAAATAGTCCTGAACGAGGTAGTGACGAAACGCCGCTTCGGGGAGCGAGCCGTCTGCCAATCCGCTCGTGAAGGGATGCTCGGTGTAAGCCCGCCACTCAACGGATGCTGCTGTCTTGAGACGCTCGAAGAAACTCACGATCTTTTTCGCCCGGCTTGCTTGTCCATGAACGTCTTTTGGCTCGCTACCGATAGCGCATTGCGAACGGGGGAGCTACGGTGACCGCGCACAAAACTCACTTTAAGCAGCGTTGCGGATGGGCACTCCCCGCATCGGGAGTTTTGCGTCACCGTAACCCCAAGAGTTTTAAAAGGAACGGCTGGCCGACTTGTCCGGCGCCGCACTGCCCCAGCACTGTATGAGCGGGCTTCAAGTACAGGCTAACTGAGCGCCGAATTTCAAGGTCGGCATGCGTGCAACAGCTCGATGCCGAATCCAGCTAACCTGTAGTAGTCGGTTTGACCAGAAAGATGCCGCGACAAACAGCGAGCAATTACCAAATTTTCGATCGAAACAGCCGCTAGAGTCTCGCGAATACTCAATCGGTCCGCAAAGATTTTTGGATCAACAGTTGCCTGATTGGGGTTTTGGACGAGCGCGCGAGCCTCTTGCAATAGAAGTGCATCAAGCGGCTGCAGCTTCTGGAGAGCAGCAACGAACTCGGGTCGGACATCCGCGGCACGATCGGTGTCCATCGCATTAGCTAAAAGTCTTGCCCAAATCTCCTGCATCTCCGTGCGAGATTCTTGCTGGGCTGCTTCCAGCAACGGTATAGCGATTTGCTCTGGCAGTTCGGTCGTCTTAGCGTCGCGCTCCCGCAATATCTCCTGTGTTCGCCGGGTTATTGCATCCAGTCGCCGGTGCCGTGCAGCGTGGAGCGGGTCTCCAATCAGAATACCGTAAACATCGGCGATTTGCTGAGAACTGGCCTTCACAAGGTCCAGCGCCTTGCTGGCGGCTTTTGCGCTTTCTTCAATCGCGCCTTCGTACGGTGCCTTGTCGGTCATTCGCTTATTCCCCGAGCTTAAAGCCAGCGATAGGCGGCCCAGCCGACCTTGACGAGAGCAAATTGCAACCAAGGACTAAGATTGCCAACTCCCAACTTTTTGATGCGCCTGAATGTAGGGGCCAAACAGCTTGGGAGCAGTCCGGTAATACTCGTTCAGCTCATTCATTCGATCATAGTGCAGCTTCGGGCCAGCCGGGTCGTGTAGTTTGATTGCAGAGTTCGAGTCCATCAGATCGATGATCACAATTCGGATGCGCTCAAGATATTCGTTGACGTCTGGTCCAAAATAAAACGGCGCTTTTTCGATTGCCTCCGCGTACTCATAAAGTGTGCCATCGTCTGGTTGTCCGGAGGACATGGTCTTGGCTACCACATGTCTTATTGCTTCAAAGATTGCTATACGGCAGTCGAACAGCTCTAGCACGACGCGCTCATTCTCGGTTTGCCAGTTTTGTTTGGCAACTTCTGCCTGGAGGCGAGCCGCCTCAGCTTGGGAGCTTCCTAGGCGATAGGCGACGAAAGCCGCAGCTCCGGCCGCGATGACACCGGCGCTTCCTTACGTGAACAACGATAGACGGCCCAGCCAGCGAGAAACGCGACGGCGAGCAGCACCGCGTTGCGGCGGGAGGCGAGCCATCCGAAGGTTCTAACAGAAGGCGCGCGCCAAGGCGCCCCGAAAGGGGCTTGGCAGATTAACGCTTCGGTGTTCGGATGTCCGTGGGCGTGAAATTAGGACCTGGGCTATTGCCGCGTCTTCACACACGCGTCCACCGCGTAAGCGCACTGCTCCCCGGCAGTTAGGAGACCGCCAGTTGGGCCGGTGTAGTTCATTGAAGAGACCTGGCCGCCGGCAAACACCACATTGATCTTGCAAAAGCGACGTGAGCTGACCGCGGTGGCGCCGTACCGATCGCCGCTGACGCTGGCGACCTCCATGCCATTGCCGGAATCATAGCCCCAGACCTCGGTCGCGCCCTCGGCCGCTTTGTTGGCCGGTGCGCCCATACAAGAGAGCACCTGCTCCTTTGACATGCCTACCATTTGCGTTCGTGCATCTTGGGCGATTTCGGCGCGCTGAAAAGCGCAACCACATAGCGCGACGCCAAGCGCTACGATTCCCAAAACTCGCATGTTCTATTCCCCCAGCCGTGCATCCAACCGCAACGTACGGGGAAGCGCAACCTAAACGCGCTGCAACAAAAGAGATTCCGGTTACAGTGCGTGAAATTGGGATTACAGAAAACGAGTGCCCTGGGATCGAGAGGTTAGTGCACTGTTATGGGTAACCTGGCAGGTCGACTAACCCCACGTCTCAAGCGGCAATCTGCTATTGCGGCGTTTTGTCTATGTGCCCCTCTGTCCGCTTGTCGCCTCGCTTGCAGGCTGTGGTACGGCGCAATATGCGTTCACGCCGATCCGACAAGCTACTGCAAGTGCAATGCCGACCACAGGAACCAAGACAACTGCCGATAAACCAACGACAGAGCCAATTCCAGCGGCTATGGCGCCTACGACTTCAACCTTATGCTTGTTAGTGAGGCTCTCGATCTTTTTTGCGCAAGTCCTTGTAAGAGGGGTCTCCGCAATGAACTTGCGCACCTCTTCCATCACTCGACGGAAAAAACTATGCGACCCGCTACTTGCTCCAAAAGGGAAGGTGTTCTCGGGACCGACCCTGGACAGCCAATTCTGACCGATTTCCTCTAAGCTCGTTTCCATTGGAGAGCATCGCTTCTATAGTCTTTGCATGAGCGGCCGGAAGCGCTCCTATCCAATCAAGTGACGTAGAATTTTCGAAATCGAAGGTCATGACTGCAACTCGCGAATGTACTCAGCGGAAATCGCGTGGGTGGTCTGATGCAAGGTATGAGGGTCAACACCGCCCAAGCTGATGCCGCCACCTGCCCTAGGAGCGTAACTGCCGATTATCATCGCTGCGATGGTTCGCCCATCGCTGAGCAAAACTGGGCTCCCGGACTGCCCCGGACGCGCTTGAACGTTCAAGATAATGAGCAACGATAGTGATCTTTGTCCCGGTCGGATCTGCATCGGTCTTCTCAAGACGCAAATGTGCCGGGGCTTAAGGTGTCTGAGAATTGCACCGCTGGTACAGTTGGGTGGGCTCGAACCACCGACCTCCTGTTCCACAGACAGGCGCTCTAACCAACTGAGCTACAACTGCATCCTTGCGAGCCGCCCGAGGGGCGCCCTTGATAGGGCCGGTCACCGAGGGGGGCTGGAGGCGGAAACTAGGTGCAACGGGCGTTTTTGGCAAGGCCGCAACACCCTCAAAACGTCCCGCAAACGAGGTTATTTCCAAAGCAAAACCCGGGCTCTAGGCCCGGGTTTCTTAATTCAAACGACCCGGCCAGATCAGGCGGCGGGGTAGAGCTTCGCGGCGGAGGCCTTGATCGGCTCGGCGGCGGCAGTGGCCGCGCGCTGGGTGATCTCGGCGAGCTCCCGGGCCTGGGCCTGGAAGGTTTCGAGCTGCGTCTTGGAATGGTTGGTCCACAGCGCGAACGCATCCTGCGGCGCCTTCACGCTGAACAGCTCCTGGGTGAAGTCGAGATGGGCCTTGGTGTTGGCCTTCGCGAACTCCATCAGCTTGGCGGTGTATTCGCTGACGCCCTTGTGGGCGGACGCGAACACGGCCTCGACGGTGCCGTTGTGGGTTTCGGCGGCGTCCTTGAACTTGGCGTAGTTCTCGCGGGCCTGCGACACGCCCTTTTCGGCGAACGCACGCATCTGCTCCGGAACCTCGAACGGAATGACGGAGGCGGAGAATGGATCAGTCGTACCTGTCATGCTTTGTCCCTCACACTAATGAAAAAACGGAGTGAGCCTTCAGGCGCGCCCGCCGGCCAACCGGGTGACGGGTGCGAAGACTGGAAACACAAAACGAATGATGGCTCGCCCAGCGCGGAGACCATGCCTGCCTAAGATGTCAACATTGTGCAACGCAACGGGTTTTGGGGTGCATTGCGCAAATTTAATCGCGGGGAGGATGAGGTTCCCGGTATGGGGAACCGGTGGTTGAGGTAATCAGGTGGTGCCTGAGCGCGCGCCTCGTCCTTTGAGACGACCGCTGCGCGATCTCCTCAGGATGAGGCTGGGCGGCATGGGTATCTGCGGACGCGGGGATCTCGAAGAATGGGGATGCGAACGGGCTACGGCTTGCGGGGTCAGGGACATTAAGGTTATCGCGGCTTTAGGCCTTGGCGCATAGGCTTCGGCCGTGGACCTGCCCGGCCCTGCGGGCGATACTAACCCTTTCTTAAGGCTGTCATTCCCGGCAGCCTGATGCGCACAAGCGGGACGCGAAGCCGGTCGGATGACGAGTTCGGATTTCCAGTTGCGAGGCGTGGGCGATCCCCGGCTGGCCGTGCACGCGACCTCGCCGCTGCCCGTCTGGCTGTGGTCGATCGACGGCACGCGCGTGCTCTGGGCCAATCCGGTCGGGGCAAGACTGTTCGGCGCGGCCCATGCCACGGCGCTCGCAGACAAGACCTTCGGGCCCGCCGACAGCCACCGCCGCCAGATCATCCGGCTTGCCGGCCGGCTGCCTCCGAACGGCGCGATCCGGCTCGAACGGCTGCGCGGCTTCGGCGCGCGGTTGGGCACTCTGATGACCTGCGCCTGCGCCCGGCTCGACTTCGCCGATGGCGGCCGCGCCGTGCTGGTCACCGCGATGGACCCCGGCTTGCGCACCATGCCGCTGGTCGAGCGGCTGCTTCGTCTGGTCGACGGCGCCAAGACGCCGATGGCGGCGTTCGCACCCGACGGCCTGTTCGTCGGGGCCAGCGAAACGGCCCGCACCCTGCTCGGCTTCCGCGATCTCACCGAGGGCGGCCTCGAACAGGCGCGCAGCGATGCGCTCAGCCTTGGCCGCGCCGAGACGCCGATCGGCATCGGCCAGATGGTGCTGCAGCGGGTCGGCAGCGGGGCCGATGTCGGCCTGGTCGCGCTGATCGAGCCTGCCGTGCAGCAGGCGGCGGCTGCGACTGATGAGGTCGAGTCCGAGGCCGCCGAAGAGGTCGCGCGCGAAGAGATCGCCCGAGAAGACATCGCTCAGCATGAGGCTGCGCCGTCCGCTGCTCCAGCCGCCGTACCGCAGGATGTGCAAGCGGCGCCGTCGCACGAGGCGCCATCAGAGATCGCGCTGTTCGACGCCTTCGCCGAGCCGGTCGACGCGCCGCAAGCAACGATCGCGCACGAACCGCCCGTAAGCGAGCCGGCGACCGAGATCGTCTCGATCCAGCAAGCCGTCGAGCAAGCGGCCGAAGCGCGCGCCGAGGTCGAACCGAAGACTCCGGTTGAAAACTCGGCCGAAGCCATGGTGTCGCCGCAGGCCGCGCCGACCGTAACCGGCATGGTCGAGCCGCCGTCGGGCCACGAAGAGCCGCCCGCACCGCGTCAGCATCCGCTGCGCTTCCTCTGGAAGGCGGATGCAGAGGGCCGCTTTGTGCTTCTGTCCGACGAATTCATCCACCTGATCGGTGCGCGCACCGCCGCCGGCTTCGACCGCCCCTGGCGCGAGATCGCCGACGCCTTCGCGCTCGATCCTGAGAGCCGCGTGGCGCAGGCGCTTGCGAGCAAGGACACCTGGGCCGGGATCACCGTGAACTGGCCGGCCGATGGCGGCGAGCATCTGCCGGTCGAGCTTGCCGGACTTCCGGTTTATGACGGCGAGCGCAATTTCGCGGGCTTCAGGGGATTTGGCGTCTGCCGCGATCTCGACGGCCTCAACCGGCTCGATGCGCTCAGGCGTTTTGAGCTTTTGGCCGAACCGGCGGCGCCGCAAAGCCTGTCCGCCAATGTGGTCGAGCCGGAGCCCGAGCCAGAGCCGCCGCCTCCGCCGATCGAGCCGCCCGCACCTGAGCCTGAAGCTGAACTGCCCGAACCCACACCCGACGCGAATTCACATCCAACCGATCCGGAACCGCCAGTGGAAACGCCTCCCAATGTCCTGCCGTTCCGAGCGCCCGGCGACACGCGATCGCCGACGCTGACGCCGGTCGAGAACAGCGCGTTCAACGAGCTCGCCCGCCAATTGTCCGAGCGCCTCGAACGCGACAAGGAAACCATCGCGGCATCGTCCGAGCCGCCGGATGCCGAGATCACGCCTGAGGCGGCGACGCCGGAGCCCGAGCCTGAGACGCCGCACGCGCCGGCCGAATGGCTGACCGCGCCCGCGCCGCCCGCGCACGGCCACAGCCCGCGCGACCGCGCGCTGCTCGACCTGCTGCCGACCGGCATCCTGATCTACCGGCTCGACCGCCTGCTCTACGCCAACCCCGCGTTTCTCGCGCGCATGGGCTATGCCAGCCTGAGCGCACTGGAGAATGCCGGCGGGCTGGATGCGCTCTATGTCGAGCCGGGCGTGTCCGCGGCCAGCAGCACGTCGCAAGCCGGCACGCCTGTCACGATCAGCGCGACGCTCGCCAATGGCGAAGCGCCGCTGCCGACCACCGAGGCGCATCTGCACGCGATCGACTGGGACGGCGAGAGCGCGCATGCGCTGATCTGCGCGCTGCCGCAGGCTGCGCCCGTCATCGCCGAGACCGTCACCGCCGAGACCATTGTCCCCGAGACCTTCCCCACCGCGCCGGAGCCCGACGCCGGCGAGGCGGCCGCGGAAGATCTCGCCGCGATCCTCGACACCACGGCCGAGGGCATCGTGATGTTCGATGCCGAAGGCAACATCCACGCCTGCAACCGCAGCGCCGAGGCGCTGTTCGGCTATGACGGCGAGACGCTGATGCAGCAGAATCTGGTGACGCTGTTCGCGCCGGAGAGCCAGCATGTCGTGATCGACTATCTGGAAAACCTCAAGAGCCAGGACATCGCGAGCCTGCTCGACCACGGCCGCGAGGTGCTGGGGCGCGAGAAGAAGGGCGGCGTCATTCCGCTCGCGATGATCATGGGCCGCACCCGGCCCGACGGCCCGAACTTCTTCGCCGTGTTCCGCGATCTCTCGCACAGCAAGCAGGGCGAGAGCGAGCTGACGCAGGCGCGACGTCTGGTCGACGGCGCGGCCAATGCCAAGGCCGACATGCTGGCGCGGATCAGTCACGAGATCCGCACGCCGCTGAACGCCATCATCGGCTTCTCGGAGGTGATGATCTCGGAACGCTTCGGCACGCTCGGCAACGAGCGCTACGGCGAGTACATGAAGGACATCCGCGCCTCCGGCGAGCGCGTCATCGCCATCATCGACGACCTGCTCGAGCTGTCGCGGATCGAGACCGGCAAGCTCGACCTCAACTTCGCCAACCTCAACCTCAACGATCTCGTCGAGGCCTGCGTGGTGGTGATGCAGCCGCAGGCCAATCGCGAGCGCATCATCATCCGCACCTCGCTCGGCCATGCCCTGCCGCAGGTGAGCGCGGATGCGCGCGCGATGCGGCAGATCACCATGAACCTGATCTCGAACTCGATCCGGCTCGCCAGCGCCGGCGGCCAGGTCATCGTCTCGACCGCGCTCACCGACCGCGGCGAGGTCGCACTTCGCATCCGCGACACCGGTCACGGCCTCAGCGAGCGCGAAGTCGCCGCCGCGATGGAGCCGTTCCGCACGCCGCCGCCCGGCGACGCCGAAGACAGTTCGGCGCTGAGCTTGTCGCTGACCAAGGCCCTGGTCGAAGCCAACCGCGCCCGCTTCAACATCAAGAGCGCGGCGAACTCCGGCTCGCTGATCGAGGTGGTGTTCGCACCGGCACTGGCGCAGGCGTAAGCGGCGAACGCGATTTCCTGCCCGCGGTGCACGGGCGGCTTCGGCCGAGCCGCGCCCCGCGAAGGGCGCCAGCTCATTGCGACTTCTTCCCGAGCGGAACCGAAGCCCCTCGTTGCGGCTTGAAGCCTGGACCCAGCGTTTCTCCTGCTGATCAGTTCGACACTGCAGCTCCGCACTCCAGCGACTTCAAATGACCGAACGAGCGAAATCCGTGGCATCGAAGCAGCGTCCGCCCAAGCGGAGCGAGGCGGTGCGGAGCGACAGAGGCCCGACCACGACTGAGCGAAAGCCGCTGCCTACCGGCGCAGGCGCGCGCATGAACGCCCGAGTCGTGCTTGCCCTTGCGCTGGTCGCACTCGCGTTGTGGACGGCGGCGGGCTTTCTGCCCGCGGTGATCTGGGCCGCGATACTCGCAACCAGCCTGTGGCCGCTCTACACCAAGTTTGCGGCACGCGTGACCTCCGGCCGCTCCAGCCTGGCCCCGCTGGTCTTCACGCTCGTCGTCGCCCTCATCCTGTTTACGCCGATGTCGCTTGCCGTCTATCAGATCGCGCAGCAAGGCGATCTGCTCGTGGGCTGGATGAAACAGGCCGGAGAGAGCGGGATCGAAGTGCCTGATTGGCTCGCCCGCCTTCCGATCGCCGCAGAGAGCATCGAGCAGTGGTGGCGCAGCAATCTTTCCGATCCCAAAGCCGCGACCGCATGGCTGAAAAGCGTCAACGCAGACAACGCATCGGAACTGTTTCGAACGTTCGGCGGACAGCTGCTTCATCGCCTGTTTCTTCTGTTCTTTTCGCTGATCGCCTTGTTCGTCTTGCTGCGCAACGGCCGGTCGATCTCGGACCGCGTGCTGGAAACTTGCGATCGGCTTTTCGGTGAGGCGGGAGAGGGTCTCGCCGAGCAAATGGTCGATGCGATCCGCGGCACCGTGAACGGTACGGTGCTGGTCGCCGCAGGCGAGGGATTATTGATCGGCGTGGCCTATTTCGTCGCGGGCGTGCCGCATGCCATCGTATTCACAATATTGACCACGGCCTTCGCCATGCTTCCGTTCGGCGCCTGGCTCGCTTTCACCGCTGCGGCGGTGGTGCTGGTCTCTGGCGGAGGCAGCGGCTTCGCAGCCGCGGGCGTCTTCTTCTGGGGCGCGATCGTCATGTTGGCCGGCGATCATTTCGTCTGGCCGACCCTGGTCGGCGACTCGGCGCGGCTGCCGTTTCTGTTCGCGTTTGTCGGGATCTTCGGAGGCTTGGCTGCCTTCGGCCTTCTGGGCTTGTTTCTCGGCCCGGTGATCATGTCGGCGTTGCTGGTGGTCTGGCGCGAGTGGGTGTTCCGACCTGTCGCGCCCGAGAAGAACGGTTGAGTTGCCGCGGGCGTATCCCCAAGCACACGCCAGAAAGCAAAAGGCACGGCGCTTGCGACGCCGTGCCTTCCGCATTCATGAGGCTCGATCTCAGCTGTAGATTTCGAACAGTCCCGCGCCGCCCTGGCCGCCGCCGATGCACATCGTCACGACGCCCCACTTCGCCTTGCGGCGCTTGCCTTCCTGGAGGATGTGGCCGGTGAGCCGCGCGCCGGTCATGCCGAACGGATGGCCGATCGGCGCTGGCGAAGGCATAAGGCGAGATCAGGCTGGGACTGGACTGGCGGCTGCCTTTACGTAGTGGCGCAACCCGCTCGGACATGTAGTATGGCCCTGCCGGAGCGGGGTACCAAATTGGACGGAATCAATCTTCACGATCCCCTCTTCGCCACCTATGTCGTTGCCGCCAGCTTGATCATCCTCAAGGCCGTGGCGATGTCGTGGCTCACCGTGGTCCGGATGGTGAGGGCCCAGGGCGGCTACCGTTCGCCGGAGGACATCAAGAAGACACCACTGAATCCCGCACCCGATCCGGCGCAGCTTCTTCCCAACGAAGATGTGGAGCGGATCCGCCGGATCCAGATGAACGATCTCGAGAGCCTGCCGTATTTCCTGGCCGCGGGCTTTCTTTATGTTCTCACAAAGCCGTCGCTGCTTCTCGCGCAATGCCTGCTCTACGGCTACGTTGCCTCACGCCTGCTGCATTTTCTCGCCTATCTCACCGGGCAAATTCACGACATTCGCGCAATGCTGTGGACCGTCGGCTCGGTCATCCTGGTCTTCATGACCGTGCGCACGCTGCTCGTTGCACTCGGCGCTTGAGGCTCAGTCGGCCACGCCGGCGATCTGCTGGGCCGAAAGGTAGCGTTCAAGCGCCTCGTGCTGCTTGAAAAAGCGCATGGCGCGCAGATCGCGGATCGTCGTTTTTTGTGCCGCATCGCGAACCCGGGTGACCTCGCGGGCTTCCTCCAGCCGGCCGACCCCGACCAGGTTGGCCGCGAGCATGCGATGTCCGGTGCCGTTGCTCGGATTGTGCCGAACCGACTTGCGCGCCCAGGCAACGCCCTCCTCGTACTGCCCGAGGGCAAAGTAGGACGCGGTCAGTCCCGTCATCCACATATGGAGCATGCTGTCCTCGGGGCTGAGGACGAGAGACCGATGCAGGCATGCGAGTGCGTTGGCATAATCGCCTCCCATGCTGTCGATCATTCCGAGTACACCCCATGCGAAAGCCGAACTCGGATTGAGCCTTGCGGCTTCGCTGGCGTGAATGCGCCCCTGATCGTTGTCGCCGGCGGGCCCAAACAGCGTGAAGCCATAGACAGCGTGGGCGAAAGCGTCCCCACTATCCTGCTCGACGGCGCGGCGCGCCAGACCGACCGCCTCGGACGCGGCATCCGCAGACATGTTGGCGCCGAGCGGCGGAGCCATCACGAGTCCCCAAGCCAGCGCCGCCAGCGTCGCCGTTCGCTCCTGATCGAGGCTCAGAGACCGCCGAAGCAGATCGATGGCCTTGACGATACCTTCGCGGGTGCCGCCCCATAAATGATGAAGGCCGCGCAAATACAGATCATAGGCCGAAAGATCAGTTGGCGGCTTGCGGCGTGCGCGTTCGATCTCGGCGCTACGAACGGCGGGATCGACGACTGCGGCAACACTGCTGCTGACGTCGTCCTGCAGGTCGAAGATGTCGACCAGGGGGCGATCGTAGCGATTGGACCAGACCTGGGCCTCGCTTCCGGTATGAGTGAGCTCGGCCGAGACGCGAATGCGGTTGCCCGCCTTGCGAATATGACCGCTCAGGACGTATTGCGCACCGAGTTGCTGCGCAATCTGCCGGCTGGTCATTCCCTTGTCCCGAAGGGCAAAGCTCGATCCGGCCGCGATCACCACCAGCTCGCGAAAGCGCGATAGAGCGGTGATGATGTCTGCAGTGACGCCATCGGCGAAGTAGTCCTGTTCGGTTTCATCACCCATGTTGCGGAACGGAAGCACCGCCACGGAGGGCCTGTCGTTGCCGAACACGTGCTCCGCCTGGTGCGAAAGGTCTGCCGTCGGCTCCGCTGCCGGCAGAACGATCTTCTGCTCCTGGACCTTGCGCAATTCCGCAGCCAGCGCGCTGGTTGTGGCATCGGGCGCGGTGCCGAGCTCTTGCTTCAGAAAGGCAACGACGGCCTGATAATATTTGAGCGCCTCGGCGTTGCGGCCGGCCGCGGACAACGCGCGCATGATCAGGCGGTGCGCATCCTCGCGCATGCTGTTGAGTGCATTGGCGCGCTGGCCGGCGAGCAGGGCATCGCCGGCACGTCCGTCGGACAGTTCCTGGTCGCCGAGCGCTACCATCGCGCCGACAGCCAGCTCCGATAACCGCTCGCGTTCGCCGGCCACCCACTCGCTCCAGCCCTCAGCGTTGACCGCGATGTCATCGACGAGGCGCCCGCGATAGAGATCTGCCGCCGCGGTCAGCGCGTCACGGCTGCCCTTTCTGACAAGCCGCTCGAATTGCGGCACATCGCAGGTGATCACAACGGCATTCAACGAAATGAATTCGCCGTCACTCCTGAGAGCACTCTGACCAAGAACTTGACGCAGCTTGAACAGGGCCTGTCGCAGGTTTTGCTTCGCCTGCGCTTCGAAGTGCGATCCCCACAGCAAGGTCGAGAGTTTTTCGCGGTGCTGAGGCTGAGGTGCCGTGTAGGCCAGATAGGCCAGCAATCCCGCGAGCTTCTTGTTCGGTAAGCTGACGGCACCGTCCGGCCCGATCAGTTCAAAACGTCCAAGAAGTGCGAGAGTAAAACTTGGGCTGGGCGCGGGTGCAGTTTCGGTCATTCCGCCTCAAAAATAAGCAGATGCGCTCACGGATATACATCCTACACGAATTGCCGCCTTAGCGAACAATATTAACGCTGCAGTGACGGCCGAGTGACGCCGGCGACGACGACAGTGGGTTCAGATCGCATCGCGACGAGATGCCGGTTGGTTGATCGACGCGGAGCAATTTCATCCGGAAGTCAGCGTGCGCGCGCATCACCTCATCATGATCGTCGTTGGCTTGTTCGTGGTTCTCGCCGGATTCGACGCAGCGTTGACGACCTTTGCACACCCGACACTCAGGGCCGCTTCGCAGTCGGCGCCGCCCGTCGCACCGCTCCTTTTCGGAGGCGACTGATCGCACGCCGGCATCACAACAGCCATCAAACAGGAGGTCGCATTGACCGACATCGCACAGCAGGGAAGACAATCGCAGAGGTTTCTCGCGTCCGACCAAGAACAGCGATTGGTTGCGATGTGGAGACTTGGAGTGGTCGCCTTCTATGGCTCGCTCCTGGCGCTGGTGATTGCCTTCGCGGCAATGAGCAAGGCGCCCCGAGAGCGCCAAGCCAACCTCGCCTCCGACGATTTCGTTACCCACTACATTTCGAACCCGCCGGCGCCGTAGGCGATCGGGACGAGCGACAGCAAAGCATATGAGGACAATCGTGAACAATCACAACCGTGCTGCGTCTCCAATTCGGGCCAGATCTCCGGCATCGCACGACAGAAAGCGAACAGGCGGCGAGACGCGCCTGATGATCCTCGTTCTGCTGGGATTCGGCCTCGTTCACGTGATCGGCGCGATCCTGATTCAGCGCGCGTCGACCGAGCCAGGTGATCCGCCCCTGATCCTCGCTTCGCACACCGACTGACGGCCGCCACATGCAGCCGGTTCATGGGATTTGAAAAACCAGGAGGCAACATGCCAGCAATCATACGCACGATTTCCCGCACGGTCCTCTCGGTCATCGGTGCCGAATTGGCGAAGCACGCCCTCCTGTTGTGCGCAGCGTGCGCCTTTGTGTTCGTGCTCTCACGAACCTACGGCCTGGATTTGAGCGCCGGATTCTTCTGACGTTCGCAATGGCGGCCGACATGACTGAAATCTGAAGACGCATCGTCGTTGATGCGTAAGTCCAGAGGAGCTGATATGTACGTTGGCCGGATATTGTCCACGCTTGGCGGACAAGGACCCATGCTCCTGGTGATCTCGCTTTGCGCAGGGCTGGTGATCACTCCCTTCGCTCATCTCGGCTACGATCTTTTGCCTTTTTCGGCATTTCTTCTGACGCTGGGCTCGTTTCTTACGGCGGGTCTTGCCCCCTCTGAAGCCAGCATTCGTCCGCTCCTGATGGGCGTGGTGCTTGCCTGGGTTGGCCTGGTGCTGCCATTCGCTGCTGCGATTCTGCTGTCCTTTGCTCCGCTTGATCCTGCGCTGCGGGCCGGCGTTCTGCTTTCATTGCTGGCGCCGCCGGTCGGAAGCGCCGCTGCGATCGCCGGAATGCTCGGTTTGCGACCACGTCTCGCACTGCTCGTTTCCATCGCACTGACCTTGCTCACGCCGATCTCGATTCCGAGTTTTGCCACGGTGCTCGGACTTGGAATTGCATTCGACATGGGCAGGCTGGCGATCCGGCTCTTCAGCATTATCGGCGCTGCAGGCCTGGTGGCCTTCTTAGCCATGAGGTTTCGTCGTCATGTGATTCCTGTTCTGCCCGATCAAAGCGCCGCCACCGGGATCGCCGTTGTCGGGCTCATGATCGTGGGGCTTGCCACCTCGCAAGGCATACGGGCGCAATGGACCAGCAACGCCCTGCGTTTCGACGTGATGCTCGCCGCGGCGATCGTGTTCAATTTCGGTCTGTGCGTCCTCGCTGCCATGACGTTCGCGAGACAGGGGTGGCAAACCGCCGGTACCATCGGTCTCGTGAGCGGAAACCGCAACGTCACGCTCGTGTGGGCAGCGGCGAGCTTCGGTCTGCCGTCGCTGGCGGAAGATTATGTCGCTGCGTGCGTCATCCCGGTCCTCGCGCTTCCCCTCATCATCAAGCTTTGTCTTAGACTACCATCCTTCAGCCGCTTCATCCCACAAAACCGATGACCCAAAGAGTACACGCCTGACCTGGTGCTCAAACAACAAGGCACGGCGCTTGCGACGCCGTGCCTTCCGCATTCATGAGGCTCGATCTCAGCTGTAGATTTCGAACAGTCCCGCGCCGCCCTGGCCGCCGCCGATGCACATCGTCACGACGCCCCACTTCGCCTTGCGGCGCTTGCCCTCCTGGAGGATGTGGCCGGTGAGCCGCGCGCCGGTCATGCCGAACGGATGGCCGATCGCGATCGATCCGCCGTTGACATTGTACTTGGCGGGATCGATGCCGAGCTTGTCGCGCGAATAGAGACACTGGCTGGCGAAGGCTTCATTGAGCTCCCAGAGATCGATGTCGTCGATCTTCAGGCCATGACGCTTCAACAGCTTCGGCACGGCAAAGATCGGGCCGATGCCCATCTCGTCCGGCTCGCAACCCGCGGCCGCCCAGGCGACGAAGCGGCCCATGGGATTGAGGCCGCGCTTCTCCGCGTCCTTGGCTTCCATCAGCACCACGGCCGCGGCGCCGTCCGACAGCTGGCTGGCGTTGCCGGCCGTGACGAACTTGCCGGGGCCCCTGACGGGCTCGAGCTTGGCGAGACCTTCCAGCGTGGTCTCGGGCCGGTTGCACTCGTCGCGGTCGACGACGTAATCGACGATCGACTCGGCCTTGGTCGCCTTGTCGACCACCTTCATCTTAGTCTTCATCGGGACGATCTCGTCCTTGAACTTGCCGGCCTGCTGCGCGGCGGCCATGCGGCGCTGCGACTCCAGCGAATACTCGTCCTGATATTCACGGCTGAGATTGTAGCGCTCGGCGACGATATCGGCGGTGTCAATCATCGCCATGAAGATCGCCGGTGCCGTCTTGAGCAGTTCGGGATCGATCGATTCCTTCGGCGTGCCGCCGCCCGGCATCGAGATGCTCTCGACGCCGCCTGCGACGATGCAGTCGGAACCGTCCGAGCGGATCGAGTTGGCGGCCATCGCGATGGTCTGGAGACCGGACGAGCAGAACCGGTTCACCGAGACGCCCCCGGTCGATTTCGGCATTCCCGCCAGCAGCGCGGCCTGGCGGCCGATGTTCGGCGCGCCATGAGCGCAATTGCCGAGATAGCAATCCTCGACATAGTCCTTCTCGACGCCGGCGCGGTCGACTGCGTGGTGAATGGCGTGGGCCGCGAGCGACATCGGCGGGGTGATGTTGAACCCGCCGCGGCCGGATTTCGCGAGGCCCGTGCGTGCATAGGAAACGATGACGGCTTCACGCATTGTTTTCTCCCTTTCGAACGATTTTGACCGGAGCATCGGTCGAGGTTTCTCGGCGCCATTGGTACACAATGTCCGGCGGTCGCGGGAGAAATAAAAACGCCGCCCTCGCGAGAGGGCGGCGTTGTTCCGCGGGTCGGAATATGTCGGCGGATCAGAACGTCAGCGCCTTGACCTGCTTGACCTGCGGCAGAGCCTGCACCTTGGCAAGCAGATCGGCCGGCACCGCGCCGTCGACCTCGATCAGCGCGATGGCATCGGAGCCCGGCGCAACGCGGCCAAGATGGAAGGTCGCGATGTTGATCTTGGCATCGCCGAGCAGGCTCGCGAACTTGCCTATGAAACCCGGCTTGTCCTCGTTGGTCACGTAGATCATCGACTTGCCAAATTCAGCGTCGACGCGGATGCCCTTGATGTCGACCAGGCGCGGCTTGCCGTCGGCATAGACCGTGCCCGAGACCGACCGCTCCTGCCGCTCGGTGGTGACGGTGACGGTGATCAGGCTTTCATAGTCACTCTGGGCGGCGCGGACGATCTCGTCCACCACCATGCCGCGCTCCTTGGCGACGACGGGCGCGGAGACGACGTTGACCTCACCCAGCATCGGCCGCAGCAGGCCCGACAGCACGGCGGAGGTGATCGCCTTGATCTTCATCTCGGCCACGTGGCCCTCATAGGTGATCTCGACCTTGAGGATGCCGCTCTCGGTGAGCTGTCCCGCGAACGAACCGAGCTTTTCAGCGAGCGCGATGAACGGCTTCAGCTTCGGCGCCTCTTCCGCCGTGATCGAGGGGAAGTTGACGGCATTCGAGATCGCGCCGGTGAGCAGGTAATCCGACATCTGCTCGGCAACCTGGAGCGCGACGTTCTCCTGCGCCTCGGTGGTGGACGCGCCGAGATGCGGCGTGCAGATCACGTTGGGATGACCGAACAGCACATTCGCGGTGGCGGGCTCCTCGACAAAGACGTCGAAAGCGGCGCCGGCGATGTGCTTGGAATTCAAAGCGTTGACCACGGCCTGCTCGTCGACGAGACCGCCGCGGGCGCAGTTGATCAGGCGCACGCCCTTCTTCATCTTGGCGATCGCGGCTGCGTCGATGATGTTCCTGGTCTTCTCGGTGAGCGGGGTGTGCAGGGTGATGAAGTCGGCGCGCTTGAAGAGGTCGTCGAGCTCGACCTTCTCGACGCCGATGTCCCTGGCGCGCTCCGGCGACAGGAACGGATCGAACGCGATCACCTTCATGCGCAGGCCGAGCGCGCGGTCGGCGACGATCGAGCCGATGTTGCCGCAGCCGACGACTCCGAGCACCTTGCCGGTGATCTCGACGCCCATGAAGCGGTTCTTCTCCCACTTGCCGGCCTGGGTCGAAGCGTCCGCCTGCGGAATCTCGCGCGCCAGCGCCAGCATCAGGGTGATGGCGTGCTCGGCGGTCGTGATCGAATTGCCGAACGGCGTGTTCATCACGATGATACCCTTGGCCGTGGCGGCAGGAATCTCGACGTTGTCGACGCCGATGCCGGCGCGGCCGATCACCTTGAGGTTGGTCGCCTTCTCGAGGATCTTCGCGGTCGCCTTGGTCGCGGAGCGGATCGCGAGGCCGTCGTAATTGCCGATGATCTCGGCGAGCTTGTCCTTGTCCTTGCCGAGATTGGGCTGGAAGTCGACCTCGACGCCGCGGTCTTTGAAGATCTGCACGGCAGCGGGAGAGAGCGCGTCGGAAATGAGAACTTTGGGTTTGGTCATGGAGATGTGTCCTTCGCCGTCCCTAGAGGGAGATCGGCCTGAGGGCCGGAATGGGGAATTGCTCGGAAGCTCTTTGCTCTCCCTCTCCCCGTTCTTACGGGGAGAGGGTCGGGGTGAGGGGCAGCCACAGGCGAGGTGCTCGCGGAGAGAGCCCCTCACCCGGATCGCTGCGCGACCCGACCTCTCCCCGTAAGAACGGGGAGAGGTAAAAACTACGCCGCCTTGGCGAGCGCGGCCTTGGTCTCGGCGAAGGCCCAGTCGATCCACTGGGTCAGCAGCGCGACATCACTGGCCTCGACGGTGGCGCCGCACCAGATACGCAGGCCGGCGGGCGCATCGCGATAGTAGGCGAAGTCGTAGCCCGCGCCCTCTTTCTCGACCAGCGCCACCAGCTTCTTGCTGAACTCGGCCTGCGCGTCCTCGGAGAGTGAGGTGATCGCGGGATCGGTGAACTTCAGGCACACCGAAGTGTTGGAGCGGATTGCGGCGTCCTTGGCGAGGAAGTCGATCCAGGGCGTCTTAGCCTTCCAGTCGGCGAGCACCTTGGTGTTGGCGTCGGCGCGCGCGATCAACGCCTTCAGGCCGCCGATCGACTTGGCCCAGTTCAGTGCGTCGAGATAATCCTCGACGCAGAGCATCGACGGCGTGTTGATGGTCTCGCCGACGAAAATGCCTTCGTTGATCTTGCCGCCCTTGGTCATGCGGAAAATCTTCGGCAGCGGCCAGGCCGGCTTGTAGGTTTCGAGCCGCTCCACCGCGCGGGGCGACAGGATCAGCATGCCATGCGCGGCTTCGCCGCCGAGCGCCTTCTGCCAGGAGAAGGTGACGACGTCGAGCTTGGCCCAGTCGAGGGGTTGCGCGAACGCGGCCGAGGTGGCGTCGCAGATGGTCAGGCCTTCGCGGGTCGCGCTGATCCAGTCGGCGTTCGGCACGCGCACGCCCGAGGTGGTGCCGTTCCAGGTGAAGACGACGTCGGACTTCGGATCGACCTTGGAGAGGTCGGGGATCTCACCGTAAGCCGCGTTGAGCTTGGTGACGTCCTTGAGCTTCAATTCCTTGACGATGTCGCTGACCCAGCCCTCGCCAAAGGATTCCCAGGCGAGCGTGGTGACGGGCCGCGCACCCAGCATCGACCACAGCGCCATCTCGACCGCGCCGGTATCGGAGGCCGGCACGATGCCGATGCGATAATCAGCGGGCACTTCGAGCACTTCGCGCGTCAAATCGATCGCTAGCTTGAGCTTGGTCTTGCCGACCTTCGCGCGATGCGAACGGCCGAGCGCTGCGTCCTTGAGATTTTGGGCATTCCATCCGGGGCGCTTGGCGCAGGGGCCGGAGGAAAAATGCGGCATGTTCGGCCGCGAAGCGGGCTTCGCTACAGTCATCGTCTACCCTTCCAGATAGTAAGCCTCCCGTTGGGGGGAGGTGTCCCGCCGCGGCTGATACGGGAATCGGGAAGACCAGTCAAGGAAGTTCCGGCGCCTCACGCGCGGGTGATGGCGCCTCCGGTGCGATCTTGGGGGAATCGACCACCGCCAGCGCGTTCAGCAAGCCCGTGGCATCGCTGATCAATTGCGCGGCGCGGCGGCGGCTGCCGACTTTCAAAATGCATTTGTCATTGGCCTGCACGACGTAGTCGTTGCCGACCTTGATCATCGAATAGCTTGTCATCGAAATCCCCGAACCGATCGAGCCCGGTTTCGACGTCCCGTAGCACCGTTCGTTCCTTCACCAACGTGAACGCCGTGACGGTGGTTTATCAGCTCTTAATATGAACGTACGCGCGATCCGATTTCGCTGATCGCGCAAGGCTCATAGCGTGCTGCGTCAAAAGCGGACAGTCATGCCGACGTGACTCGCCGTGAACCCAAGCCGCTTGTAGAAGCGCTGCGCATCTGTTCGCGTCTGATGCGTCAGCAGTTCGACGAGATTGCAACCGCGCGCTTTCGCTTCCGTCACCGCCCATTGCACCAATTGCTCGCCGATGCCGCGGCTGCGGCAATCGGAAGCGACGCGGACGTCTTCGAGCAGACCGCGCAAGCCGCCTTGCGAGCTGAGACCCGGCAGGATCGCGAGCTGCAGGCAGCCGACCACCCTGCCCTCACTCTCGACAACCACAAGCTGGATATTTTGATCGCGCTCGACCCGCGCGAATGCCTCGTAATAGGACGCATGCAACGGGTCTTCCACGCGCTCGCGTGCGCTCCCGAGATGATCGTCGGCGAGCATCGTCACGATCGCAGCAACATCTTCGCGGCGCGCGGGACGAATGGAGACAGATTCGGCGTTCATAAAGTTACTCCTGCCTCAAGCGCGCCTAACGCACCTTGGGTAGCCCGAGAAAGGTCTCGGCTTCGCCGATCCAGCGGCGGATGGCGGCATAGCGACCGAGATCGAAGCCGCCTTCATGCGCGACGCGCGTATAGGCAAGCAGCGAGACGTCGGCAAGCGAAACGTCATCACCGGCGAAGAAGCGGTTTGCCGCCAGATGCTGCTCCATGCGATCGAGCGCCGCGTAGCCGCGCTTGACCTTTTCAGGATCGAGCTCGGAGGCGTCCTTGCCGAGATAGACGAGCTGGAAGCGGCACACCGCGATATAGGGCTCGTGGCTGTATTGTTCCCAGAACAGCCATTCGTCCATCTTGGCGGCAGTGAAGGCGTCGCCCGGAATGAGCGCACTGTCGCGCGCGAGATAGCGGATGATGGCATTGGACTGCGCCAGCGTGCGACCGTCGTCGAAAGCGACGGTGGGCACCTGGCCGGCACCGTTCATCTGGAGGAATTGCGGCGTACGGGTCTCGCCCTTGCGGGTGTCGATCTCGATCCACTCGTAGAGCACCGCGAGCTTGTCGCAGACCCACTTCACCTTCAGACAATTGCCGGAATTGCTATCGCCGTAGATCCGCATCGGTGCCCCCGCGCATTCGGCGACAGAGCATCAGGACGGAAGGAATCTGTCAACAGGAAGCGGGCGACTCAGAACTGGTAGCCAATGCCGACGCGGAAGTTATTCAGGCCGACAGTGATGTCCTTCACGTCCGAGAAGCCGACATGCTCCCATTCGCCGCGAACCAGGATGTTGTTGCAGATCGCGTACTCGACACCGATACCGGCCGTCCATCCGTACATGAAGCTGTTGGTGCGCAGCTCAGTCTTGTTAAACGTACCCGTGTCAATCGTGTCCTGTCGATGGATCGTCGCCGTAACACCGCCCAGGACAATCGACTCGTCATAGTCGTCATGCTTGATGTAGGACACCGTCGCGAATCGCGAAACTTCAGCGCGCCCAATCGCCAGACCGGCGAAGGCATAGGGCATGAAGTCGCCGCCGTCCCAACCGACCCGACCGCGGAAGGTGGCGTAATCCTTCAGCTTTAGCGCAGCACCACCACCGAGTGAAGTGACGTAGGTATAGGTATGGCCCGTTGGCGCCGTCTCACCGTCGAGAATGCGTGTCATGGAATCACTTGCCGAGCTCGATATATTCTTCATGTAGCTGTAATTGGCCTCGACGCCGAACACTGCATCGTAGAGCTGCCAATTGCGGCCGACATAGGCGCCAAACCCGGTCGACTGCACGTGGTTACTCGGCAGCAGCGACCAGCCGCCGACTGGCGCCTCAAGGATGCTGTTGCGAAGCATGAAGTCGGTCATCGTCTTCGGAGCATGACTGAAATCAACATCGGTCGTGGCAAACCCGAACTGGCCGCCAACATAAAAACCGTCCCAGTTGTGGGACGTCTTTGACAGCCCGTCGGTGAAGCTGCCTCGGAGGATGGGAAGATCGGAGAGATCGGCCGCGTGCGCCGCAGAGACCGTCCCCAACATCGCCACCGCCAACAAAAGCCTACGCATCGAACGCTCCATCGAACTCGAACTTTCGCTCGTGATCATGGCCCGTTAACCTTAACCAATGGTTGCGCCGGAGGCTTTCGTCGCCGCCCGCCATGAAAAATACGCAAAGCAAAACGGCGCGGGATGATCCCGCGCCGTTAAGAGAGATTAAGCGATGAGGCTGACGATCAGCCCTTGGTGACGAGCGGCGGCATGTAGGCCGGCGGGCTGTCGAGATTCCAGCGCACGCCGAGCTTCAGGTCGTGCGAGGTAATGTCCTTGAACTTGAAAACGTTGCCGGTGGTTGCCCCGGTGTAGGTCGACAAGACACCGGTTTGCCCCTCACCCATATCGACATAGCTGTAGGCCAGTTCGAGAACGAGGTTGGGATTGACCTTGTACGCGAGACCCGCATGGGCAGCCCACGCCAGGTTCCACTTCGAACCGGCTGGTGCGCTCGAGAAGCTCGCCGTCGAGAACGCAAGATCGTTGATGCCGGTATCGGTAAAGTTCGAGATGGAGACGCGTGCGCCGCCAACGCCGGCACCGATGAACGGCGTGATGCACCACCAGGTGCCCAGGTCGACATACGCGTTCGCCAAGACCAGCCATTCGGACTTGGATGCGCTGTAATTATCGATCCCGCTGTAGGGCACGCCGCCCGCGGTTCCGGTGAAACGATCCGTTCCCTTGAAATTCGAATTGCCGCGATACTGCCCGGTCACGTCCGCGCGGAACCAATTGTTGAACCGGTAACCCGCGCCGAGGCCAAAGATGCCGGCGGTGTCGAACGACGACTGCTGATTGAACGAGGTGAGCTGCGAATAGGCGGACTCGCGACCGTAGTGGAGATCGCTCGTCTTCTGATTGCTGAAGCCGACGTCGCCGCGCAGGTACCAGCCACCGAAGTCGGCGGGCGGAGCCGGGGGCGCGTACATCGGAGGGGGCGCCGCGATCGGCATGTCGGCGGCGAACGCCATCGAGGAGATCAGGGTTGCCGCACCCGCGGCAAGGAGAGACTTAACGCTACGCATTGGCTTCGTCCTTTTGGCCGGTGAGGCAATACGGCGCCTCACGTTCTGGAAACTCACGGCCCGGACGATGCCAGCAAATGCTTAAGCGCCACTTAACCCTAATTTTTAAGGTTGATTTTTCTCAACTCGCACGCGCGGGCGTCGCGAGCGTTGCAAAAATGCAGCGCCAAATGCGACGCCGTCGCCGCATTTCCTAACGATGTATGAAGCCGCGTTGCAGCAAGTCAGGATATGTTAACGCGCGTGCCGCGGCAGCTTGGGCAGGAATACCGCAAGCAGGCCGATCGCCGGCAGATAGGCGCAAACCTGGTAGACGAACGCGATCGAGGTGTGGTCGGCGAGCTTGCCGAGCACGGCGGCGCCCAGGCCGCCGATGCCGAAGGCGACACCGAAGAATACGCCGGAGATCATGCCGAAGCGGTGCGGTACCAGCTCCTGCGCGAACACGATGATCGACGACGTCGTCGAGGAGATGATCAGGCCGATGAGCACGGACAGCACCGCGCTCGCATAGAGCCCGGCATAGGGCAGCGCCAGCGTGAACGGCAGCGCCCCCAGGATCGAGATCCAGATCACGATCTTGCGGCCGAAGCGATCGCCCAGGGGACCACCGAGAAAAGCGCCGACCGCGTTCGCTGCGAGGAAAATGAAGAGATACATCTGCGCGGCTTGCGTCGATACGCCGAAGCGGTCGATCAGATAGAAGATGTAGTAGCTCGACAGGCTCGAGACGTAGAGCTGCTTCGAGAACAGCAGCGCGACCAGCACGAGGAGCGCAACGACGACGCGACGCGAATTCGGCGCGTCGGGATGGGCTTGATCCACCACCGCCTTCTTCGCCTTGATCTGCGGTTCGTACCAGCGGCCGATGCGCCAGAGGATGAGGATCGCGAGGAAGGCGATCGAGGAGAACCAGGCGATGCTGCCCTGCCCGAACGGCACGACGATGAGCGCGGCGAGCACCGGTCCCATCGAGGTGCCAAAACTGCCGCCGAGCTGGAACACCGATTGCGCAAAACCGTAACGGCCGCCGGAGGCGAGCCGCGCGATGCGCGCCGACTCCGGGTGAAACACCGCCGAGCCGAGGCCGACCAGAGCGGCGGCGACGAGGATGACCAGATATTGGTGGGCGGCACTGAGCAGCAACAGACCGAAGAAGGTCGAGGCCATGCCGATCGACAGCGAATAGGGCTGCGCCTTCTTGTCGGTGTAGTGGCCGACCACCGGCTGGAGCAGCGAGGCCGTGAACTGGAAGGCCAGCGTGATCATGCCGATCTGCGCGAAGTCGAGCGCGTAGGTGTCCTTCAGGATCGGATACACCGAAGCGATCAGCGACTGCATGGTGTCGTTGAGGAAGTGCGAGAAGCTGATGCCGGCCAGCACGACATAGGCCGGCCCCGCGGCACTTTTGGCGCCGGGTGCGACGTCGCTGACGAGGACGGGCTCCGTCAGTGTTTCCTCTGAGACGACGACAGGCTTGTTCACTGGAGCATCCCGGCGGGCGCGGCAGATTGCCGCGACAAGCTAGTTACGATGCGCGCGGCGACCGATCCACCGCCAAACGCCCATGGCTGGAATGCGCTTCGCCAGATTTCGCGGCCAAACTGCGGCCTGCATGGTTCGAGACGCCCGCCTGTGGCGGGCTCCTCACCATGAGGGTCTACGTCTTCGCCTGGAAACAAAACCTCATCCTGAGGAGCCCGCGAAAGCGGGCATCTCGAAGGATGGCTGCGAGTTCAGGCCGCGGCGTTCCCGAGCGCCGAGACGATGGTATCGACGACGTCCTCGACCAGGATGCGATCCTCGCCCTCGCCCATGACGCGGATCACCGGCTCGGTGCCGGAGGAGCGGATCAGCAGGCGGCCGTGGCCGTTGAGCCGCTGCTCGCCGTCGGAGATCGCCGATTTGACGTCGGAATTGTCGAGCGGCTTGCCGCCCTTGTGACGGACGTTCTTCAGGATCTGCGGCAGCGGATCGAAACGGTGGCAGACTTCCGACACCGGCCGGCGCAGCTTCTGCACCACGGCAAGCACCTGCAATGCGGCCACGAAGCCGTCCCCGGTGGTGGCGTAGTCGGACAGGATGATGTGGCCGGACTGCTCGCCACCGAGATTGTAGCCGCCGTTCAGCATCTGCTCGAGCACGTAGCGATCGCCGACCGGCGTGCGCACGAGATCGAGCCCCTGCGCATTAAGGAAGCGCTCGAGCCCGAGGTTCGACATCACGGTGGCGACGATGCCCGATCGCGACAGCCGACCGTCTTCCTTCCAGCTCTGCGCGATAACCGCGAGCAGCTGGTCGCCGTCGACGATGTGGCCGCGCTCGTCGACCAGGATGACGCGATCGGCGTCACCGTCGAGCGCGATACCGATGTCGGCGCGCATCTCGCGCACCTTCTTCGACAGCGCTTCCGGCGAGGTGGAGCCGCATTCCTTGTTGATGTTGAAACCGTCGGGCTCGACCCCGATCGGGATCACGTCGGCGCCCAGCTCCCACAGCGCTTCCGGCACCACCTTGTAGGCGGCGCCATTGGCGCAATCGACCACGACGCGCAGGCCGTCGAGTGACAGATCGCGCGGCAGCGTCCGCTTGGCGAATTCGATGTAGCGGTCATGCACGCCGTCGATGCGGCGGGCGCGGCCGAGACTGGCGCTCTGGGCGAGACGCTTGTCGATGGGCTCATCGAGCAGCTGCTCGATCTGCTTCTCGACGTCGTCGGAGAGCTTGAAGCCCTGCGGCCCGAACAGCTTGATGCCGTTGTCCTCGAACAGATTATGCGAGGCGGAGATCATCACGCCGAGATCGGCGCGCATCGACTTGGTCAGCATCGCGACCGCGGGCGTCGGCATCGGGCCGACCAGCAGCACGTCCATGCCGACCGAAGTGAAGCCCGCGACCATCGCGTATTCGATCATGTAGCCGGACAGGCGGGTGTCCTTGCCGATCACGACCCTGTGGCGGTGGTCACCGCGCTGAAACGCCAGGCCTGCGGCCTGGCCGACCTTGAGCGCGAGCTCCGGCGTGATCAGTCCGTTGGCGCGGCCCCGGATCCCGTCCGTCCCGAAATATTTGCGGCTCATATCGTCCCCCACGCAACAACCAGGGATCCCCAGCGCAACCTCCGGGTGCCCAAGCGGGACCCGCATCCCTGATTTGCTGAGGTCTTATAGAGCCATCACGGCTAACTTGGCTTCAAAAAATATGATGAATCATTACGGAACCGGGCGGCTCCCGGCCCCGATAACGTCTTGTTAACATTATATTCCGTTGAAGATACTGGAACAGGGCGGAACCGGCACCTAGTCCGAGCGCTTCACATGGCCGTCGGCGCGGCTCGGCGCCGGCTGGGTGACACTGACGGGATCGGAGCCCGGAAAGGTCTCTTCCAGACCCTCCTCCAGCGCTTCCTCGAGATCATGCTTCTCCTTGATCTCCTCCGGCGTCGGTCCGGTGTGCGGCCTGGTCATGGCGCCCTCCTCTCCACAAAGGATTTGCAAACGATTTGGCTGTGCATCCAACCATGCTAGATGACCCCTCGATCTTCCGATGCAAGAGTCTTCCCATACAAGACTCTTCCGACAAGACGGGCCGGGAAACGTTCATGAAGCACATCACCTGTATCGACGATCTTCGCACACTGCATCAGCGCCGCGTGCCGAAGGCGTTCTTCGATTATTGCGACCGCGGCTCCTACGCCGAGGAAACGCTGCGCGCCAACCGCGAAGACATGCAGGCGATCAAGTTCCGCCAGCGCATTCTGGTCGACGTCTCCAAACGCGACACCGCGACCACGATCCTCGGCGAGCCCTCGACCATGCCGCTAATCCTCGCGCCGGTGGGCCTGCTCGGCATGCAGCATGGCGATGGCGAGATCCATGCCTGCCGTGCCGCGCAAGCGGCCGGTATCCCGTTCACGCAGTCGACGATGTCGATCTGCTCGATCGAGGACATCGCGGCCAATGTCGAGAAGCCGTTCTGGTTCCAGCTCTACGTGATGAAGGACCGCGGCTTCATCAAGGAGTTGATCCAGCGCGCGATCGCGGCGAAATGCTCCGCGCTGGTGCTGACCGTCGATCTCCAGGTCATCGGCCAGCGCCACCAGGACATCAAGAACGGCATGACGATCCCCCCCGAGTGGACGATGTCTAAATTTCTGGATTTCGCCACAAAGCCCGCGTGGGTCTCCGGCGTGCTGCGGGGCAAGCGCCGTACCTTCGGCAACATCGCCGGCCACGTGAAGAACACCGAGGACCTCAATCGCCTCGCCGAATGGACCGCCTCGCAGTTCGACACGTCGTTGAACTGGAAGGACGTCGAGTGGGTCCGCAGCATCTGGCCGGGCAAGCTGATCATCAAGGGCATTCTGGACGTCGAGGACGCCGAGGAAGCCGCCAAGACCGGCGCGCAGGCTCTCGTCGTCTCGAACCATGGCGGCCGTCAGCTCGACGGCGCGCCGTCATCGATCGAGGTGCTGCCCGAGATCGCCGAGGCGGTCGGTGACAGGATGGAGATCATGTTCGACGGCGGCATCCGCTCCGGCCAGGACGTGATGCGCGCGCTCGCGCTCGGCGCGAAGTCCTGCATGATCGGCCGCGCCTACGCCTATGGCCTTGGCGCCGGCGGCCAGGCCGGCGTCGCCAAGGCGATCGACATCATCCAGAAGGAGCTGCTCACCACCATGGGCCTGTGCGGCGTCAACCGGATTGACGAAATCGACGAACATATCATCGCGATGTGAACCGCAGCGGCAGTGCCGTAGGGCGGGCAAAGCGAAGCGTGCCCACCAATTCGCAAATCGTAGGGTGGGCACGGCGCTTCGCGCCTTTGCCCACCCTAAGATTTCAGCGTTCGCCCTCACATCGGCGGCGTCACCCCGTCGCGGCCGACATTCACCCGGTTGGCCTCAAGCGAACCATCGTCCTTCTTCACCGCGCCGAAAATGATCAGCTTGGCGCCGGGCTTGAGCTCGGATTTGTCGCTGGCGACGAAGGTGACGATCGGCGTGTCCGGCGGCACCACGACTTTCTTCTCGCCGTCCTTGTACTTGACCGTGATGTTCTGGCCGTCGGTGCCCTTCACCGTCTGCGCCACGGTGGCGTTGGTCATGGTCGAGTTGGCGCGCGCGTCCCAGGGACGAAAACCTTCGGCCGCGCCGCGCTGGTTTTCGGGGAAGATGTGCACCGCGATCGCCTTCTGGGTGCCGTCGGGCTCGGGCAGGCCGGTGACGCCGATATAGGAGCCGTCCTTGATCTCCGACAACGACGTCTTCACCACCGCGAAGACGGCGACGTTGTCGGTCATGCGCACCTTCACGTCGGTTCCTTCGCGGGTCTTGATGCCGAGCGTGTTGCCGTCGACGCTCTCGATGGTGCCGCGGATGCGGACCGTCGGCGTCTGCTGCGCCAGGGCGGATGACGTGACGATGCAGGCGGCGAACGCGGCCACGCCGAGGCGTGATATCCAGGTTCTCTTCGACATGTTGTTATTCTCCATTTACATCGGCGGCGTCAGGCCGTCGCGGCCGACGCTGACGCGGTTGGTTTCGAATGAGCCGTCCGGCAGCTGCTTCATGAAGGCGATCACCTTGGCGCCGGCCTTCAGATCGGATCTGTCGCCGGGGACAAAGGTCACCACCGGCGTATTGTCGGCGACGAACACCTTCTTCTCGCCGTCCTTGTACTTGACCAGCAGCGTATGGCCGTCATTGCCGACCACGCTCTCCGACACGGTCGCATTGGTCATGCTGGAATTGGGCTTGAGGTCATAGGGTCGCGAGCCCTCGCCGGTGCCGCGCATGCTCTCCGGAAACACGTGCACCTCGACCGCGTTCGCGCCTCCGTCCGGTCCCGGCACGGTGGTGGCGCCGACGAAGGAGCCGGGCTTGATGTCGGCAAGTGAAATCCTGGTAATGCCCGACACGTTCACGTCGGAGGCGATGTGCAGCTTGACATCCTCGCCGCTGCGCGCCTTGACCTGCATCGTGTCGCCATTGACGCTTTCGATCGTGCCTCGCACGCGCGTCGGCACCGGCGCCCTTTGCGCAAGGGCCGAGAGAGTCGAGACGGCCACCATCGCGACGGCGATGAGCGGACGTGTGAAAGTTGCACGTTGAACAGACATGATGGTCTCCGATTGCGCCCTATTGTCCCTACGGACATAGAACTCCGGAGATTACGCGCTATTCTCTCAAGTCTTTGTGAGATCGGCCTCGACCAGCGCACGCAGCTCGGCCGTGACCTGCGGCCGCTGGCCGAACCACAGCTCGAAGCCGCGGACCGCCTGATGCAGCAGCATGCCGAGCCCGTCGGCGGTCTTCAACCCGCGCGCCTGTGCGGCCGCCAGCAGCGGCGTCACCAGCGGGACATAGACGAGATCGGCGATCACGGCGCCATCCGGCAGGCGCGCCACTTCAAGGTCGAGTGAAGGCTGACCGTGCATGCCGAGCGAGGTCGTGTTCACGAGAAGTTTTGCACGCGGCAGAATGTGGTCGATGCCATCCCACGCAACAGGATGCACCTTCGGCCCGAACTGCCTTGCAAGCATCTCGGCCCGGCCGACGGTGCGATTGGCGAGATGGACGCGCTTGATGCCGCGTTCAAGCAACCCGAACACGATGGCGCGCGAGGAGCCGCCGGCGCCGAGCACCAGCGCCTCTTCGGCTGCGTCCCAGCCGGGCGCGCTGGCATCGAGATTGCCGATAAAGCCCTCGACGTCGGTGTTGGTCGAGCGCAGCTCGCCGTCTGCAAACCAAAGCGTGTTGGCCGCACCGACCGCTCGCGCGCGGGCATCGGGCGTCGACAGCTCGAGCACGCCTTCCTTGTGCGGGATGGTGACGTTGGCGCCGACGAAGCCGCGCAGCGACAGCCGCAGGACGAAGTCACGCAAATTATCGGGTGGAACCGCCTCGATGACATAGCCGCCCTCGATCCCGAGCGTGCGCAGCCAATAACGATGGATCAGCGGCGAGCGCGAATGCGCGGCCGGCCATCCGATCAGGCAGGCTGCGGGAGCCTTGGTCACGGTCGTCCTCCCCTGGGGTGGTTTCGGAGGCGATCCATTTCGCGTCCCGCAGGCGCTGTCAAGCGCGCGGGGCCGTCTCGGGAGAGGCTCGACGTCAGGTCGTGCCCGCCTCACCACCCGCGGGCAGCGCCGCGCCGCCCTTGATGTCGGCGACCGCACGCGCGATGGTCTCGCGATAGCGCGCGCGTGGCGGCGTGACGCCATGGGTGAGCAGCGCACGGCGGACCGCAGGCGACGCCCCTGTGATGAACAGCCGGATGCCCTGGCGGTGGGCCTTGGCGGCGACGCGGCCGAGCACGTTGGCCGCGGTCGAATCCAGGAACGGCACGTCGGCGAAATCGACCATAAAACCCTTGCGCTTGTCGGCGATGCCGTCGAGCACGCTGCCGATCGCCGAGGCCGCGCCGAAGAAGAACGCGCCGGTGATGCGATAGACCAGCACGTCGCGATCGACCGCGAGTGCGGGGTCGTAAGGCACGCGCCCGCCATTATCGTCATCGGGACGATCGGCGGCCACCAGTGGCGATCGTTCCTCGATGCCCGTCATTTCCGCCATGCGATGGATGAACAGGACCGCGCCAAGCGCGAAGCCAACCAGAATGCCCTCGGTCAGATCGCGGAAGATGGTGAGCAGGAAGGTTGCGAGCAGCACGACGGCATCGCCCCATGACGAGCGCAGGAGCGTCGCGAATTCGTGCTTCTCCGCCATGGTCCAGGCCACCACGACGAGCACGGCGGCGAGCGCGGCCAGCGGGATGTAGCTCGCGAGCGGCGCTGCGATCAGCATGAACAGCAGCAGGAAAACCGAATGCAGCATGCCCGCGAGCGGCCCCCGCGCGCCGGCGCGGATGTTGGTCGCCGTGCGCGCGATCAGCCCCGTGACACAGATGCCGCCGAACACCGCCGCGCCGACATTGGCGGCACCTTGCGCCACCAGCTCGCAATTGGAGCGGTGACGGCGTCCGGTCATGCCGTCGGCCACCACCGCCGACAGCAGCGATTCGATGGCGGCGAGCAGTGCGAAGGAGATCGCATCGGGCAGCACGGCGGTCGCCTTCGCGAGCGAGAATGCAGGCAAGGCTGGCGAGGGCAGTTCCCGCGGAATGCCGCCGAAGCGCGATCCGACGGTCTCGACCGGCAGCGACAGCACGGCACATGCGACCGCCGCGAGCACGACCGCGATCAGGATACCGGGCCAGGACGGCAGCCAGCGTCGCAGGCCGGCGATGATGGCAATGCTGACGATCGCAACCGCGACGGCCGACGGATTGACGGTGTGCAGGCCCCCGGCAAGCGCGACGAGTTTCGGGACGAATTCGCTGGGCTCCTTCGCGAGGAGCGTGATCCCGCCGAGATCGCGCAGCTGGCTGGCGAAGATGATGACGGCGATGCCGGCCGTGAAGCCAACCGTCACAGGATATGGAATGAACTTGATATAGGTGCCGATCCGCAGGAAGCCCGCAGCGATCAGGAACAGGCCCGCCATCAGCGTGGCCAGGACCACGCCGTCAACCCCGTGACGGTCGGCGGTCGCCGCAACCAGCACAATGAAGGCGCCGGCCGGACCGCCGATCTGGAATCGGCTGCCGCCGAGCAGTGACGCAATGAAGCCGCCGACAACAGCGGTGTAGAGTCCGCGGTCCGGCGTCACGCCCGAAGCGATCGCGATCGCCATCGACAACGGCAACGCGACGATCGCGACCGTGAGGCCCGCGAACACATCGGCACGGAAATCCGATAAGCCATAGCCCTCGCGCCATACGGTGACGAGCTTTGGCAGATAGAGTTCGGTAAAGGTCGGCCGACGAGGCTGGTGCAGCTTGCCTGCGTGTTCGCCTGTGATGCTCATTTCAGCAAAATGCTCCGCTGCCCACAACGCTCCGATGCATCGTGCGGCCGCGTATCGGGGCGCGACGGTGCGTTAGTTAAGACTGCTCCCGAGCATGATCATTGCGGGATCATGCTCCCACCCGACGCGGCGGCCCCGGCTCCTTGAGCCGAACGCCGCGTCCGCCGCCTTCGCTGCGCGCCTGTTCGCCGATCAGCTCGACGCCGGCGCGATCAAAGGCTTCGACCACTTTCATCAAGGTCTCGACCACGCCGCGGACATTGCCGGTGCTCGCCTCCATCCGCTGAATGGTCGGCAGCGAAACGCCTGCGAGCTCCGCCAAGGCCCTCTGGTCAATGCCGAGCAGCGCACGCGCTGCCCGCATCTGGAACGACGTGATCACCTTGGCCTCACGTATGAAAGATTATAAATGATGTCTGGAGCATGCACAATGATGTAAAATACATCATAAACGACCGAACGCAAGGGGAAGCTCGCCATGCGAGCCATCCGTCTCCACCGTCATTGCGAGGAGCGAAGCGACGAAGCAATCCAGAATTCCTCCGCGGAAAGACTGGATTGCTTCCGCCTTCGCTAAAGCTTCGGCGGACAAGTCGCTGCGCTCACACTGACGGTTGGGAGGAGCAGCGTGAGTCCAACCTTCGCCACGCCCATTGTGAAGCCCGTCACCCCACCCCTCTCCCCGTAAGAACGGCGAGAGGGAGTGAGACAGTGATGCGTCCCTTACTTCGGCAGACCGATCACGCCGCGTGCTGATGCGCTGCGATGATCTGGTCGGCGGCGCGCCCCGTGACTTCGGCCATGTGGTCGAACTGGCGGGTGAAGCTGCCGGCGCCTGCCGTGGCCGAGCGCAACTCAACGATCAATTCGCCGATCTCGGCTTCCGGCATCATGGCGCGGACGCAGTCCCATCCGCTCCAGCCGTCGCGGGTGTCAAAGCCGAGGATCTGGCCGCGCCGTGCCGACAGAATCGCATTGATCTTGGCGGTGGCGTCGGTCGGGCAGACGATCTCGACCACATGGATCGGCTCCAGCAGCACCGACTGGCATTGCGGCAGGCCCTCGGTGAGCCCGACCCGCGCCGCCGTGCGGAAGGCGAGGTCGGAGGAATCGACGCTATGATAGGAGCCGTCGGTCAGCGTCACCTGCAAATCGGTGACCGGGAAACCGAGCGGGCCGCGGGCGAGCCCGTCGATGACCCCCTCTTCCACCGCGCCGATGTAGTTGCGCGGGACCGCGCCGCCGACCACCTTCTCGGCGAACTTGAAGCCCTCGCCGCGCGGCAGCGGCCTGATGTCGAGCACGACATCGCCGAACTGGCCATGCCCGCCAGACTGTTTCTTGTGGCGGCCGCGCTGGACGATCGGCTTGCGGATGGTTTCCTGATAGCCGATCGCGGGGGGATGCGAAGCGACCTTGACGCCGAAACGATCGCGCAGCCGCTCGCTCGCGACGCGCAAGTGCATCTCGCCCTGACCCCACAGCACGGTGTCGTGGGTCTGCGCGTTCATCACGAAGACGAGCGAGGGGTCCTCCTCGTGCAGCCGCATCAGCGCCTGGCCGAGCTTGACGTCGTCCTTGCGGTCGGTGGCCGCAACCGAGATCGCGAGCACCGGCGGAGTGGGTTCTACGGCGGTTAGCGCTGCCGGCTGGATCTTGCCGCTCGAGACCGTGTCGCCGGTCTTGATCGGGTCGAGCTTGGCGAGCGCCACCGTATCGCCGGCTTCCGCCGCGGTACGCTTGGTGTCGTAGGCCCCGGTGACGGCGAGGATGCCGGAGATGCGGCTGGCCCCTCCGGAGGAGGCTTGCAGCGTGGCACCGTCGTCGAGATGGCCAGCGAGCATGCGCGTCAGCGACAGCTTGCCGCCGTGCTGCGAATGCAACGTCTTGAAGACGAAGCCGAGGGCGTCCCTCGTTTCGGGAACGCCGAGACGTTTTGCCGTTTCCGCGATACCGGGCGCCTCGTGGCGCAACGCTTTCATCAAACGCAGCACGCCGTTTTCGCGTGCGGCGGCGCCCAGCAGCACGGGGCAGATCAGCCCGTCGCGCAATTCGCGGGCGAGATCGTCGAACACGGCATCGCGCGGCGGCTGGATGTCCTCGAGCAGCTGCTCCATCAGCGCATCGTCGTGATCGGCGAGCTTCTCCAGCATCGAAAAGCGGGCCTCCTTCTCGCGATCGAGATCGCCGCCTTGGAGCGCGACCACTTCGGAGGCCTTGTGCTCGCGGTAAATGAACGCACGCTCCAGCGCGAGATCGACGAAGCCCTCGATCAGTTCGTCCTTCCAGATCGGGATCTGGCGCAGCACCAGCGGTACGCGCGAGGCGGGCTGGAGCATCTCGAGCGTCTCGCGGATGCGCTTGTTGGCGCGGTCGATCTTGTTGAGGAACAGGAAACGCGGGATCTCCAGCTCCTCCAGCTCGCGCAGGATGATCTGAAGCTGCGGCAGCTTCTTCTCGTCGGCTTCGCAGACCACGATTGCGGCATCGACCGCAGGCAGCGCGGCGCGCATGTCGTGGGCAAATTCGACGGAACCGGGACAATCGAGGAAGGTGTAGCTGTCGCCCATGAAACTCGTGGTGACGGCAGTCAGCCCGACGGTCATCTTGTGATGACGGGCCTCTGGCGTGGCGTCGCCGACGGAGGTTCCGGCATCGACGCTGCCGGCGCGCGGGATTGCGCCCGTTCGCGCCAGGATGGCTTCGAGAAGTGTGGTTTTACCGCTTTGGAAAGGGCCCACCAGCGCGATGCACCGTGGACCTCGGGGACTTCTGACGTCTTGTCCCATTCGCCGCCTCCTTGGTGTGGAGCTCGGCCCATGATTGGGTCGGCAAACGCTGATGCTCTGCCCGTCCCCGAGATTTGGCAAGCATCAAAAATCGCTGCGGTGCGTCGTCGGTATTTCCTCCTCTCCCGGAGAGAGGTTGAGGAGGAGCGCTTCGGCTGGCGCCGAGTCTCAACGTCCCGGGCGGAGTTCCAGGCTCTCGAGGCCGGCGGCGACGTTGAGGCCGACCTGGCCCTGCACGCTGAGCGGCTGGAGCGCGATCGAATTGTTGGAGCCGCCGACCAGCACGTTGCCGCCGAGACCGACACCGACCGAGGCGCTGCCCTGCGCACCGGCGTAGTTGCCGGCGAGGTCGCCCGGGCCGAGCCGGTTCACCGGCGCGAACACGCCCCACGCCAAAGCCGTCTCCTGTGTGATGCCGATATCCAGACCGACCTTGCGGATCGTCGCAACGTAACGGTCGTCCGGCAAACCATCGACGCGCAGCACGCAACCGAGATGGGTCACCGATCCCACGATGAAGCCCACGCTGGCGCCGCCGCGGCATTCGAGCACGCCCACCTGCACCATCCGCGATTGCGCGCTGGCGCCCGTAACGGAGGCGACGAGGCTCGCAACGGCAAGCCCGGCGAGGAGGAGTGAACGGCGCATGAATATCTCCGGCGATGAATGTGATGCGAGCATGGAGGCGCGGCACACGCCGCGCGATGGTCTATGCCACAACAGTTCCGGTGGCGCCAGATCGTGCAGACTTGAAAGAAAAAGGGCCCGCATTGCGCGGGCCCTTTGATGTCACTTCATGTCTGTGAGTTCAGCGCAGATTGCCGCAGAAGCGCTGGATGCGCTTGCAGGCGTCTTCGAGGTCCGAGGTCTTGGTCGCGTAGGAGATGCGGAACGCGGGGCCGAGGCCGAAGGCCGAACCCTGCACCACGGCGACGCCTTCGGTCTCCAGCAGTTCGGTGACGAACGTCTCGTCATTGTCGATCACCTTGCCCGACGGCGCGGTCTTGCCGATGGTGCCGGCGCAGGACGGATAGACGTAGAAGGCGCCCTCGGGCCGCGGGCACTCGATGCCCTTGGCCTGGTTCAGCATGGAGACGACGAGATCGCGGCGCTCCTTGAAGACCTTGTTGTTGGCGGGGATGAAGTCCTGCGGACCGTTCAGCGCCTCAACCGCGGCCCATTGCGCGATCGACGACGGGTTCGAGGTCGACTGCGACTGGATCGTCGACATCGCCTTGATGAGCTGCGCCGGACCGCCGGCATAGCCGATGCGCCAGCCGGTCATGCAATAGGCCTTCGACACGCCGTTCACGGTGAGCGTGCGGTCGTAGAGTTTCGGCTCGACCTGCGCGACCGTGGTGAACTGGAAGTCGTCATAGACGAGGTGCTCGTACATGTCGTCGGTCATCACCCACACATGCGGATGCTTGACCAGCACGTCGGTGAGCGCCTTCAGCTCGGTCCTGGTGTAGGCAGCTCCCGTCGGGTTCGACGGCGAGCACAGGATCACCCATTTGGTCTTCGGCGTGATCGCGCGCTCGAGTGCCTCGGCCTGGAGCTTGAAGCCGGTCGCGGCGGTGCAGACCACCGGCACCGGCTCGCCGCCGGCGAGCGCCACCATCTCGGGATAGCTGACCCAGTACGGCGCGGGGATGATCACCTCGTCGCCCGGATTGATGGTTGCCATCAGCGCGTTGTAGAGCACCTGCTTGCCGCCGGTGCCGACGATGATCTGGTTCGCCTTGTAGACGACGCCGTTCTCGCGCTGAAACTTGGCGATAATGGCTTCCTTCAACTCGGGAATGCCGTCGACCGCGGTGTACTTGGTCTTGCCGGCTTCGATGGCGTGGATCGCGGCCAGCTTGATGTTCGCGGGCGTGTCGAAGTCGGGCTCGCCGGCGCCGAGACCGATGACGTTGCGGCCCGCCGCTTTCAGCGCACGTGCTTTATCCGTGACCGCGATGGTCGCGGACGGCTTCACACGGTCGAGCGCAGCGGCAAGGAAGGACATCGTCATCTCCTGACAAGCGTCGTGAGCCCTTTGGCTTCACGACTCCGATTGTGGGAATGAACCACCCTAAAACGAGTGCCGTTGCACCGCAAGAAACTTCGGTCCGATCCCGCAAAAGTTTACGTGTCTGGCGTTTCGAGCCGCGATTTCCCGCAATATTCCGTAACTTTGCCGCGCAAACCCCTTATATCCGACAACGCGTGCCCTCGGAGCAATTTTGCGGGCCATGACGATGCGGAAGCTTCAGTGCCCAAGACGCGACCGCGGTGCTCGCACACGATCGCGTCGAGCAACGCACTTGCGCGTTGACGCAAGCGTGAACTGAGTTGGATGGTCGCACGGAAATGATCTTCCGCCGCATTGCAATGCGGTAGGGTTTTCGAGTTTTTCTATTGGCCGGGTCTTGCGGCGGATTCGCATCGGCATCATTGTTTAGCCGCGTTGCGGGGCAACAAGCGCCGCGCCCTCCCGTCGTCCGGAATCATCCCCAGAATGTACAAGCTCTATTCGATGCAGCGCTCGGGCAACAGCTACAAGGTCCGCCTTGCGCTGGCGCTGCTGAACTTGCCGTACGAAGCGGTCGAGGTGGACATTCTGCGCGGCGAGAGCCGCACCCCGGACTTCCTGGCCAAGAACCCATCCGGCCAGGTGCCGCTGCTCGAGGTCGGCGACGATCGCTATCTCGCCGAGTCCAACGCCATTCTCTGGTACGTCGCCGTCGGCACGCCGCTCGCGCCGGAGAACCGCATCGATCGCGCCGACGCGCTGCAATGGATGTTCTTCGAGCAGCACGCGCTGGAGCCGAACATCGGCGCGGCCTATTTCTGGCTGTCGCTGGTGAGGGGCGGCCGCGACCTCCAGACTCATTCGCTGGAGGACTGGATGGAGCGCGGCTATGGCGCGCTCCAGGTGATGGAGAATCATCTCAGGACCAACGCCTATTTCGCCGCCCGCCAGCTCACGGTCGCCGACATCGCGCTGTACGGCTATACCCACCTCGCCGACCGCTGCGACTTCGACCTCTCGACCTTCCCGGCGATCCGGGACTGGCTGAAGCGCGTGGAAGCGGCGCCTGGCTACGTCGCAATGGACTGGCGGCCGGCCGACATCGAGGACCCCGCCAGCATCGCCGCTGGTGCCTGAGGGGCGAGCTCTGGCAAATAGCGGGCATAAAGGTCACCATTGCCGCAATCTCGCCATTTTCGCTCGATTGGCCGCCGCAATATTGCCGATTGCAACAGTGAAATTGTTCGATGTCGCGGGTGATTCGCTCGCGCGTTGAAGGATTTAGACCATGATTCGGGCGTCCGGCACGGCAGGCTTTCAGGGCCCACCCGCTACCGTTTCGTCTTCCCGGCTGACCAACGCGGTCGCGGCCTCGCTCGCCGTCGCCGCGCTCTCGTTGTGCCTGATCGTCACCCTGACGGTGCTGTCGACCAAGGCGACCATGGCGATGGGCCTGCCGGTCTGATTCCCGCTTCATCCTGGACCCGCCTTCAAGGCGCCGCATGGCCCGCGCCGACCGGCATCGCGACAGGACGTCGATGAAATCACCTGTGGTCATCGTTGCAATCACCCTGACCGCGGCCATCCTGGTCGCGGCATCGCTGTTGATCTTCGTCGGCACGCGCAAGGGCCAGGGGACGTCGAAGCTGAATGCGCCCGCGCTGCAACAACGTCTCAAGCACGCGCACTTGGTCTAAAATCATCCGAAAGCTTTGCGCGAGACCCAAAGCGCACCTTAAGCACACCGCGCGAAACCGCATCGCAATGGCGCAATGTTCGGTCAGTGTTGCCGCCTTACCTCGTTCAGGAAGGAGCGAGACAGCCCCATGCGGTTGGGATGGCGTGCGATCTCCGGTCCGGCGCTGACGGCAGCGACTTTGCTGCTGACGGTGTTTTTCGATCGCTTCGTCCCCACTCCCTGGCCCGCGCCGCTGCTCGTCTGCATCGTGGCGCTCGCCGGCGCGCTCTCGGGTCCCGCTTCCGCCGTCGCCAGCGCAGCCATCGCCGTCATCGGCGCGGCACTGCTGCTTCTCAGCCGGCACGGCGTTGCAGGCCTTACCACGGCGGATATGATCCAGCTCGGCCTCCTGGCCGCGACGGCCGCGGGCACCGCAGGCATCACCGGCCTGATGCGCCAGCGGCTGCTCGGCACGTTTGCCGCCGAGCGTCGGAGTCACGCCATCGCCGCGCGGCTGTCGGCCGCGCTCGACCAGGTCGATATCGGCATCGTGCTGCTCGATGCCGAGACGCGCGCCGAATTCATCAACCGCGCGTTCCGCGATTATTTTGCGGTGCCGGACGACATCGCCGACGGCAAGCCGCCGTTCGTCGCGCTGATGTATCACGGCCGCGACACCGGCGCGTTCGAATTGCCCGAGGACGAACTCGGCACCTTCATCGCTCAGCGCATGGAGATGGTCCGGATCGGCGATGCCACGCCGATCAACATCGCCTTGCGCAATGGCGAGGTGTTGCGCTTCGTCTGTGCCGCGCTGCCCGACGGCGGCCGCATGCTGAGCTACACGCCGGTGACCGACCTCGTGCGCCACACCGATGCGCCGTCCCGCGCCGACTACTACCGCTCGCTGCGCGATCCCGCGGGCCGCAAGCTGATCCGGTATCTGCGCGTCGCGGAGTGATGCGCGATTGATCAGCACGTCCATCATCACGTATGAAGGACGCCTCATCGATCGCGGGAATTTCATATGTCGCTCACCATTCGCCCCGTCACCAGGCAGGACTACGATCAATGGCTGCCGCTGTGGGACGGCTACAACGCCTTCTACGGCCGCTCCGGTCCGACCGCGCTCTCGCCCGAAATCACGCGCGTGACATGGCAGCGCTTTTTCGATGCCTATGAGCCGGTGCACGGATTGGTCGCCGAGAGTGACGGCCGCCTGCTCGGGATGACGAATTACCTGTTTCACCGCAGCACCACCGCGATCGAGCCGTCCTGCTATCTGCAGGACCTGTTCACGACCGAGGCCGCGCGCGGCAAGGGCGTCGGCTCGGCGCTGATCCACGGCGTCTACGAGCGCGCAAAGCTCATGGGATCGCCGCGCGTGTACTGGCAGACGCACGAGACCAACGTGACGGCGCAGCGCCTGTACGACAAGGTCGCCGAGCGTTCCGGGTTCATCGTCTATCGCAAGATCTTCTGATCCTCGCGATCGCGCCGCCTGTGGATAACTCTGTCTGTCACCTGCGCGTAACATAGCGGGACTAGGCTGCAGCTGCGTCTGGTCAGCCCCCCGTCACCGATCAAGCGCCCCAAAGCGGTCCCCGTCAGTCGCCGCGTCTGACAGGGGCCGCATTTTTTTGTCGGCAGTCCTTGTCGGCAGCCTTGTCAGCATGGCAGCAACGCGGCGCACGGCTTGCTGCGGCGGGGCACCGCGGTCACAATGCGCCCCTGCCCATCTCCGACGGGGATCTCCCATGGAAATTCGCAATCTCGGCGCCTCCGGCCTGCGCGTGTCTGCGGTCGGGCTTGGCTGCAACAATTTCGGCCAGCGCACGGACCTGGAGACCTCGCGCAAGGTGATCCACGGCGCGCTCGATCTCGGCATCACGCTGTTCGACACCGCCGACATCTATGCCGGCATGGGCGGTTCGGAAACGGTGCTCGGCACCGTGCTCGGCGACCGCCGCAAGGAGATCGTGCTCGCCACCAAATTCTCCAAGCCGATGGCGGCCGACGGAACCAAGCAGGGCGCTTCGCGCCGCTACATCATGAACGCAGTCGAGGCGAGCCTGACGCGGCTCAAGACCGACTACATCGATCTCTATCAGCAGCACGATTACGACCCGCTGACTCCGATGGAGGAGACGCTGCGCGCGCTCGACGATCTCGTCCGTCAAGGCAAGGTGCGCTACATCGGCAATTCCAATTTTCCGGCCTGGCGCCTAGCGGAGGCCGAGTTCACCGCGCGCGCGATGAATGTCAGCCGCTTCGTCTCTTGCCAGGACGAATACAGCCTGCTGGTGCGCGACATCGAAAAGGATCTGCTGCCGGCGGCACAAGAGTACAAGCTCGGCCTGCTGCCGTTCTTCCCGCTCGCAAGCGGGCTGCTCACCGGCAAGTACCAGCGCGGCGCGGCCGCCCCGACCGATACGCGCTTCGGCAAGGTACCGGCATTACGCGACCGCTATGTCACGCCGCGCAACGAGGACATCGTCGAGAAGCTCACGGCATTTGCGAAAGCGCGCGGGCACAGCATGCTCGAGCTCGCCTTCTCCTGGCTCGCCGCGCGCCCGCAAGTGTCGAGCGTGATTGCCGGCGCCACCCGCGTCGCGCAGGTCGAGGAGAACGTGAAGGCGATTGCGTGGAAACTCGGTGCGGAGGAGATGGCGGAGATCGACAAGATCACGCTGGGCTGATCTTTGCGGCGGCGCGCGCTACTTGGCGCCGCGCCCCACCGTCTGCATCACCTCGAAGCCCTCGAACTGGGGATGGCCGAGATAGGTCGGCTTGGTGTCGCCGGCCCGCGCGTGCGCGGCACGAAAGGCATCCGATTTGGTCCAGGCCTCGAACGCCGCATGGTTCGCCCACACCGTGTGCGAGGCGTACAGCGTGTGATCCTCGAGCTCGGGGCCACGCAGCAGATGAAACTCGACGAAGCCCGGCACCTTGTCCAAATGAGTATCGCGCGAAAGCCAGACCTGTTCGAAAGCAGCCTCGGAGCCCTTGGCGACGCGGAAGCGGTTCATGGCGATGTACATGGGTGATGGTCTCCTGACGTTCGGCCGATCATGTCGTCATTCCGGGACGCGCCGCAAGGTGCGGGCCCCGGAATCGTAGGTTAAGCAACCAACCCCTTCATCGGACGTGCGCTTGCGCTATCTGGAAACACCGTCTCGGCCAGCACGCGATCCGACAGGCCGAACTGGCCCTGCAGCACGCCCTTGATCACGGAGCGCAGATCGGTGGTGGGCTTGAGGTCGCGGGCCTCGAAAAGGTTGGCGGGCTTGAGGCCGGGCCAGTCGGCGATGACGCGGCCGCCCTTCACCGCGCCGCCGGCGAGCAGCGCGATCGTTCCCGTGCCGTGATCGGTGCCGTCTGTGCCGTTGATGCGCGCGGTGCGGCCGAATTCGGTGGCGACCACGACGACGGTGTCGCGCCAGCGTTCCCCTAAGCCGCTTTCGAACTCGGCGAGCGCACCGTCGAGCCCGCCGAGCAGGAATGCGAGGCGACCGACAGGGCCGCCTTCATTGGCGTGCGTGTCCCAGCCATCGAACGCGAGCGCCGCGATGCGCGGGCCGTCGTCGGACGCCATCAGTTTTGCGGCGCCGCGCGCGACCTGCCGCATCTGCGCGACCGCGTTGCCCGGCTTCGGCTTCATGTCGTCGCCGCTCGCGGCCTTTTCCAGCGCAAGGCCCTGCGACAGCACAGCCGCCAGCGCGGGATCGCGGTGACGATAGAGCTCGACCAGACGCATTGCGGTGTCGTCATCGGCTTGCGGCAGCGCCACCGGCGCCCAGCCGACGGTCGGCGCATTGCCGCGCAGCACCAGCGGCGTGGTCGGGCCGACGGCAAGAGCACTCGACACCCGCTCGCCGCGCGGCAGCGCTTCCAGCGCGCGGTTGAGCCAACCGGATTGCACGCGCCCCGGGCCGGCATAGCCGCTTTCGAGCACGTCCTGGCCGTCGAAATGCGAGCGGTCGCGATAGGGCGTCGCGACCGCGTGGATCACCGCGGCGTGCCTGTCGCGATACATGCGTGCGAACTCAGGCATCGCCGGATGCAGCGCAAAGAAAGTATCGAGCATGATCGCGGGATGCGCACCGTCCGCCGTGAGCGCGATCGCCCCGTGCAGGCCGGCATAATCGGGATCGCCGACGGGCGCGACGGTCGAAAGCCCATCAAGCGCGCCGCGCAGGATCACCACGATCAGGCGAGGATCGCGGCCATCCGCGGCGCGCGCGAATTTCGGCAAGTAAGCCCAGGCCGCGAACGAGGCGCCGCCAAGCAGGAGGCCGCGCCGCGAGGTGAGGAGCCGGTTCTCGACGCAGTCGATCATCATCATCTCCTCTGCATTTCGGGCGACATCAACAGCAGCGCCAGCGCCTGCTGCCGCGACTCCGCGCGCTCGATGGTCCGCCGCGTTTCGATCGAGGCCGCATCCGCGGCGGCAAATTCCAACAAATCGAGCGGGTCGATGTTGGGCCCAAGCCGCGCGCCCATTTGCGCGGCAATGTCGAGCCGGAGCTTGATGCCTTCCGGCGCAGCCCAGGCGGCATTGGTGTCGGCGAAACCATTCGGGCCGGCCGGCGACCACAGCGGCTGGCCCAGCAGATTGAGGTTGTTGAGATAGGCGCCGGGATCCTCCGGCACGCGCGCGAGCAGCCGGCCGCTCGCGACCAGGAAATCATAAGGGCTGCGCATCTTCGTCAGTGGCGCCTTCCACGCCTCGTCGGAATCGACCAGTGCGGTTGCCAGCGCTTTGAGATCCCCGTCGGTCTTGATGAAGACATCGCGCAGTCGCGCCACCAGCGCCGGCGGCGGATCGTCGGCGACGAAGTGGCGGACGAATTTGGTGGCGATGAAGCTCGCGGTCGAGGGATGGCGTGCGATGTCCGCGAGGGCGGCTTCGCCTTGCGCAAGGCCGGTCGGCTCGTAGGTCTTGCCGAGCAGCATTTGCGGCCCGGGCTGGTGCGCATTGACGTTGAACACGAACGAACCGGGCGCTCCCAGCTGTCCCTGCCGGCCAGCAAAGGTCCAGCCGGTGATGATGCGCGCGAGCGAGGTGACGTCGTCCTGCGTATAGCCGCCGCCGACGCCGAGCGTATGCAGCTCCATGATCTCGCGCGCGAGATTTTCGTTCAGCCCGCGCTTGCGGTTCTGGCCCGCGCGCGAGTCCGGTCCGAGCGATTGCTGGTTGTCGAGGAAGAACAGCATCGCCGGATGCTGCTCCACCGCTTTCAGCATGTCGGCGAAACGTCCGAGCACATGCGGCCTGATCGCCTCGCGCTCGAACGCACCGGCCCAGATCCGCGCCAGCTCGCCCTTGCTGGCGGAGATGCAGAAATGGTTGGACCAGAACACGACCAGCCGTTCGGTGAAGCCGCACTCGACCAGCGTCGCGCGCTGCAACCGCGCCAGTGCCTCGGCGCGAAAGGTTTTTTGGATGACGTTGAGCGGCTGCGGGGCGGGTTTTGCGGCAGGCGGCGCGGCCGCGTTGGGCTGCATAGTGTCCGGCTTGGCCATATTGTCCGCCGGCTTGTTGTCAGCCGGCTTATTGTTACCGGGCTTGGCCTCGGCCATCTGGCCGGCGATCTCGGTTGCCACGGCGTTCAGCGAGAGATTGCGGCGCGGTCCGGGCCTCTGATCGGCCGGCGCTTGCAACGGCGCTTCAGTCGGCGCGCCGGCCTTCGCGGCGGCCTCGCGCGCCTGCTTGACCTGATCCTGATAGGCGAACACGGCCTGCCCGAGCTGCGGCGCGGATTGCAGGCCCGGCGCCTCCAGCAGCACACCGTTGGGACGAGTGAGTTCCGCCTTCACAAAGCCGCGAGGATCGGAGGCCGCGTTGATGAGATCGCCGGATGCGCCGCCGCGGGCGCCGAAGCCGAAACGGTTGAGCGCGACGAGCGCGGCTTGCGAATCGCGGGCCATCGATATGTCCTTCGCGCGCTGCCAACCGCTTTCCCGATACGTGCGCGAGGCCTAATATACCGCAGCGGGAGATGAACCCGGCATGAAAACGACAGCCCGGCTTTTGCGCAAATCATGACAAATCGGCAAGACATTCCGGCGCAGCAACCCCGCCGCCTCGCCTGCTCTCGTTGCGGCGCCGAGTTCGGCTGCGACCTCTCCGGCACCTGCTGGTGCGCGGAAGAAACGGCGCGGCTGCCGATGCCGGTCAAGGGCGAGGATTGCTTGTGCCGGGCGTGCTTGCGTGCGGCGGCGGAGGCAACATAACCCTCCGCGTCCGCGGTATGGGTCCTAGCTTTCGCCAGGACGACGTTGAGGAGAGACGGCTCGCGACAACTACACTGGATGCCCCGGGGACTTCCGTGCCATGCCGTCGAACGCATCCAGCAGCTTTTCGCGCCAGGCGTAAACCGGGTCGTCCGCTTCCAGCAGCTTGAACGGGCTCGTCGCGCGCGCCCACTGAAAACCGCCGAACACGATGTAGTCGGCATAGTTCGGTGCGGCGCCGCCGATGAAGGGCTGCTTCTTGAGGGTCTGCCGCATCACCTCGAGCGATTTGCGGAAGGCGACCACGCCGGCATCGCGGCTGGCCATGATCTCTTCCAGCCTCTTGCCGCCGAAACGGGCCTCGCGCGACTGGCGGAAATAGGCGGCGTCGACCTCATCCAGATTGTTGGGAATGTCGGCGATGATCAATGGAAAGATGCCGCCGACGATGGCGATGTCGCCCCAGACATTGAGCATGCGTGCCATGGCGCGCCCGCCCTCGCCGCCAAACAGCGACGGACGATCCGGAAACTTGTCTTCGAGATAGATCGCGATCGTCCAGGAATCGACCACCGGCTGGTCGTGATGCAGCAGCACCGGAACCTTCTCCGAGCCATGTGGCGCGATCGCGCTCTTCTCGGTGAAGCGCCAGGGCAACGTTTCCGCCGAAAGGCCCTTGTGCGCCAGTGCCATTCGCGTGCGCCAGCAGAACGGGCTGAACGGTCGCGAGGCGTCTGTGCCGACGAGTTCGAAGAGTTTGAGCGACATGAAAGGGTCTCCCGGTATTCCGTCATTGCACGCGAAGCGAAGCAATCCAGGACTGCCGCCGCGGAAGCATTCTGGATTGCTTCGCTTGCGCTCGCAACGACGGATGTGGAGAGCTAGCGCCCGTTCGTGCGCAGCAGCCTCTCGCCGTCCTCCGTCACCGCGATCACCAGCCCCATTCCGGGCAGCGTCTCGCGCGCGACATAGCCGCGGTCGGCGGCGTCTTCCCAGATGGTGAGGCGCGGGCACGACGTCTTCCAGGTCGCGATCACCTCGGCATAGGCGCGGGGCTCGCGCGCAACCCACTCGACGAAGTCCAGCACCAGCGGGTCGGCAGTCTCGCTCATTGCAAACCTCCCTTGTCGAAGGCTGCCAGCACCGGCGTGCGGACCAGCAGCCAGCTGCCATAGGCGATATAGTAGCAGGCGATGGTGGTGATCAGCTTCATCGACCAGGCCACGAATTGCTGATCGGTCATGGCTTCGAGGATGCGCCGCGCCAGCGTGGTGCCGAGCATGGATGCTGCGATCGCGACGGCCGCGAGCACGGGATCGAGCGTCGCCGCCTGGTCGATCACGCCGCCGAAATAGATCAGCTTGCTGAAATGGCTGACGAGCTGGCACATCGCCTTGGTCGCCACCTTCTCGCGCCGGCCGAAATCGCCGCCGAGGAAGAAGGTGTCGAGCAGCGGCCCCGACACGCCGGTCATCAGCATGAGGCCCATGCAGATCGTGCCGTAGACGGTGCCCTGCCAGAGACGGTCGGGATCCGGCTTGATGTTGGCGGGCAGCAGCCGGGCCATGAACGGCGTGATCCCGAGCAGCAGCAGCGCGACCGGCTTGTCCGGTACGTAGCGCGTGAGCGACCACGCCGCGAGCGCGACGGCCGCGCCGACCATATAGTTCGCGACCGGGCGCCAGCGGATATGCGTCCGCCAGAGAAAGGCGCGCCAGCCGTTCGAGGTCATCTGCGTGATCGCATGCAGCACCATCGCGGTCGGCAGCGGCATCAAGGCCAGCAGCACGCCGATCAGGATCAGCCCGCCCGCCATGCCGAACAGCCCCGACAGGAACGCGGTGCCGACCATCAGCAATCCAAGGGCAGCGATCATGATGGGCGTCACGTAAAAATCTCCCGACCTTCTCCCCGCTCGCGGCGCGAAGCGAAGGAAACGTGCCCCGCTTGCCCCGTCTACGCAAACTGAGTTATCTTGGCCTGGCATCAGCTTTCCTGAGGGTCGGTCATTTGCGGCGCTTGCTGTTTCTCAACGGCATCAAGGCATTCGAGGCCGCGGCGCGGGCCGGCAGCTTTGCCGCGGCCGGCCTCGAGCTGAGCGTATCGGCAGCCGCCGTGAGCCGCATGGTGCACATCCTGGAAGAACGGCTCGGCGTCGCGCTGTTCGAGCGCAAGGCCAACAAGCTGCTGCTGACGCAGGCGGGCCGCGCCTATCAGAGCGGGCTGACGCCGATCTTCGATGCGCTCGCAAGCCTCACCGCGCAGGTGACGGCGCCCTCGAGCGTCCGCGTGCTCACCATCGGCATCGGCCACACCTTTGCGATGCGCTGGCTGATCCCGCGCCTGTCGGAGTTTCGCAGCGAAGAGCCCGACATCGAGGTGCGCTTCACCACCGGCGGCGCGTCGGTGCCGTTCGGCGAGGACTGGAGCTGCGGCATCCAGCTCGGCACCGGCGACTGGCCGGGGCTGGTGGCCGAGCCGCTGTTCGCCGGCGACCTCACGCCGGTCTGCGTGCCCCGCCTCGCCTCCTCGCTGAAGCGCCCGGCCGATCTCAAGGCACCGAGCCTGATCCGCGTCGCGCATTCGCCCGAGGACTGGCCGATCTGGCTCAAGGCCGCAAACCTCGCGCGCGTCAACGCGCGGGGACCGGAGTTCCAGTTCTACGGCCAGGCGCTTCAGGCTGCCGCCGACGGGCTCGGAATCGCCATGGGCATCCGACCCTATATCGACGACGACCTCGCCGCCGGCCGGCTGGTGGCGCCATTCGAGCTCTCGGTGCCCAAGGGCATGCGCTGGTACCTGCTCTATCGCAGCTTCCAGACCGAGCAGCGCGACTTTGCCGCGTTCCGCCGGTGGATCATGCGCGTGGCGTCGGAACCCGCCGCCCGTCCCGTCCGCCGGCCCGGCCGCACCAGCGCGCGGAACTGACGCTGCTATCGGACTTTGGCAAAAAAGCCCGCCGCTTGTGAACGGCTTCACATCCCAGAATCCGCAAACGTGGTCCCCTGACCCTCCAACAAGGCGCTCGAATAAAACATTTTGGGGACTGCAATGACGACCCTTTACGACGGCTTTGACATCGAATCCTTCGAAGCTGGCCAGGGGCTGTGGCACGCCCGGATCCGGCGTGCCGATTTCAGCCCGGTTGCCATCGACGGCGTGCTGTTTCCGGCCATGGAAGTCGGCTTCGCCTGGCCTGATCCCGATGCCGCGATTGCCCATGCCAAGCACCACATCGATCGCTTCCGCCGGCGGGCCGACGACAGCGACGACGAATAAGCGAGCGGGACTGCAGGCGAACCAAGGAACGGCGCAGGGTCAAAGGGGGAAATCGGTCATGTCAGTCATCGAATTCGAAGACACGCCGCGGCCGAGGATTTACACCCGCAATGTGTTGTCCAGCTGCCCGGAATGCGAGGGCGATCTCACGGTGCTCCGCGTGATCGGCGGCCGTGCCGGATGCGAGTATTGGACCATGCGCTGCACCGATTGCGGCGGCATCCATCTCGACATCCTCGAGCCGCGTCAGGCAGCCGGGGACGATGAGGGACCGCTGCCGGCGGCCTGATCGCAAGATCCCAAGGCCTGCTGCCAACCTGCTGTCAGCAGTCTGAGCATTGCCGGGCATTCGCTCTTTATTGCGAGGCGGACTCGCCCCATATTCGGAGCATGGCGAAGAAACCTGCATCCTCCGAAAAATCCGGCAAATCCCCCAAGGCCAAGGCTCCGAACGCGAAGGCGCCGAATTCCAAGGCGTCTCGCCCCGACGTGCAGCCGATCGGGCCGGCGTTGGCCGAGTTGCTCAATCCCGCGATCAATCGCGGCGGTGCCGGGCTCGGATCGGGCACCGGACTGCAGCCGCCGCCGGACAATTCGCGCGATCGCCGCTCCGGAGGCGAGGCCGCCGCGCATCGCGCGCGGGCCTCGACGCCGAAAGAGTTTCCGCAGGACAATACGAGGCCAATGCCGCTGCGGCCCAATCCGCAGCCGCCCGGCGCCCGCGACGCGGGCTTCGACGAGGCGCCGCAGGCCAATTACGGAACCGCGGCCACGATACCGACGCTCGATCCGGAACTGGCGCGTCAGCTCGGCCTCCCGACGGAAGAGGACGATGCCGAAGCCCTGGCTCGTCCGCCGCGCAGCAAGATGGAGGCGCTCGGCGTCAAGGCCACCGCCGACGCGCTGGAATCGCTGATCCGCGAGGGCCGGCCGGAGTTCCGCAAGGACGACGGCTCCACCAGGGTGTGGACCCCGCATCGGCCGCCGCGCCCGGAAAAGTCCGAAGGCGGCGTGCGCTTCGAGATCAAGTCGCATTATGAGCCGCGCGGCGACCAGCCAACCGCGATCGCCGAGCTGGTCGAGGGCATCAACCGCAACGACCGCTCGCAGGTGCTGCTCGGCGTGACCGGCTCCGGCAAGACCTACACCATGGCCAAGGTGATCGAGGCGACGCAGCGGCCCGCCATCATCCTGGCACCGAACAAGACGCTCGCCGCCCAGCTCTATGGCGAGTTCAAGAGCTTCTTCCCCGACAACGCGGTCGAGTATTTCGTCAGCTATTACGACTATTACCAGCCGGAAGCGTATGTCCCTCGCACCGACACCTACATAGAAAAGGACTCCTCGATCAACGAGCAGATCGACCGCATGCGCCACTCGGCGACGCGCGCGCTGCTCGAACGCGACGACGTCATCATCGTTGCCTCGGTGTCCTGCATCTACGGTATCGGCTCGGTCGAAACCTACACCGCGATGACCTTTGCCCTGAAGAAGGGCGAGCGCATCGACCAGCGCCAGCTGATCGCCGACCTCGTCGCGCTGCAGTACAAGCGCACCCAGGCCGATTTTACCCGCGGCACATTTCGCGTGCGCGGCGATGTCATCGACATCTTCCCGGCGCACTATGAAGACCGTGCCTGGCGCGTGAACCTGTTCGGCGACACCGTCGAGACCATCGAGGAGTTCGACCCGCTCACCGGCCACAAGCAGGACGAGCTCGAATTCATCAAGATCTACGCCAACTCGCACTATGTGACGCCGCGCCCGACGCTGGTGCAGGCGATCAAGTCGATCAAATCCGAATTGAAGATGCGGCTGGACCAGCTCCACGACCAGGGCCGCCTGCTGGAAGCGCAAAGACTGGAGCAACGCACCACCTTCGACCTCGAGATGATGGAGGCAACCGGAAGCTGCGCCGGCATCGAGAACTATTCGCGCTATCTCACCGGGCGCCTGCCCGGCGAGCCGCCGCCGACGCTGTTCGAATATGTGCCCGACAACGCGCTGGTGTTCGCCGACGAGAGCCACGTCACCGTTCCCCAGATCGGCGGCATGTTCCGCGGCGACTTCCGCCGCAAGGCGACGCTCGCCGAATATGGCTTCCGGCTGCCCTCTTGCATGGACAACCGCCCGCTGCGCTTCGAGGAATGGGACATGATGCGGCCGCAGACCATCGCGGTCTCCGCGACGCCCAGCGCCTGGGAGATCAACGAGAGCGGCGGCGTGTTCGTCGAGCAGGTGATTCGCCCGACCGGTCTGATTGATCCGCCGGTCCACATCCGCCCGGCCCGCACCCAAGTCGACGATCTCGTCGGCGAGGTCCGGGCCACGGCGCAGGCCGGCTATCGCTCGCTGATTACGGTGCTGACAAAGCGCATGGCGGAGGATCTCACCGAATATCTGCATGAGCAGGGCATTCGCGTTCGCTACATGCACAGCGATATCGACACCATCGAACGCATCGAGATCATTCGCGATCTGCGGCTCGGCGCGTTCGACGCGCTGGTCGGCATCAATTTGCTGCGCGAAGGCCTCGACATTCCCGAATGCGCGCTGGTCGCGATCCTCGACGCCGACAAGGAAGGCTTCCTGCGCAGCGAAACCTCGCTGATCCAGACCATCGGCCGCGCCGCGCGCAACGTCGACGGCAAGGTGATCCTCTATGCCGACCAGATGACGGGATCGATGGAGCGCGCCATCGCCGAAACCGACCGCCGCCGCGAGAAGCAGGTCGAGTACAACACGGCGCATGGCATCACGCCGGAGAGCATCAAGAAGTCGATCGGCGACATCATGAACAGCGTCTACGAGCGCGATCACGTGCTGGTCGAGATCGGCGGCCACGACATGACCGACGACGTCATCTCGATCGGCCACAATTTTGAAGCCGTGCTCGGCGATCTCGAGACGAGGATGCGCGAGGCCGCCGCCGATCTGAACTTCGAGGAAGCCGCGCGCCTGCGCGACGAGGTCAAGCGCCTGCGCGCCACCGAGCTCGCGGTGGTCGACGATCCCACCGTCAAGCAGCGCACGGTGCAGGGCAAGGCCGGAGCCTATGCGGGCGCGAAGAAATACGGCGACGCCGCCAATTTGCCGGTCAGCGCGCTGAAGAACAAGAGCGCCGCCACAGCGCTCAAGGCCAGCGGCAGCAAGGGCTCGCGAATCCACAAGCCGCATCTCGACGAGATGCACGGCCCGGAATCGTTGCCATATCGGGGCGACCGCGCGCTGCCGTCGAAGCCGTTCGGTGGCGAGAGCCGCATCATCCAGCCGACGGATTCAAGGCAGTCAGGGCGATATGGGACAGCGTGAAGAGAGACTGGCAGTGATCAGAAGCGCTTACGCAGCACGCGCGTTCGCGCCACTCGTCCCG
>NZ_JADPJC010000032.1:0-20327 GCF_023073215.1 Bradyrhizobium sp. 35
GATCATCGTCTGCCATCACAAGGTGTCCACCTATTTTGGTGGACACCTCATGCATCAGAGCACTCAAAAGCAAAAGGTGCAGGGAAATTCGCGCTTACGCTCAATTTGGCTCGATCACTAGCGCTCTACCAGCGGATCGAAGCTGGAGCTGAGGTTCACCGGCTCCTGAGAACACGGTGCGCGCGCGCCCAACCCTTCAGGCCAATCACTTGATCGGCAACGCGCGGTACGCCAACCTGGCGCTCGCTGGCGACCGGCGCTCGCTTCAGCAAACGTTCAAGTTGTCACTGCAACGAACATCGCGGAGAACCGTGAGCTCAGCGTCGATGCTTCTGACGACCTGCTGTAGGGCCAGTCGTCGCATTAGCCAGCATATTTCGAGACTACTCGCCCTGGCAGTCACCAATACTGGGGTAGTCAACTACACCGCTTGGATAATGGCCCAACAATAGCTGCTACCAAAGGATGTTCCTCGACCAACCGCTAGGCGTCGACAGCTTTGGTGCGCCGCAAGGGGGTGCGGCTGCTGTCGAAACCCTTAGCTCGTGCGGCGCCATCGGCCTCAGTGCCAGCAACCAATGCCAGATATCTGTCGAGAGCCTTCTGAAATTTCGCGCTCCATATCTTTTGCGCTTCGTCGCGTCTTCCGTGCCGGATCGCTTTGTACAGCCGCATAATGTACCTTTGGGCGTCCCCTTTGCGATCGGTGTAGACGACGGAAAAGAAATTGTTGAATCGCCTGATGTCACCGGTCAGTTCCGAAAAATAGCGCATCGTTCTTTGAAGGCCCGTCGCGTCTACGATGGCTTGCTGAAATTCAAGATCAGTCTTCACTGACTCTGCTTGATCCTCAAATTCGGAGGATTTCAGGGCATTTTGTGCGAGCTTTTCTATCTTTTTCAATGCCTTATCGGAAATTTGCTTTGGATGAGCGAAGATATGATCAAGCGCTAACCTGCCCATGGCCATTCGAAGATTATATACTTCGGCGATACTGTCCGCGTCGACTGCGGTCACCGATGCACCTCTATTCAGCTTTATTTCAACAAATCCTTCTCGCGCCAAAAGCCGTAGAGCCTCGCGGACTGGATGGCGGGAGATATTCAGCATTTCGATCAGTTGCTGTTCAACAAGCCGATGGCCGGGCTTGAAATGCCCGGTGATTATAGCATTGCGGATCTGCTCTGCCGCAAATTGAGTGCTTTCAATACGGGTCATTTGACCCAGTACAGCACTATTCCCATGTCTAGCTCGCATCGAGTTCTCCTCGTGACCCTATAGAGGATACGTACACGGGAATCTCATTGTATACTATATACAGGGGGCGATGAAACACGAAAGAAGCGCTGCCGTTCGATGGTCCGCACCGCGGATCCACTCTACGCCTCGAACGACACACGGCACTGGCGCCGGATCAAACGCTCGAGTGATCTCCGAGAAGCGCGCGGTGCGACGCACCCCGGCAAAACTTAAGATCTCAAAAGCCGGTCTGAATTCGCCTAAGCTCCTGCACCTTTTCGCTCAACCTGAATACGACGCAGAGCTGTAGCTGAGGTGTGCCTACGGAACCGTGTCAACGTTCAGCAGTCGGTTCCTGTCGCGCTCGGCGATTCCGCTCACGCGCAATTAGCAAGGCTGCACGAGAAAGCAGTTCGCGAACTCATCCGGGATTGCGGATACGCCGCGAGAGTTTTGGATTGCTGCGAGGCATCGAAGCGATCGTGCGTGGCAGGAGCAGGCAAGTCGGCCGAATGGTCAGTATCAAGCCTCCCGAGCTCGGCCGTGCTCCGCTGCCGGTGCATCGTACTGAGTGATCTCTTCCTGAATACAAATTTTCGTACCGGTGCAGAGTTCGCGGACGTCGCGCGTCGGCAATCCTTACACAAACGCATGAACAACGGGATTCTGTTGACGGATTGTAGATAATCAGTAATCTATGCCAGCATGGCTGCCGCCACTGTTTCCGGCGTCCTGAAATCGTGGTCGTGCTCGCTATTGCTTCGCGACGTCAGTTACTCCGCTGATGTTGGCGGCAACTTTCGTTCTCGTATGAGTGAACAAAGACCAGCTTGATCAGCGGCCCCGCGAAAGATCAGAGGCGCTTTCATCAAAGACGAGGTGCTCGAAAGTCCATCGCAAGAGCAAACCACGAGAAGATATACCAACACGGAAAGGTGCAAGGATGAGATCGTATAACTTAACGGGGAAGACTGCGCTTGTAACCGGAGGGGGCTCCGGGATCGGCCTTGAAGCCGCGCGCCTTATGGCGGAAGCCGGTGCTAAGGTCGCAATTAATTACTTGCCATCCGACAACCGTGGCGAAGCCGCGTTAGCGGACCTTAAACGGGCAGGGCTGGCAGTGATTGGCGCGCCTGGCGATGTGGGAGATGCCGATGATGCGCCAAGAATGGTATCGAAGGCCATCGACAGCCTTGGGCGCTTGGACCTCCTGCTGAACAATGCTGGGACCCCCGGTCGCAATACACCGGTGCCGATTGCGGACCTCGATCAGCTTACAGAGGAGCTCTGGGCGACTTTGCTGGGCGTGAATCTCATGGGCGTGTTTCGGTGCGCCAAAGCGGCTGCACCGGCGCTTAAATCAGCAAAGGGAGCAATCGTGAACACGGCATCCGTTGCTGGCTATGGAGGAATCGCCAGCACGATCCCATACAGCGTATCTAAGGCCGGGGTGATAAATCTAACCAAGAACTTGGCAAACGCGTTGGCTCCCGACGTTCGTGTCAACGCTGTCGCGCCCGGCACGGTCGATAGTTCCTGGGCGATGAAGCGGGAGGAGGAGCGTCATGAGGCCGTGGTCGCTAGAACGCCCTTGAGAAAAGTTTGTACAACCACAGATGTCGCAGAATTGATGATCTTTCTCGGTTTTTCCGGCAGCATGATCACGGGCCAAACAGTGATCATTGACGGCGGCGCGCACAGCTAATTTCATCCCTTGCAGAATGGAAACTGACATGGAAATCGTAAAGCTAAGATCTGGCAGCATCTTGGAAGAGCGACTCGCTTACTCTCGAATCGTCGCGGTTGACAATTGGATATTCATGTCTCTCACGGCCGGAAGAGATTATAAGACACGTAGGATGCCAGACACGGCCTTGGAACAGGCTAAGCTGGCAATGAAGAATGTTGAAGGTGCGCTTGAGGCGGTCGGCAGCGGACTGTCAGACATTGTTCGCCGTCGTATCATCGTTCCCCGGCAAGAAGATGTTGCGGAAGTAATGTCTTATATCGGTGAGAAATTCCGCAATATCAATCCGGCAAGTACGCTCAGTTGTGGGCCGCTAGGCGGGCCTGAATACCTTTTTGAAATCGAAGTCACGGCCTACCGCGGCGCAGGCAGCCTACCGACGAGAAATCTCACGATTGCGCTTTGACCGGCCAACCAAGCGTCCCATACGAGCGGAGCCGGCCGAGTCTTTTCTCCAAGTCTTGGGTGGGAGCGCGAGTCTATATCGAAGGTGAGAAGAACGGGGATTACGCAAGCGGCCCGCGGCTTCACTATCAGCGTAAGTGAAGTCGGCTAGGAACTGCGCGACCCATCGTATGGGATCAAGGGTGCTTCCTTCGCGCGCCATTTGCAATGAGGAAGCCGTCACACCGTTTGATCGCGAGCTCATAGCCGGCTCAGAAGCAACATTGAGCCGGATCTCACATGCTCGCGCCTGGCGTTTCGGCAGACGTTTGCTACACGACCGTTTTGCTGGTGAAGACGCAGCGATGCGAGGGTTGGGAGTTGCGTGGTCGGTATGGCGGGCAGCAGCCACGTCAGCCTTAGGACCACGTGACCTGATCGGGCTTTATGAACAGCCCTTCAAGACAGGAGGGTGGGCTTCTCGCAGCTACTTTGATACGAGTGCTAAGCGCAGATCGACCACGGTTCTGTTCTCGTACCACAACCACGGAGTATATCTATGACATGACTTTTGGATCGCGCGACCAAGCCAGTATGGCGGGTCGTGGTCGAGTAGTGGGCTGTCCAGCGCGCCCGGTACATGACGCTGGAAACCATCGCGCCGCTGAGCGATGATCCGACCGTGAGCCTTTCGGCCTTCGCCAGCTGACCAGCCCGGTGACTCGCAGCCAGCTACACCGCGCCAGGGGCACGATCCAATCGCCAATTGCGGCCGAACGTCAATATCGCCCGAGATCGCCTCCCCCGACCTGCACGAGCGAGAAGGAAGGGCGCGACAAAGCGCGTCCGGACTGGCCGCTTGCGGCTAACAGATCTTTCCCGGACTCCGGCTTGACGGTGCCGAAGTCCGGACTCCCGACGGCGAGACAACGGTCGCGCGATAGGAGGTTTCGTGTTGACTGATTGTAGATGATCTGCAATTCTGACGGAAAGGAAAGCAGATGCTTGGTCAGGATCAGAGAGTTGATCGGTTCCGGCAGTCTATGCGTAGGCTTGCATCAACTGTTTGCGTCTTGTCTTGCAAGCGGGCTCGGGCTCGCTATGGCATCACGGTGACGTCGGTCACTCCGCTGAGTTTTGCGCCGATTTCGATCATCGTGTGCGTCAACAAGAGCGCCTCGATCAGCGGTCCTCTTAAGGATGAGAGACGCTTTTCCATCAACGTCCTGACGGCATCGCAGATGGACGTGTCCCAGTCGTTCAGTGGGGTGGTGCCGCCGGAGGAGCGCTTCAATGTCGGTGGTTGGCTTGAGCAGGATGGGATTCCTTACCTCCCGAACGCGCAGGCGACACTGTTCTGCGAAATGGATCAGGCTATTTCATACGCTACCCACGACATCATCATAGGACGAGTATTCGACGTCCAATTCGATCGCATCATTGCGCCTCTTATCTATCAGAACGGCACTTACGCGCTTGCGGCCCCTCTCATGCTTCAAGGGACCAGCTAACAGAGTAGCGGCAGCGTCAGATCATCACAAAAGAAGGGTAAGTGCATGCAACTCGGTCTGTTCAACCTTATGACGCTTCGCGATCACCCGGATGGTGCAAGCGGCGTCATGCGCGACACCCGCAAGATGGTAGAAGCCGCGGAAGAACTGGGCTTTGATATTGCATGGTTCGCTGAACATCACTTCGCAAATTACTCCAGCTCTCCATCTCCACTGATGATGTGCGCCTATGCGGCTGGCTGGACTAGGTCGATAAAGCTTGGCCCGGCCGTTATCGTGCTTCCGCTTTACAATCCACTTCGTCTTGCGCAGGAAATAGCTGTTGCGGATATTCAAACCGAAGGCCGTCTCGCGCTCGGGCTTGGCACTGGCTATCAGCGGTACGAGTTCGATCGTTACAAAATTGAGCTAGACGATCGCGTCGATGTATTCCTCGAATACTGGGACGTGATTGAAAACGCGCTTGTCAATGGTGAGGTCGAATATGATGGCAAGTACATTTCGCTACCAAAAACGCAATTCGCCATCAGCACTACTCAGAAGCCGCTCCCCCCAATTTTCGTCACTTCGTCCCACCCTAAATTGCTAAACCGTTTCAAGAAATGGAGAGCGGTGCCGTTCTTGGCTGCCAGCACGCTCGGTTCGCCGATTCTTTACAAGATGGTGGATGGCCTCAACGATGCCTGGAGCTCAATAGGAGAGAGACCCTCGACCAAGCCGCTTGCGATCATGCAGTACGTTGGAATTACTGATAGCCGTCGCGAGTCGCTCGAAGTGGCGGATCGCGCGCGTTACGTCGGGCGCATGGCTCACCATCTTCGAAAGGCGGAGATTCCGTTAGACAGAAGGGGCTACATCCGAGACGAGCCATACTCGGGTGAATACACCCTAGATGAATATGCAGAGAAGACTGTCGTCGGAGATCCACACACCGTCGCCGAAAAGATGGTAGCGGACATAACACGGCTCAATCCGACTAATTACACCTGCAATTTCTCGTTCGGATGTATGCCTCTCGATAGAGCATATAAATCAATCGTGCGTTTCAAGACTGAAGTCGTGCCGCTCATTGAAAAAGAACTGGGGCCGATCGCTTCGATCGGCTCAAGAAGCGGCTCGGTGAGTGTCTAAGTGGAAATGGGCGTCGGACCTCTTAGCCTTGCGAGCCCTTTGTAAGGAGCCAGCGCATGAAGAGCAGAGCGCAAAGGGCGCGGCGTTCGAAAGCGCTAGCTGGCCGGATAGCTTTGGCGTGAACAACAGCGCAGTTCGCATCCGCTCTGAGCGTGAGAGGGGGCATCAATGGGGACGGCGGGCGGCCGCCGAGACCTTTCGCTCGCACCAGCATAGCGCTGTGCGGTCGGAGCGAAGCCCCAGCTAGGCGCATTCGCAGCTTGGGAAAAGAACTGCAGCCAAAAGATTTGTCTTGCGTCATGTAACAGAAATAATATGGTTCATTTATGCCATTGACGCGTAACAAAATGGTCAATTGTGACGGTCGAATGTACTAGAAATACCCCGGACACTAACCGGGACGCTTAATGTCTCAATTGCGGCTCGCTCGCACTCAACTGCCGCGGCATATGCAGGTGCCGTCTTTGGCTCTGGCGCGAGATTATTACCTGCATGAAAGGGGAACTTGAATGTCACGTCAGCCTCGCTTGCTCGATGATCTCCGTTCCAATCTCACCTCGCTCGAGAACCACCTTGTTGATGGGCATATCGACGGCCGCGTAAGCCGCCGAGACTTTTTACGGCATGGCAGCGTGCTTGGATTGTCCCTGCCGTTTCTCGCGCAGGTTACAATGGTGGCGGGCTACAGTGCTGCTCCATCGGTCGCCCGGGCCGCCGCTCAGCCCGGGGCTACGATCCGCATCGCTTGTGCATCACCGAAGCAAGCGATTGACCCGGTCAGAGGGGGCACCCCCGGATGTTTTCTCTTGACCCAACAGGTCGGTGAATTTCTCTGCGTTCCCGGGCCTGATCTGATTCTGAAGCCCTCCCTCGCGACAAGCTGGAAGCCCAATCAGGACGGCAGCGCCTGGACCTTTTCTCTGCGCAAGGGCGTCAAGTTCCATTCCGGCGGCGAGATGAAGGCGGACGACGTCGTCGCGACCATGGATCGACTAATCAATCCCGAAAATACTTCGAACGCGCTCACGGTATTCAGGGGTGTTTTGTCGCAAGGAGCTATCCGAAAGGTGGATGACTACACGGTCGAATTCCATCTCGACGGTCCCAATGGCAACTTTCCCTATTTGGTTTCGTCCGACAATTACAATGCCATCATCCTGCCGGCCAGCTATTCCGGAAACTTCGAGGACACTTGGGACGGCACTGGCCCCTTCAAGATCGACAGGTTCACTCGTAATGTCGGTGTGAGCTTTGTTCGAAATGACGACTACTGGGGGCCGAAGGCGCTTCCCGCAAAAACAGAATTTCTGTTCTTCGAGGACATCCAGCCGCAAATCCTCGCGCTCCAGGCTGGACAGGTTGATATGATCAACAAGATTCCCGCGCTTGCAGGAATAGCCTTGCTCAGCAATCCGGCTGTTGAAATAATCAACATCAAGTCTTCCGCAAACCAGTTGGTTGCCATGAAGTGCGATGCGGGTCCATTTAAAGACCCTCGCGTTCGCCGGGCTGTCGCGCTTTGTCTAGATCGGGAGAAACTGGTCAAAGGGTTGATGAAGGGCTATGCCGCAGTTGGCAATGACACTCCCTTTGCTTCAATCTACCCCTCCGCCGACCCGACTGTCCCGCAGCGTAGGCAAGACATTGCGCAAGCCAAAGAATTGATGAAGGCGGCGGGAATGGAGAAGGGCTTTCAGGTGACGCTCTCGACTTCGCGTTATCTTGAAATTCCTGAGTATGCCCAGCTCATCCAAGGCTGGGTCAAACAGATCGGCATCGACCTTAAACTGGATATCATGGACTACATGTCCTTTTACGGCCAGTTTGTCCCCGGTCAGTCTCCTTTTTTCGATGCAGTGCTGGGCATCGACGACTATGTCCACCGTGGCGTTCCGAATTTTCATCTCTCGGCTCTACTGAAGAGCGATGGCGTCTGGAATACGGCGCGGTTCAACAACAAAGAGTATGATGCCTTAGCAAAGAGCTACGTCGCCTCCCTTGATTTAGAGGCGCAGCGAGCAGTCTCAGGCAAAATCCAACGGCTTGTCCTTGAAGAGACTCCGTACCTTTGGAGCTACTTCTACGACCAGCTGACCGCGACGAAGAAAGGTCTTGTCGGCGTTCAGCCAACGGCCGTTGGGCATCTGTTCCTGCAGAACGCCGGGATGGCTTAGTAGCGAGCGGGTAGGCGGGGCGTTAGCAGCCTCGCCTACCGAGTCGTCACGGCGGTGTGTGAAAGAGATCTATGAAGCGCTTCCTTGCTCAACGGTTCAGTTATGCGTTTATAACGCTTTTCGTGCTGAGCCTCCTGGTGTTCTTCGGCGGCCAAGTGTTGCCCGGTGACGTAGGGCGGGCGATCCTTGGGCCATTGGCGGATCAGCAAGCCGTCGACGCGCTGAACCACCAGCTCGGTGTGGATAGGCCGCTGCTTGTTCAGTACGGCGCTTGGATTTGGAACGTTCTGCAGGGGGACATGGGGCGATCCTACGCCTATTCCGCCCCGGTCGCCCCTATCGTACTCACCGCGTTTGGGCATTCGCTCAAACTTGCGGCCGTGGTTTATCTGCTCGTTGTCCCACTGGGGATTCTTGGCGGAGTAGTAGCTGCGCTGAATGTAAACCGGCCAATCGACCGCATTATCGGCTTAGGGGGCATGTCCGCGACCGTTCTACCGGAGTTCGTCACTGGCATCGTGCTGATATTGATCTTCGCCGTGTGGCTAGGTTGGCTGCCGATCTCAGCGACCTGGCCTCCTGACGCCGGAATCCTGACGCAGATACATTACCTGATACTTCCCGCAATGCCGCTAGTTTTCGTGCTCTTTGGCTATATCGCCCGCATGGCTCGCGCTGGAATGATTGAAGCGCTGGATTCTGATTATACCCGAACCGCCGTACTAAAGGGCCTAACGTGGCCACAGGTGATCTGGCGCCATGTGTTGCGGAACGCGCTGTTACCGACGATCACAGTCATCGCCACTGAAGCCGGTTATCTGGTGGGCGGCCTTTTGGTGGTGGAGATCTTGTTCCGTTATCAGGGCATCGGCTTACTTATCTTCTCTGCAGCCCAGAGCAAGGATTTCCCGATGCTTGAGGCGGGTGTGCTGGTGGCCGGTGCAGTCTTGGTCCTGTCAACCGTTCTCGCAGATTTGTTGTATTCCCTGCTTAATCCCCGCATCCGAATAGGGGGCTGAAATGGCCGATGTCAGTACTTCGTTAAGTCTCCGGCGAGGGGTCGGTGCCGCGCTATTAAGTTCGGGCGAGTTCTTGTTCGGCTCTGCCGTTCTGACCTTCTGGATCATATGCGCACTATTGGGACCTCATTTCGTGCCCTACGACCCTCTCGCCGGGGACGTGCTGAACGCTCTAGCGCCTCCGTCCGCCGACAATTGGTTCGGCACTGATCAGCTTGGGCGTGACGTTTTTTCTCGTGTCATAATCGGCTCGCGCGACATTCTCACCATCGCCCCTCTGGCGACATTCCTCGCCACGATCTTGGGAACTGCTATTGGTTTACTTACGGGCTATGTGCGGGGAGTGATTGATGACATCATCTCCCGCCTGCTGGAGGCGGTGCTGGCGCTCCCATCGATCATTGTGGTTTTGTTGGCGATCGTAGCCTTGGGTAAATCTGAAACTACCGTGATCATGGTTATCGCCCTTTCGTTCGCCCCGCGTATTGCCCGCACCGTCCGAGCCGCCGTACTTTCGGAACGCGAATTGGACTATGTCGCTGCAGCGACGCTGCGCCGCGAATCAGGAGTGCACATAGTCTTTATTGAAATCCTACCTAACATTCTTCCGCCTATCCTCGTCGAAGCCACAGTACGTCTTGGTTATGCGATCTTTGCAGTGGCTACCCTGAGCTTCATTGGCTTCGGGCTGCAGCCTCCCTCGCCGGATTGGGGACTGTCGATCTCGACAAATTACGCGATGATCGGTGCTGGCTACTGGTGGGCGGTCCTATTTGACGCAATGGCGATCGCCAGCCTTGTCATCGCGGTGAATTTGGTAGCAGACGGGCTCCATGGGGCAATTCATGACTAATCACGCCCTCTGTTTGGATCAGCTTTCCGTCGCCTATCGATCCGGCGGCCGAGATCGCGCAGTACTGCGCGACATCACTCTTAAGATTGCTCGTGGTGAGGCGTACGGCCTCGTCGGCGAGTCCGGTTGCGGGAAGTCGACGGTGGCGCTGGCAACCGTGCGCTATCTATCCCGCAATGGCAAGGTAACCGGGGGCAAGATCTTCCTCGACGGAGCGGACGCAATGGAGCTCGATACGAGGGCTCTACGGAGACTACGAGCGAGAACAGTCTCTATGGTTTACCAAGATCCCGGCAAGGCGCTGAATCCAACAATGAAGGTGGGGCGGCAGTTGGTCGAGGTTTTCGAGCTCGCGGGCTTGCCCCCGCAAGAGCGGGAGGCTCGTGCGCTCGAAATGCTCGCCAAAGTCCGTATCGCCGATCCGACCTCAGTGATGCAACGCTACCCACACCAGCTTTCCGGCGGAATGCAGCAACGGGTCGGGATAGCCATGGCGCTGGCGAGCCATCCGACGATGCTTATTCTTGATGAGCCCACTACCGGTCTTGATGCCACGGTAGAGGCCGAGGTTCTCGAACTCGTAAGCGATCTTCGGCGCGAACTCGGCACGTCGATCCTGTTCATCAGCCATAATCTTGCGGTAGTGGCGAAGATGTGCGACCGCGTGGGCGTTCTTTACGCGGGAATTTTGGTCGAAGAAGGGCCTACTCGTGAGGTGCTGAGTGCGCCGCGTCATCCCTACACTGTAGCCCTGCTGCGGTGTTTGCCCCGGGCCGGGCAACGTAAGGACCATCGGAGGCTGGATACTATTCCAGGCTTCCTGCCCACGCCCGGTGCGTCGATCAGTGGTTGCCCCTTCGCCGAGCGGTGTGCTCTCGCCGATGACCATTGCCGGACCAAAATTCCGGATCTGCAAGATAATGGAAGTGGCCGGCTCGTGCGTTGCCATTACCCAGATCGGGCAGCGGATCTTCCCCGCAGCACTGCCCCGGATGCGGTACTAGCGAAAGCGAGGGCGGGTGCGGAGCCGGTGCTTCGGGTAAGCAATGTTTCGAAGACTTTTGGCCAAGGCGAGCATGCGATCCGCGCCGTGGTGGATGTCTCTCTTAACCTGCAGCCAGGAGAGACGCTCGGGCTAGTGGGCGAGTCGGGCTCTGGCAAGACTACGCTGGCTCGCATGCTTCTGGGCTTAGTGTCGCCTGATCCCGGCGGGACTCTTGAGCTTGATGGCAAGCCCCTTGCTTCAACCCTTGAGCGACGGCGAGATGAGCAGGTCAAGTCAGTCCAGATCATCTTCCAGAATCCGGACTCGGCGCTCAACCGTTCTCATTCCGTCGAGCACATTATTGGTCGGGCGTTGCGGAAGCTTGGTGGATTTCGCGGCGCCGATCTGTCTAATCGTCTTCGAGCGCTCGTTGCAGCTGTCCGCCTGGCTCCCCAACATTTGTCTCTCAGGCCGCGCCAGCTATCAGGTGGCCTGAAGCAGCGAGTGGCCATTGCACGAAGCTTCGCGGGCGCCCCTCGAGTGGTAGTCTGTGACGAACCTACTTCATCACTTGACGTGTCGGTTCAGGCAGCGATCTTGAACCTACTGGCTGAGCTCCAGGCGGCCCAAACTGTGAGTTACATTTTCATTTCTCACGATCTTGGCGTGGTGCGCTATCTTTCCGATCGAATTGCGGTGCTCTATCTTGGGCGCCTCATGGAGGTAGGACCTTCGGAGCGTGTATTCGCAGGACCAAGCCATCCTTACACCGAGGCACTTCTATCCGCCGCTCCCAACCTTGAAGGTATCCGCAAACGCATCCGCCTGACAGGCGAGATTCCTTCCGCAGCCAATCCGCCGCCCGGTTGCGTTTTCCAGACTCGATGCCCCCGTAAGCTCGGGACTGTCTGTGAGACCAGCGAGCCGCCGCTGGTCGAAGCGGAGGTTGGGCATATCATCCGTTGTCATATCGCACCCGCAGAGCTCGCGTCCCTCCAAAGGGAAACAAAGCGCCTGGCAGACGCCACAGCGGATGCTGCTTCTTGATAAGATCAGCCGCGATTAGCGGATACCAGCGAAATAGCGTGTGACCAACATAGGCCTCCAAGGGGTGGCCTAGCGCTGAATGTTTTGGCCATAACAGAACAACTGCAACAATTGAGGTGAACCGATGGGCATGCTTGAATTTGAGGGGAAGGGCTATCCCGACGGCCGTGATTCCGATCCTCGGGAATTCGGCTGGATGCATGGCGCGCCGCCGCCCCCCGATAAACGGATAACTTTCGAGAGCGGCCGCTTCCTCCATTTTCCGCAGATCCGCTGGTCGCTGTCTCACATGCGCGAGCTTGCCGCGACAGCCAATGTGGAGCGCGGGCAGCCCGCGCCGTTCGAGCGTAGGGACAGAGCCGCCGACATCGACGCGCTCACCTTCGTGGACATGAACGGCCGCGCCCGCAGATTCGAAGATGCGCTCTATGACAGTTACGCCGACGGGCTCGTGGTGCTGCATCGCGGGCGGATCGTGTACGAGCGCTACTTCGGCGCGCTCGAACCGCACCTGCCCCATTCGTGCTTTTCGGTCACGAAGTCGTTTGCGGGCACATTGACCGCAGCCTTTGTGCATGAAGGCGTTCTCGATGACACAAAGACGATCCCGCATTACCTGCCGGAGCTGGGTAGCTCCGCTTGGAAGGACGCCACCCTGCGTCAAGTGATGGATATGGAAACCGGTCTGGCATACACGGAAGACTACGTCGACGAGAACTCCGGCGTGAGCGCGTACGGGCGCTCCTTTGGTTGGCGGCCGGTCGGCTATGACGGGCCGAAGACCATGTGTGACTACCTGCGCACGGTGGGTAAAGAAGGCGCGCACGGCGAAAAGTTCGCCTATAAAACAGTCAACACAGAAGTGATGGCCTGGGTGATGGCGCGCGTGACAGGCCGCTCCTTCGCCGAACTGCTTCATGAACGCCTCTGGGTACCGCTCGGCTGCGAGCAGGATGCTTACATCAGGATCGATCCAGCAGGGATGCAGTCGGCCGGAGGTGGGCTGAGCGCAGCGCTGCGCGACGTGGCGCGATTCGGCGAGTTGATGCGGTGCAAAGGTGACTGGAAGGGGAAGCAACTCATTCCGGAGTCCGTCGTAGACGACGTGCAAAAGGGCGGGAACCAGTCGCGGTTCTCAAAGGGCGCCCCCGGAATGCCAAAATACTCATACCGCAGCATGTGGTGGGTGACGCATAACGAGCTGGACGCCTTCGAAGGCCGCGGCATCCATGGCCAGCGCCTGTATGTCGCGCCAAAGGCTGACATGGTGGTCGCTCGTTTCGCCTCGCACCCCGTAGCGTCTTCGATGAACGACAAGATAACCCTTCCCCAGATGCTGGCGCTTGGGAAGATGCTGCGCGAATAGTAGGGCATTCTGCGCCGAGCCGCTTGCGCGGCGCTTAGCAGGGGCGGCCGCATTTGCGGCCGACATTTGCCACGCGTATGCGACCCGGCTACGCGGAGCGAATTGCCTCGCTTAAGCTTCGTTCTAGTCGCCCAGCCACAGTCACGGGACTCCGCGAATGCCGTTCAGGCTGGCCAGGCTGGCAGTGGGCAAGAATGACGATTTATTTTCGCGCTAAAGCGAACAAACTCGGGGATTTTGTTCCCGCGCGTAGCGTAACTCTTCTGCGAATCTGGTGCCGACCTCTTGTTTGGTTCTAGTGAACGCAGCGTGGATCCCAGCAACAAACGTTTGTAGGCTAAAATGAGCCAAGAGATCATCGCACTAGGCGAGAAGCTTTCCCGGCAAGCCCAGACTACGCCCAATGCGCCGGCGGTTAGTTGCGGTGAGACCACTCTCACCTGGAGCCAACTGGAGGCTCGCACCAACCGCATCGCCCGGGCTTTGGAGGGGCTGAGCGTCCAACTGGGGGACCTGGTCACCATCGGCCTACCGAATGGCGTTGAGTTCATCGAGGCCTGCTGGGCTGTCTGGAAACTGGGTGCGACGCCGCAGCCGGTATCTTTCCGACTACCGAATACGGAACTGTGCGCGATCATCGACCTCGCCAATCCGGCAGTGGTGATCGCATTGCCTGGCATGGAAGCTGGCCGACGCCGTTTCACCGTTGAGGATCTGCTCGCGCTTTGCGAGGATGACCAGCCGTTTAACTCACGCGTGGCCCCAGTATTGAAGGCCGTAACCTCGGGCGGCTCGACAGGACGGCCCAAGCTGATCCTGTCCGGCTCGCGTGGAGTAACACAGGCGCAGCCGGCCGATGGCCCAAGTTTTTGGCGTTTCGGCCCTGGCGACACTGCGCTTATTCCTGGGCCGCTCTATCACAATGGCCCTTTCGGGTGCGCGCTCGACGCCTTAACTCACGACGCTCATGTTGTGGTAATGCCGCGCTTCGACGCCGAGGGCGTACTGGCGCAGATCCAGCGTCATAGAGCGACTTGGGTCTATCTCGTGCCAACCATGATGAGCCGCATCTGGCGATTGCCGGAAGAGGTGCGAGGTCGATATGATCTCTCGTCGCTGAAGACGCTCTGGCATTTCGCCGCGCCGTGTCCGCCGTGGCTCAAGGAGGCGTTTATCAACTGGCTAGGCCCGGAGGTGATAATGGAGCTCTATGCCGGCTCTGAGAACCAAGCGGGTACCACCATCACCGGGAACGAATGGCTCCTTCACCGCGGCTCGGTCGGGCGCGTGAGCTCGGGTGAAATGAAAGCCTTCGATGCTGATGGAAACGTGCTGTCGCCAGGCGAAATAGGCGAGATCTATATGCGTCGATCGGCGGGATCACCGCCGACGTACAACTACCGGGGCGCCACGGCGCGCACCCTGCCGGGCGGGTGGGAGAGCCTCGGAGACATCGGCTACTTTGACGCAGACGGCTACCTCTTCCTCTCTGACCGTCGTACCGACATGATCTTGGTCGGAGGGTCAAACGTCTATCCGGCAGAGGTCGAAGCCGCGATCGACGAGCTCCCGCAAGTCATATCGAGCGCAGTGGTTGGCCTACCGCATGAGGACATGGGCTCCTCCGTCCACGCCATTGTTCAGGCACGTCCGGGTCTGACAGAGGAGGCGCTACTGGCGCATCTGGCCGAGCGGCTTGTAACCTATAAACTTCCGCGCACGATTGAGTTTGTCGACGAGCCTCTTCGCGATGAAGCAGGCAAGGTGCGGCGAACGCATTTGCGTGACGAACGTATCGCTCGAATGAAGTCCGCGGTCAGCCAAACCTAGTCGCCCCTGCGTGCTATCAAAAGGTGCGCAGGATGGGCGCGAGAGGCAAGTCGTACATCGTGGGTCCGAGAGTCCGGCCAGAGAATTCCGCGCACCATTATGTTTATTCACGCAGGCACATAGGGCTCGCGGTGGTGAGCGTTCAGAGAGGACAAAATGGGATTGTTGGATGGCAAGGTCGCGATCGTTACCGGGGCCGGAGGTGGTCTCGGCGAAGCCTATGCAAACCTATTTGCCAAAGAAGGCGCGGCCGTCGTGGTCAACGACCTTGGCACGACTGTAAATGGTTCCGGGGTGAGTGCTGCTGCTGAGAAGGTGGTGGCCGCAATTGTTGCCGCCGGCGGAAGGGCCGTGTCCAATAGCGACGACGTATCGACGTTGGCGGGTGGGGAGAACATCCTCAGGGCAGCGCTCGATGCCTTCGGTCAAGTCGACATCTTGATCTGCAATGCGGGCATTTTGCGCGATCGGACTTTCGCCAATACCGCGGAGGAGGATTGGGATGCCGTTATGAAGGTTCACCTGAAGGGAACCTACTGCTGCACGCGGCCTGTGTGGACTTGGTTAAAGGACAATCGTCGTCCTGGTGTGATCATTATGACCTCCTCAACCTCTGGGTTGTTTGGAAATTTTGGGCAGGCCAATTATGGGGCGGCGAAGGCCGGCATCTATGGGTTTATGCGCGTGCTATCCATCGAAGGACGCAAGTACGGAATCCGTGTCATGGCCGTGGCCCCCAACGCAGTGACGCGCATGTGGGCACGGATTCCAGGAACGGAGGCGATCGAATCTGATCGCCCCGCTTTGCTTCCCGAGAACGTTGCGCCCGGAGTGCTGTTCATGGCGTCAGATTTAGCGGCCGAGCATTCGGGCAAGGTTCTTGCCGTATCAGGCGAAGAGATCTCCGAAGTGAAGATGTTAACGGCAGAAGGCTTCCGTCCCAAAGGGGCTTACACCGCCTCGGATGTCGCGGCCCACGCGGCTTCAGTATTCTTTCCGACGGACCCCAGCGGCGTTTGAACAACTAGCGCAGTTTAACGGAACCGCGAGAGTAGAAAGGGTCACTCGCCGGATGCGTTCCGGACCGACTCAACGCTGCGATTAATTTGCGAAGGCCACTTCAGCCCGGATGTCATGTGCGGAGCTTCGCGCGTGGTGGCCACCACCATCTGCATCATCATCATCGGCTACCCCACGGCTTACCCGGTCACTATTGTATAGAAGCGCCTGCGCCCGGGTGCTCCCTATAGTCGTCGTCATTCCGCATCTGACATGTCTCTTGGTGTGCACTAATGCTTTGATCGTGATTTACGGCGACCCCAGCCTCATCAGCGATATCCTCCCGATCTGCACCTGATCTGCAGCCCCATTTGCCGCTTACCTACAGCGGCATAGCGGTCCATGTCGGGATAGTGCACATCGTGTTGCCCGCCATCGTGCTCTGTCTTGGCTTCTAAATCACACCAGGGGCTATGGGCGGGTTACGTGAAGTCATGCTGCCGATCCTCATTGCCGCGCAAGTCGCAGCTCCCTTCAAAATGGCATATATTCCAGTTCGGCTTTCACTCTCTTGGCATCGCGCCGGTCGTGCTCTCAATCGTTAGGCTCGATCCTTCTGCGTTCGTCAGCCCGAGCCCGTCGTGCGGCTTGGAGCACCAGACTTCCATCATTCGGCGGTCTGGAAGCCTATCTTGATGAGTTCGCGCGCCTTATGGTGCGAAGCGCTGGATGGCCACGCTCTACCACGTGCGGGGCGAGAGCCCCTGGTGGACAATCGTGGTTGCCGTGTTTATCGGACAATCATGTTCTACCTGCTGTTTCCGAGATTGGTGCTCATTATCATGTACGTCAGCGGGCGCCGGAAGGTCGCCAAGCGCGGGGAGGCCGGCACGTACAGGACCTTCCCGACCTCGCCATAACCGGTGATGCCGCCAAAGTGCACGGATAGCGCCGCGGACGTCAATAGGTTGCGTGGGTGCAAGCAGCTTGCATTGGGGCGCGGCGCGGGAATGGTTTCGTCATAGACGCGGCGAGCCTCTTCGGCATAGACCTCGACGTAAGCGCCACCGATATGTGCTCGCTTAGCGTCTCGGAGAGCGGCTTGCCCTGCTCGGAGGTCAGTGTGACCGCGAGATCTTGACGATTGGCCCAGGACCCGTTCGTACCATTTGCGCAGGATATTCGAGCGTTGCTTGGCTGGGAGCTCAACCTATGCAGGGAACGCTCATCCGGCGCCAACAAACGTTGGCTAGAGCTGCGGCAGTTTGGCGAGTTCGATGCCGGTCGCCGGATGTTTATCGAAAACGCGAGTCGAGCCGACGCAGGCGATCAATGTAGCAGCCACCCTGCGGAAGTGACAGGTCCGTCAAACTAAATCGCAGGTTGGACGAGCGTTGTGTGGATCGCGCGGCGGCGGTTGGGGCAATCGCGTTGCTCCTGCCGGCCCTCAACTCCGCGGAATCAGGTGTGCTCGATTGCGAAAAAAGGCCGCGCGAGACACCGCGCGGCCAAGTCAGGGAGGAAACGCCCCGAAGGGCAGAAGAGCTCAGCAAGTAAATGAACCCGCTGGCCACTCCATGTTGCACGAAACGCCCTAGCATCGTGCAAGCCCACATCGGATACTCATTTACCCGAGGGGATTGGCGGCGTTCGCAGTGATATCTTGCAGTTTTTGTGCGAAGATTTCACCAACCTACGCAGCAACTGCTATCATTTCGCGGTTCTCGCGTGATATTCGCGTTGCGTGGTGTTCATTGACGCCAATCGAACGTGTCGCCGGGTGTACGCGCTCGTATCGCCTGATCGGGTTGCCTTCAGGATTTCGGATCCAATCTCAACAAGTCGGCACTCATTGAATCGCGGCAGAGAAACTTTGCGCTCGGCGATTCCCGGGGCTTTCCGCGACGCGTCCCGAGACCGGTGAACGCGTCCTTCCATCGGCAACTTCGGAGGTCGCGACGTCGGGTTGCAAAGTGATATCGGCCAAAGCTGTTTGATATGCTGCACTTCTTATCATTGCACCGGAAATGCGATTCGATGGAGCTGGAGAGACGGAGACGCAGCGGTGAGACAATCGCAACCCAGCACTATTCGATCGATGACAAGCAGACGGGCTATCGCGCGACAACTTCAGTCGCGCGTTGTCGCTCGGCGCGAAGTGTCGCCGCAGCGGAGAGCGCGGTAACGCACCAAAGCCTCAGGCGGGAGGTTGCATGTGCCTGGCCTGCTCCTAGAACCCCAGAGTTCCCTTCTCGGCGCCGGGAGCAAGCCGTAGTCTCGCCTTGAGACCGCGCTGCGTATTCAAAACGAGTCAGGTCTTGCTCCCGCGCGCTCGAGATCGACGGCACGACTCACGTGTGAGGAGGCTCTCGTCCTCTTTCACGGGCCTTGCGCGCAACAGCGTGCCGGCATCGTTCGCGCGTGCTCGTTCCGACCGCTAGCAGATGTTCTCTAGGCACAAGCGGCCGAACGCGTTGGCTAGGGAACGATCCCTAGCGGCATTGAGGCGGTCGGGAGCGGCTCAATGCCATTCTGGCGCCGGCCGCGCAACGCGAACATGATGGTGACGACCGTCAGCAAGATCAAAAGACGCGCGTTTCGAAGGGTAGCTTGAACAGCCTGATCGAAGTACAAAGCCACTCACCTCGGCTGACGTCCGATAGAGCCGGCCACTGAGAAATCACACGCGGCAGGTGCGAAATGAGCGCCGACTCGATACCGGCTTTATGGACGCAAGACAGCGAATTGGGCTCGGCCGCGTCGAAAAAATGCAATGGCTACTTGAAACTAGCAGAAACAATGCGTCTAGATTGAGTATTGATCTCCAAATCACTCGCTGACGCTCGCGCCGGCCGCTTTCTCTTACGCATTCGAGGGCCTTTATGTACGACTGTGATCATGTCTCAGGCGGCCTGTCGGTGCCGACTGCTCCGGGCATCGCGTTTCTCCGCTCGAGCCTGCTCACATTTGCGATGGTTTAGGGACCTAGATCAGCCTTTCGCCCCTCATGAGTTGGCGAAGTTTCCAATCGCATTTCATGGCGGATCGAGCGGTGAAATGTGTACCGATCAACTTACGCAATACGAGGGGACATATCGGGTAACCCATACTCACTAGCGCGGGAGTATTCGAAAACTAGGGAGACATTCGGATGCCGTATTACTCATTTGATCTCGTAATTGATGGGGAGCACAAGAATCAGGGCGGCCTTATCCTCGAGAATGTTGACCTTGCCGCCGATAGAGCTGACCAGCTTGCGACCGAATTGTCTATTGTACATCCAGAGCTGAAGGCCAAAGGCTGTTCAGTTCGCGTTATCAGTGCTGATGACACCGAAATCTATCGGACGCCGCTCGATCCCATCTCAAGGCGCTAAAACTGAGCTCTCGGTGGCGTACGACGGCTTCGCCAAGGCGGTCACGCCTGGCAGGCTCCTCAATGTACTTCAGACACTACACGCTTCAAAGCGGACCGACGCCTAGCGTTCGCAAAGCAAAGCAGGACATAACTGGCTATTGCTGGACGCCGATCGAACCGAAAGCTGCTTGGCGCGCCGATGCTGCGCGCTTTCGCAGCTTATTAGCCCGGCGGAGCGCTCGTCAGAGACACCGGAGCTCGAGACATAACGATGAATTCCTCCTAAAGGTGAGCATCGGCCGCGCCCTCCGTATTGATCAGCAGAACCCGAGCATCTCGAGCAAGGGCGACGTTGCCCCGAGGGTCTGGTCGGAAGCGACCTTCAGTAAGCCGTAAGCGTCGCTCTGAGGCCCATTTGATTGGTGCTTGACGTCTATTTTGAACGCGTGGTGCGCCGGCGCGGCTTCCATGTGTCGGACAACGCGTTGACGGCGGCCTCGAGGGCCTTCCGGTCGATCACGTTGGGATCGAACCGCTCTGGGCCCCAGCGGCGCATATGTTCGTGCTCCGGATGAGCAGGGTCGCTGATGGCGTCGAGGTATTCGGTATAGCCTGACGCACCGCCGGCATCTTCCGGAGGACAACGGCCGGCGGCCTCGAGCAAGAGGGGAAGTCCCTCCGTTGT
>NZ_JADPJC010000102.1:0-19824 GCF_023073215.1 Bradyrhizobium sp. 35
TTCATGGGGCGCGTAAAAGAGCCCCGACATTGCCTCAGGATGAGTTCTGGTCGAGCGGCCGTAAAACTTGCCCAAATTGATCGGACCGCGATAGCCTGAGTTCGACCGCGCCGGTCCGCGTCATGCAACAGCGTTTTTACACGACCAAGACCCACACCCGACGTCGGCCGAGACGATCCCCTTGAACGTTGACAGCGCAATCGATTGCGCCTGTAATTGGGGGGCAAACTTTATACGGACGCGAATTGCCGATGGAGAATTGCTCATGATGAATTTCAGCCGACGCGATGCTTTGAAGTTTTCCGCTGGCCTGACGCTTACGACCGCGGCAGGCAGCTTTTCCTGTCTAGAGGTGGCCAAGGCTGGCCCGATCCAGGTCCCAACCATCGACAAGCTCAGCGTCCGGGTTCTCGTCGATAGCGCGAGCGACATCTTCTTTAAGCCGCAAGATGTGAGCGGAGTGAGGACCGAGCCCGGCCGTCCGGCCGATCCGAAGCGGCCGTTGCATAGTGAATGGGGGTTGTCGCTGTACCTGGAGCCGCAGCGCGGCGACGAGAGGAAAACCTTCCTGCTCGATTTCGGTTGGACGTCGGAGGCGATCAACGGCAACATGGAGCTCTTGAAGCTCGATCCTTCCAAGCTCGACGCGCTGATCATGAGCCACGGCCACTTTGACCATTGGGGTGGCCTGCTCGGCTTCCTGGAGCGGCACCGCAAGGATCTGCCGGCTGACCTCACGATGTACGCCGGTGGCGAGGATAATTTCTGCCCGCGTTACGTTAAGATGGGTGCCGGAGGCGACCTTGCCGACTTTGGCACGCTCGATCGCCGGGACATTGCCAAGCAAAACGTGAAGGTTGTACTTTGCGAAGATCCGGTCGTAATCGGCGGTCAGGCCTTTACCACTGGCAGGATTACCCGCAGCAGCATCGAGAAGGTGCTTCCGAACAGTCTGGTGGGATTTCAGCTCAAGGATGGCGCCGGCTGCAATGCCAGCCACTATTTGCCGGCAGAGATGGAAGGCAAGATCGTGCCCGACGAACATATCCATGAGCACGCGACCTGCTTTAACCTGAAAGACAAAGGCCTGATAGTCATCTCTTCCTGCGGTCATGTCGGCATCGTTAATTCGGTGCGCCAGGCGATGGCAGTATCCGGCATCGACAAGGTTCATGCCATCATGGGCGGCTTCCATCTCGGACCGGCGCCGGCCGACTATCTCACGCAGGTTGTCGCTGAGATCGCCAAGCTCAATCCTGACGTGCTGATCCCGATGCACTGCAGTGGGCTGAACCTCACCCAGGAAGCACAGCGCCAGATGCCGGGCAAAGTGCTGACCACAACGACGGGCACACGCATTACGTTCGGGATTTAATCAACGGGGCACGCGGTGACGAGGCGGGCGGCGTGCGCGCTTGTTGTGGCAGCGTCCATGATTGGCGCCATGACGGCGGTCGCCGCCCCGCAACCATCGGCCGCCGAGATGATGGACGATCTGATGTTCGCCCGCGGGCCGATCGGAGGACCGTTCACTCTGACTGACCAACACGGGAACATGCGCAGCTCCGCCGAATTTCGCGGCAAGCTGATGATTGTCTATTTCGGTTACACTTTCTGCCCCGACGTCTGTCCGACCGACCTGATGGCGATCACACAGGCGCTGGACGCGCTGGGGCCCAAAGCCGAAAGATTTCAACCCATCTTCATCACGATCGATCCCGAACGTGACACCGAGGTGCTTGCGGAGTACCTCAAGTCATTTTACCCCAGCTTCATCGGGCTGACCGGGTCTTCCGACACGATCAGGCAGGTCGCCAATTCCTACAAGGCCTACTACCGGAAGGTGGATGACAAGCGCAGCGGCGAGTATGCTATCGATCACGCGGGCGTCATCTATCTAATGGGGCGGAACAGCGAATATCTCGGCTTTGTGCCGCCGCAGACGGGACCCGATCGGCTCATCGAGATCCTGCGCAAATATCTTTGATCGACGAGGCGCACCTCCCTCACACCAATGCGTTCTCTGCTCGGTCTGCTGTTCGCCAATGAGCGACGTGGCAGCACTCCACGCGAGGTCCGCTCACGGAAGCACGACAGACCAGATTTGCCACACCCTAACGGACATGACTAATCCGAATACTTTCGAAGCTCCGGGTGCCATTTTCTTGCGACTACGCGCTCACCAATCGTGAATCGCATGAGGTCTTCCCCGACCTCCAACGGGCCCTGATAGGTGCTTTGTGTCCGCGATACGAGCTCGCGTACCTCCGTTGCAAGGAGCAAGATGTGCGAATAGGCAGCGAGTTTCGGCTTTGCGCGCGAAAATACCATACCGGCTTCCTCGGGCGACGTATGATGATCAGCGACCGGCTTCATCTGCGGCAACTTTGCCAATTGCGCCGACATCGCAAAAACTTCGTGGATCAAAAGATCGCTTCCAGTCGCATGCTTAATCAAATTGTCGTCAAGCTTCGTGTCACCGGAAATCGTTACCGATCGCGCTAGGTAGTCGATCCGATAGCCGACCGATGGCTTGATCAGATCGCCGTGATTGACCGCAAAGGCGGTGACCTTGACGCCCGCCTCCTCAAATACCACGCGGTCCTCCTGGAAGTCGTGCACCTCGATTTGTGTGGCGGCGGTCGTGATGTGTTCGTCGGCATGACGGATGCGGGTGTCTTCGGAAAATGCCTCAGCAAGTCCTTTGGCAATTCTCGCCACGCCGCCTAGCGCGGTTGTCCCGTCCGATGGACCCCACAGCCTCATGGGTTTGGCGCGTGATCCAAACGGCCCGAACATATACCCGGTCATCCATAGGTCGGGCAGTCCTGCTATATGGTCGGAATGATAATGGGTGAGAAACACGGCATCGATGCCTTTGCCCGACGATATCCCCAATTGGTAGAGGCGTACCGTCACTCCGCGGCCGGCGTCGAATAGCAGATTTAGTCCTCCCGCTTGAACGAGCGTTGCCGGCCCGAAACGCGCGGGCGTCGGTTCGGGGCCACCCGTACCGAGCAGCGTCACAATGATATCGCTGGAGACCGCTGACTTTTCTTCAGCCGCCGCGCTGCCATAGATCGAACAGGCCACAGCCAAAGTTGCAGCAATACCCGCCAAAATGCACCGCCGCGTCGGCGTCGCGCCATCTGCCGCCATAAGTCAATTCCTTTGTCGATTGCCGTGAGTCGCCATTGTCGGATCCGCCCAATGCGGACCAGCACCGGCCGACTTGTTTGGGCTACAGAAAATAACACTCGCCGGCTGGCGCGCTTGTATGTTTCAGCCATCTGGGGAGATAATATTTTCCCATTCGCCGACAAACTGGCTTGGTCCAACGCCAACCAAAGCGTGGCATTCGCGAACGAAATGCGCCTGATCGAAATAGCCGGCCTCATGGACAATCCGGGTCCACGATTTGATCGGTTCGTTGCGGTGGGCCGTTAAGGCGGCGTCAAACCTGATCGTCCGCGAATAAAGTTTGGGAGAAAGGCCCACTTGTGACGTAAAACGGCGTTGAAAATGGCGTGGGCTGAGCCCGGATTGCTTAACAAGAGCGTCGATACGAACGCGCCCCCGCGTTGCCAGCATCAGGCGGGACGTGTTGCCGATCCCATCTTCCGCTGAACTGTTATCCAGCATCATGCCGAACCAACGTTCTGCCGCGGCTACGCGCGTGGCAAAGTTCACTGCCGAACGTACGGTGTCACTTAGCAGCAGCGCGCGTTTGCCAAGAACGTCGGACGCTGCGATGCCTTCGTTGACGAGGGACGTCATATCGATGCCGACGAGGCGGTTGAGGGCAGCGGGCTGAAGCAGAATGTTGAAGATATGGACTTCACCTGACATGTAGAGTTGGGTTCGACACGCCGCCTGCGGACCGACGACTACCGTCTCGGGTGCCGTCTGCAGGGGACCGCCATCAATTCGAAGACGGAATGGATCGCCCAGATAAATGTCGATGATCTGGTGGGGCCGCGCCGCCAGCGGCCACGTCAGTCCGCCGGGACTTACCGTTCCGCGGCGTTCCTCGAATGACCGAACGATGCTGCGAAGCTCGGGATGCGGCGACCTTCGTCTGACGTCCATCGATGGCTTCCCAATTGCCGGTCGCAGCGCAAAAGCCTAGATGCTTCAGGCGGTTTGCACGCTACCATACCATAGCGTTCCGCAACGATCTAAGTGCTCCGGCCGCAAGGCGTTTATTGCCGGATCAGCCGTTATGATTTCCGCTTCTGGCCTCTCAGTTGAAGGCCGCTAAAAAACGTGTCTCGTCGGCTGTCAGGGCTAATCCGGACGTCGATCCAGGTGGGCGCCTACTGCCGCTTGTGACCCTAAGCCAATACCCTAGCGCACGGCGAACCCCCGTTCCAGCATGAAGGCGCGAATCTGGTTGATGATGCCGGTGCGTTGCGACACTAGCCGCTCGCGCACCGATATCGATGCCGATCACGGCGATCGCAGTTCTGGGTGTCTGGGACATGGCGTGCGCCTTGTGCCCCACCCAGCTTATCGCTGGCGGGCAGGAGCGCGGCCGGACCATCGCCTCGGACCTGCGTTTCGCCCCGTGTTTCGATGCGCAACGCCTCCTTATTGGTTACTGCCCACCCCAGTAGCGTGATAACGTTTAATGCTAGCTCCTTGCTCATCCGGAGAATTGCCGACAAAGAGGAGGACGCTATGTTCAAGAGGTCAGTTGCCCCAACATCTGCTGTTGCAGGAATTTCGGTTTTCTGCTGGTTGCAACCGCGCCATCCCCCGGCGGGCGGCCGAAATCGAGCTGCTTGGCCCAGTGGGGTAGTACTCCCTGGTCTCCTGCACCAAATCGAGAAGTCGTCTGGGCACAAGGTGACGGTTGGCTACGCTACACTTGGCGCAATTACGAAACGTTTTATGGATGGCGAAGCCGTTGACGTGACGATGGTGTTACCCGAGCAGAATGAGGACCTACAAAAACGGGGCAAGCTGCTGGCGGGCAGCCGCGCGGAAATTGCCAAAGTCGGTTTCGCAGTATTCGTGAAGAAGGGCGCACCCAATCCCGATTTGGCGTCGGTAGATGCGCTGGAAACACACGCTGCTGGCGGCAAAGTCGATCGTTCTTGGCGACCCAGCTGCCGGTGGCGGAGCAGGCGTCTACACTGCAGGCTTGATAGAGCGCCTGGGCTTGCGGCCGACTTAAAGGCGAGGATCAGGCTTGTGAATTCCGGCACCGCGGTTGCTGAGGCGGTTGCGAAGGTGAGGCCGAAATCGGAATTGGGATCGCGAGCGACGCGGCAATTGTTCCAGGCCTTGACGCTTTCCCGCTGCCAACAGGAGCGCAGAGCTATTCCGTGTATGTGGCGGGGATTAGTTCGGGCAGCAGGAGGTCGAGCCGGCGAAGGTGCTGATCATGTTCCTGACCTCTCCTGCATCGAGACAAGCTCTGAAGGCTAGTGGCTTTGAGGCGCCACGAGTCTCCGAGTTCTTGCCTAATGCAGGAGTTCGGCTGTGCCCGTGGTTTACCTCCAGACCAGAGCGCGATGATGTCGGCTTCATGGAAGGGACCCGACCAAAATCATGCTGCCTACGAAGGCAGCCTTTGATCCGAAGCTGACTTGCGCAGCCGATTACATTCCCCTTCGAAGATCTATTTCCGTCTCTTGTTCACGAGGAGCTCAGAAGTGCATTCAACCGGATCGGCTGGATCGGCTTTCTTATCAGAATAAGTCCCCGCTGCTTTGCTCCATCGGCTATCTCATCCCCTGTATCTCCAGTCATGAGGCTAATGCGGGTCTTACCTGTCCACAACGATGTGATCTTGTCCGCGATCGTAAAGCCTGTTTCGGCGCCGGCAAATAGGTAGTCCAACAATATAAGCCACGGTTTTCGCTGTCCCTCTTTTCGTAGGAAGTTCACGGCCGGCTCCCCGGCATCAAAAGTGAAACATTTATAACCCCACTGACTCAAGAGACGCCGTAGTGAGTCACGCGTCCCGGGATCGTCGTCGATGACAACGACGCCGTGCAACTCTTGTGCAGAGAAAGAGCCGTTGGGGCCGGACGCTGACGCGCAGCTCGAGGTGTGTAGCGTCGCCGCCCCATTCGAGGTGACATCATAAGCCCGGACCGCTTCGTCGATGTTCTTGACCCGTTGATGACCAAGGTCGGTGAACTCTAGGGGCAGAATTTTTCTGACGTGATCATAGGCAACGCTTGAGAGGCAGGTGCCTCCGGCCTTGGCGATGCCTTGAAGCCGCGCGGCGATGTTTACGCCGTCGCCAAAGAGGTCACCTCCTTTGACCATAACGTCGCCGACATGAATTCCGATCCAGCCTACGCTCTACGTCGAGTAGGTTGAGCCAAGGTACACTCCCTGTTCTGTCTTCCAGACTACCCCTAGAAGAGCTCTCACGACACTAGGAACACGAGCTCTCACGACACTAGGAACATCGAGACTATCCGGAATGCAGATCCCAGGGCCGTTCCGGGTCCCCTTCTCATGTCCGATCTATCCCCGACGGGCGGCGTCGCGATGGCCTGGCGAGCCTCCGGTCGCTCCAGCCGACACGGGGCGCGTTCAAGCCACCTCCATTTAACGGCTACTAGCACATGCGGTCCGTCATTTTTGTTTCGCCATTGGCTTTGCGAGCTCACGGGCGTAATCGATCAGGAGTTGCGCGACAGGGCTGAGTGCCCGATCCTTGAGAGTCACGATTCCATTTGGCCGACGGGCTGCCGGCAATTCCACAGCCAAGATCCTGAGCGCCGGGCCACTGGTGAGAAATCTAAGTGCGGAAGCCGGAAAAACCGTGATGAAGCGTCCGGTTTCCAACAAACTAACCCGCATATGAGGGGAATCTGTCACCACGGTGGCGCGAGGGTACCCTAGCCCGCGGGCGCGAAAGGTTTCTCGATGATTGATCCAATCACACTTTCGGGCGGCGGCAGCACCCAAGTCTCCTCCGCCAAATCGGAAATTAGTATCTTGCGCCGCCGAGCCCACGGGTTCTTCGCTCCGGCGACTACGACGTACCGATCTTCATAGAGAAATTCGAAAATCAGCCGTTCGTCGGTATTCGGGCCAGAACTTCGCACAACCAAGAGATCAACTCTGCGTTCGGTCAGTTCTCGATGCAGCGGCTCTACATAGCCCGTGACGAGATGAAACGCGATGCGCGGATGGAGCCGCGAGAGCCGATCTATGAGGGCGGAAACGAAGGTTGCCGCCAGAAAAGGGGTGCTGCCAATCCGCACTTCCCAACGGTAGGGTCGGCCAGAAACTCGATACGCTTCACGCCCTGGCGGAGATCATCGAAAACGGCCGCCCCGCAGTTCAGCAGGGCGCGGCCGCATTCGGTCGGTTCGACTCCTTGCCGGTGGCGGTCGAGCAGACGAACGCCGAGCGCATGCTCAAGGTCGCCGATTGCTCTCGAAACGTTCGGCTGAGTGGTGTTCAACATTCGCGCTGCCTTCCCCATGCTGCCGGCCTGCGCCACCGTCATGAGCACGTGCAGATCCTGCAGCCTCATTCGGCTTCCGATGCGATCGCTCATCAGCATGGGCCACCCATTTCCCGTTTGAGATGATCTCATCAGACAATAGCCTTAGGCAGGCATGACGGCATCAACTATGTTGGCCCTTCAGGAGCGGGCCCCATGACACGGGTGGAGCGAGCTTGTGACACATTGCCGGCGCCGAATTTTCCATCTTGCTGCAGGTGCTGTAGGCGCTGCAGCGCTGCCCGCGCTCTCATCTGCTGCTTGGGCGTATCCTTATCCCTCGCGATCGGTGCGTATCCTTGTGGGCTTTGCCGCTGGCGGCCCGAATGACATCCTCGCACGTCTGATCGGGCAATGGTTGTCGGAGCGACTCGGCCATCCATTCGTGATCGAGAACCGGCCGGGCGCGGGTAGCAACATAGCAACAGAGGCGGTGATACGCGCAGCTCCGGACGGCTACACGCTGCTCCTGGTCGGTACACCAAATGCGATCAATGCGACGCTTTATGACAAGCTCGAGTTCAGCTTCGTTCGGGACATCACACCGGTTGCCGGACTGATACGTGGTGCCCTCGTCATGGTCGTACATCCCTCGGTTCCGGCCAAAACGCTTCCCGAGTTCATAGCCTATGTCAAAGCCAATCCCGGCAAGCTCTTCTACGGGTCGGGCGGCGTCGGCGGGATCACCCACATCAGCGCCGAACTATTCAAGCAAGAGGCCGGACTCGACATTGTTCACGTGCCCTATCGCGGGATAGCGCCGGCGCTCACCGATCTGCTTGGCGGCCAGGTGCAGGTCCTCTTCACGAACATCGCCATATTGATTGGATATATCGGGACCGGCAAGCTGCGCGCCCTCGGGATAACGACGGCGACGCGCCTGGACGCGCTGCCGGACATCCCAACCGTAGGCGAGTTCGTCCCGGGGTATGAGGCAAGCTCTATTTTCGGTCTCGGAGCGCCCAAGAATACGCCCACCGACATCATCGACAAGCTCAACAAGGAGGTCAATGTCGCGCTCGCCGATCCACAGTTCAAGACACGGCTTGCCCACCTGGATGGCACTGCGCTCGTCGGCTCGTCCGCCAATTTCGGCAAGCTCGTCGCCGACGAAACCGAAAAATGGGGCAGAGTGATCCGGCTGGCCAACATCAAGCCGGAATGAGAACGCCACCTGTTCCGAAGAGTTGGAGCGAGTTGACATGCCGCCTCCGAACGTCCCTTGCCGTCCACACGAAGTTGAACGTCGCGCCCATCACGCTGCTCGGTCCGGTTTCCGGATCGCCGAGATGCAGATCGATCCGACGCAAACGATACCTTGGCACTACCACACGAAGTTCAGGACACGTACTACGTCATCATCGGAACGATACGTGTTTTTACGCGAGAGCCCGACGAAGAGGTCTGCCTAACGGTGCGGCATGACCTATTCTGTTCGTCCGGGACGTCCCCACCTGGTCGCCAACGCCGGGGTCATCTCGGCGGCATTTCTGGTCCTCCAGGGCATGGGCGAGCACGATTTCATCCCGCTCACCTGATGATGGATGGGTCGCCACTCGATTTTGGCAAGCTCATCCCCGCTGAAACGAGCGTTGCGCCAGGCGGCCCACGCCTCGACATTCACCGGGCGCTGGGAGGGGCTTCGAGGCTCAAAGATGATTGGACGCTCAACCATGCTCGGGAAAATCAAAAGGGTTCGCTCGAGAGATGGAAGCGAATTCGATTGTTATCTTGTCGCGCCAGAGGCCGAAGAACCAACTCCGGCGGTCGTGATCGCCTCCGCCATCCACGGGGTGGATGCCGACATACGGTGGATTGCCGATTGTCTGGCGGCACAGGGTTTCATCGTCGCGGCGCCTGATCTGTTCTGGCGTTCAATTCCAGGCCCCCTTCCTCGGGACGACCATCGCGCGGCCCGACGCTCGCAGCCGCGTCCCGAACTCATCAAACTCGGTGAGGACGATATGGCCGACACGCTGACGTATCTCTGCACACTCCCGAACTTCAATGGACGCGCCGCGGCCGTGGGCTTCTGCTACGGCGGCCCCTACGCGATCCTCGGGCCGAAGCGTCTCGGCTACGCCGCCGGCATCTGCTGCCACGGATCCCGGATGCTGGATTACGTTCAGGAGCTTGACGGGGTTCGTGAGCCGGTTTGCATCGTCTGGGGTGACCAGGACAGCAGTGCACCGGCCAACGTGCTGGAGGCGTATCGTGCGATACCGTCGCGGATGGAAAACGTCGAGGTGCACATCTTTCCAGGAGTACTCCACGGCTACATGATGCGCGGAAGTAAGGCCTTTCATCCTGCGACACACGGTTTTTCAATGAAGCGGGCCACGGAGATTCTCCAAGGCCTCAGACTCTGACAGAGCAAACGCGCCCTTACCGTTGCTGATGCACCCGCTCAGCCACTTGAAGATTCATCGTCGCTCAATTTCGTCGCCCGCCTGCGGCAGCTTTCCACAACGCCGTAATTTCTCCTTTGCCGAATGTCTCTGCGTCAACGTCGCCTCTTGTGCAAAGCAGTCACGATCTCCGTTGCTGCGGCTTCAAGATCGGGAAGGTACCGGACCGCGAATGCTTCGATCGTGAAGGCGGTGCGAAGCCAAAGCATATTGATAGCCCCTATCACCCGTCGGCCATCACGCAACGGAACAGCAATTGCCAGCAGGCCGTCGGCGTGCGGGGGGCCGCCATAATAGCCTCCGACATGCGCCGAATCGCGCGTCGCATAGCCAAGCGTTCGCACCCCGGCCAAAATAGCGTTCAGACGATCGGGTTCGCGAGCCAGTCGATCCTCCGACTTGTTCGAATGCGTTAAGAGCGCAAGGATACGTTGGCGCTCGGTTGGGAGACAATAGGCCAGATAAGCTCTTCCCACGGCTGAGTTCAGCCAGTTGACCGGCAAACCTATCCTCTCCTGCTGCAGCAGAAACGGACTTCGCGTCCGGTTTGTCTCCCTGATCTCCATGTGATCACCGGCCGGGACCATCAGGTCGGAAGGCCAGGATACCCGTGTGCACAATCGCTCAAGCACGGGCGCGGCGGCCTCGGCGATGCGATCCCGATGCTCGCGGCGCGATTGCGGGTGCGAAAGCGTTGAACCGATCCGATAGCAACCATCTCCCAGCCGCCTCGTTACAACGCCCGCCCGCGTGAGGGTATGAAGGATTCGCAACAGGCTAGGCTTCGAAATAGCCGTGACGAGATACAGGTCATGCAGGGAAGAATCCGGTTGCATTTGTAAGGCCTGGAGCACCCTCAGCCCGCGCTCCAGACCCTTGATGACCTGCGCCATTACACGCTCCAGCATTCCGCAGTTCGAAACATAGCATTCCGCAATCCGGAATGCACGTCGAATATGCTGGTCTTCGCCGCCCGTTGGCTCGCAGGATGGCGCACCTCAGACGTGCTTTTGAGCTTGAGAGACTTCAGCAAACGGGAGAACTTCCATGCAGCAGAGTCTTCGCAAGGTGAGCCGGTGCTTAGGCTTCGTCATTTTATTTGCGCCCGCATTGTCCGCGCAGGCGGAGGGGGTCTTTCCCAACGGCACCATTCGGTTCGTGGCGCCGAATTCAGCCAGCACGCCGCCAGACATCATCAGCCGGATCATCGCAAAGCAGTTAACAGAGGACGAGCATTGGCGCGTGATCGTGGAGAACCGGCCAGGTGGCATCACCACAATCGCCGCGAATGATGTTCTCACTCAGCCAGCCGATGGGCACAGTTTGTTCGGCATGTCTGTACCCTCGGTCGCGGCGCCTGCACTCGTGGAGGGAATCTCATATAGCTTCGAGCGTGACTTCGATCCTGTCATCAAGGCGTCGGTCTCCTACAACGTGTTGGTGGTCAATCCGTCGGTGCCGGCTACCACGGTGGCCGAACTTGTCGCGCTTCTCAAAAGTAAGCCGGATAAGCTGACCTTTTCCTCGGGGGGATTTGGCACACCGGCCCACCTGATCGGCGAACAGTTCAAATTACAGACCGGCACGCGCGCCCAGCATGTCCCTTACGCGCAATTTCCGCAGGCTGTTGGGGACCTTCTCAACGGTACGAACTCGTTCATGTTTGTGACGATGTTGCCGGTCGTCGATCTAATCAAGACGGGGAAGCTCCGTGCGCTTGCCGTGACTGGTCCAAAGCGCGTGTCGGCTCTCCCAGATGTCCCGACCATCGTTGAAGCCGGCTTCCCATCGCTGGTGGTGGAGGACTGGGTGGGTTTTGCAGTGAAACGAGGAGCACCGAAGGAAACCATCGCGCAGCTAAATGCGGCCATCAACAGAGCGTTGCAAAAGACCGCCGTGCGCGACGCATTTGCCAAGCTTGGCGCCGAGCAGGTCGGCGGCTCGCCTGAGGAGTTTGGGCAATTGGTCAAATCGCAGGCTCAGCATTGGAAGAAGGTGGTGTCTGATGCCGGAATTAAGGTGCAGCAGTGAGCACGCTCTTCCGCGTAACATTGCTTGGGACCGGGGTGCCGATCCCCCGGCCCGATCGCTTCGGGCCAAGCACCCTGATCGAAACCGGCGACCAGACTGTGCTCATCGACGCTGGTAGGGGCGCGACAATTCGAATGTTTGAGCTCGGCGTTCCCATCGGCCGTATCAACGCGCTACTGCTCACGCACTTCCATTCAGACCATACGGTCGGCATTCCCGACCTCTGGCTGACCGGCTGGCTCAGCTCACATTTTGCGTCCCGAAAGGGCCCCTTCCACGTCATTGGTCCTGTTGGCACTTCAACAATGATGCGGCACCTTGAGGCCGCCTATGCGCCCGATATCGAAATCCGGATCGAGGACGAAAAGCTCGCCCGAGAAAATGTGGCCATCACCGTTGAGGAATTCGCCAGTGACGGCCCAGTCTATGAAGCAGGAGATCTACGCATCATCGGCTTCACGGTGGACCACGGAGACGCCATCAAGCCCGCTTACGGCTACCGGATCGAATATCGAGGCCGTGTAGCGGTCGTGTCCGGCGATACCCGGTATAATGAAAACGTGGTTCGCTATGGCCGGAATGCCGACCTGCTGATTCATGAGGTGGCTATGGCGCGACCGGAATTGCTCGTGATACCGCATATCCAGCGCATCCTGAACCATCATACGTCTCCGCAAGAAGCGGGGCGAGTATTCGCCCGCACAACACCTAAGCTGGCCGTATTCACGCATCTCGTCATGCTGGCAAGCGAAACGATCAGCCCGCCGTGCGTCGAAGAATTAATCACCGCGACCAGAGAGACCTACGCCGGGCCGCTAGAAGTGGGGGAAGATTTGATGAGCTTCCACATTGGCGACGAAATTGCTGTGCGCCGGTGGGTTGGCCCTCGGCAGGCTGCTGCGTGGAGGATGAGGGCCACCCCGTGATTTCATGACTCCGCTCCGGAGCAAAGGCCGCCTTAGCCAGACCGAATGCGCTGTTGAGCTCGCCTCCCGAAAGCCCTCAGACGTGTGCGCGAAGGGCAGCCACGGGCCAGGCGGTGGACAGCTCCTGATTGGTAAGGGGAATTTCACGGCGTTGGTCGGAGCAGCCATGTGTTCAGCTATATTGTGCGGTACTCATGACCGCGGTGCCCTCCGCGGATCAAGTGCCGATCGCTCGGCTCGCAGGCCGTGGCCTAGGCTGTGTACTCATCAAGCAGCTGGCCGCCCGATGTCCGCTCACCCCCTACCAGCGACGGGAAGCGGACGTCTCCCGAGGTCGCTGAAGGGCCAAATCCGGACCCATGCAGCGCAGCAAACTGGTTCGATCACGTTCGTCTGGTCAAAGTTTGGCAAGTCTTCGGTTCTCGCCGACCTCGATGACCACTAAATTTTCGCCAAGCTCCGAGGGAGCGGAGTAATTCTTCGACTTGGCGCAACCCGATCCTACTCGGTGGCGCTGGGCGTCAGTACCAGCCTGATCGGACATCAACGTTTCGGGTTCGCTTGATCGGCGCTGGCGAGTGGCGACTGCGCGGCACGACCCTAGGTCATCGTACTCACGCAGAAAGATTTAGGCCGCAGAAGGATGCGATTTCCGTCTGCATGTGCTAAATTGTCAGCCAGATATTGGGCGTATTGACCATGAACGACCCATCTATCACACGACGTTTGGCTGCAATTTTGGCGGCAGACGTTGCCGGCTACAGCCGCTTGATGTCGACGGATGAGGAAGCGACCCTCCGGACCTTGGATGGGTATCGTCGCACGATGTCCGATCTCATATCCGAGCATGCGGGCAGGATTTTTGGGACCGCCGGAGATAGCGTTATTGCGGAGTTCAGTAGCGCAGTGCAGGCGGTGCGCGCCGCCGTGGCGATACAGCGCGCGCTTGATCGCCACAATGCCGATCTTCCTCAGGACCGCCGGATGGAGTTTCGGATTGGCATCAACGTCGGCGACGTCATGGCGGATGGCGACAACCTGCTCGGTGATGGAGTGAATGTAGCTGCGCGACTCGAAGGGGTGGCTGAACCTGGCGGAATTTGCATCTCAGGTGCAGTGCGCGATCAGATCGAGGGCAAGTTGAAGTTTGCACTCACGCCGATTGGACAGCGGGCACTGAAGAATATTAGCCGTCCAGTCTCGGTCTACTCTGTGGACTGGCAACCGGAGCATCCGGTCGCCAGCGGCATTTTGGGTGGTGCACTCGCCCTTCCGGATAAGCCTTCAATTGCCGTATTGCCATTCTCCAACATGAGCGGAGATCCAGAGCAGGAGTATTTCGCGGACGGAATTACAGAGGACATCATTACCGCTCTGTCTCATCACCGATGGTTCTTCGTCATCGCCCGAAATTCGACCTTTGTCTACAAGCAGCGAGCCGTCGACGTGAAACAGGTCGCCCGCGAACTAGGCGTACGTTACATCCTCGAAGGCAGTGTACGACGGGCTGGGCAGCGCGTGCGGATCACGGGACAGCTAATCGAAGCAGAAACAGGCAATCACCTCTGGGCCGAGCGATTCGACCGCGATTTGGCGGATATATTCGCCATTCAGGACGAGATCACACAGAGCGTAGTCGGTGCCATCGAGCCTGAGATGCTGCTGATTGAAGGAAAACGTGCCTTTCGCAAAAGCGTCGGAAATCTGGATGCGTTCGATTGCTGCATGCGTGCGATGTGGCATTTTTCGCAGCTCGCGTCTGAGGATCACAATCAGGCTGTAACCCTGATAAGGCAGGCACTGACCCTAGATCCCAACCTTGCCCAGGCGCACATGACGCTTGCCCGTACCCTGAATGCCCGCATTTGGTATGGCTGGAGCGTCGATCCCGTGAAGGATGTGTCGGAGATCTATGCCGCGGCCGCGCGTTCGGTCTCACTCGATGACCGCGACCCCTACTGCCACTACGCTTTTTGTTGGGCCAGCTTGTTAAGGCAAATGCACACCCAGGCGCTTGCGGAGGCGCAACGTTCGATTGACCTTAACCCAAATTTTGCATTGGGCTTTTTCTCACTCGGTTTGGTTCGCGTCCATATCGGGCACTTCACCGAAGCTCTCGACTCCTTGTTGCGTAGCCTCCGCCTAAATCCCAATGATCCGCAGGCGGGAAGCTTCCTGAGCTTTGTCGCGCTGGCTCACTACCATCAAGAGAACTACGAGGAAGCTGTACATTATGGCGAATTAGCAGTCCGCGCACGACGTCCCTATCTCGCCCTGAGAGTTCTCCTCGCCAGCCTGGGCCAACTTGGACGCCTAGAGGAAGCTCGGCCGTTATTGCAGGAATTCATCTCCCGACAACCAAAAGACCCGCAGCGGCAATTTGAAGTTACAACGCCCTATCTCGACTTGAAATACCGCGATCACCTCACCGAAGGTTTGCGTCGAGCGGGTGTCGCGTACTTGCGATGATCGATGGCAAGATCTCCAGTTTGAGCATTAGTATCTTGGAAACGTGGGCGTGTTGGATTCCGTTCTCTGACTGTTGAGGTCAATTGCGATGATCAACAAAGCGGATGTCGTTGTTATTGGTTCGGGCGGCCTTGGGGCTGCTACCGCGTATTATCTCGCCAAGCACGACGGGCTCACCGTTGCCTTGCTCGACAAGCACGAGATTGGATCGCAGACGTCCCCCCGTGCCGCAGGCATGGTGAGCTGCGTACGCAAGGGCGATCTGATGATCAAATTGATCAAGGATGCTTGCCGAAAGATCGAGAGCTTCACCGAGGAAACGGGACAACCGCTGGATTGGGTTCACTCAGGCAGCCTGAAAATCGCTCGGCGGCCCCAAGATGCCGACGTTATCGCGGCCGATCTGCAACGGGGGAAGCGCATGGGGCTTGATGTCGAACAGGTTTCGCCCGACGACGCCTGTCGCCTCAATCCATTCCTAAAGTCATCCGGCGTCGTAGCAGCGCTGCGGATCGGTGATGATCGATATTTCGATCCCACCCAAGTTGCCGTTGGATTCGCGCGCGGAGCCCAGGCCAAAGGCGCCATCTTGCTGCCGAAGACCGATGTGACCGAAGTCACGATTGAAGGTGATCAGGTCACTGGTATCCAAACCACCAAGGGCCCGATACAAGCACCCGTCGTTGTTGATGCCGCTGGCGCTTGGACGCGGCAGGTGGCTGAGGCAAGCGATATCCGCGTCCCGCTCGTGCCCACTCGTCAGCAGCTGATCGTGACCGAAGCCATGGAGGGTGCCAGGTTCGACCTGCCGATGGTGCGAATAATGGATGCGGCAGTCTACATCCGGCCCTGTCAGGGAGGCTTCTTGTGGGGGGTCTACGAGGAGGATCCCCGTTTCTTCGATATGAAGGTTCTCGGTCCGGCCTTTGACGTCAAGGATATGCCGCTTGACGTCGAAGTGCTGAAGCGTGCCGCAGAGGAGGTCAAGGCGCAGTTGCCTTTTCTGCAGACGGCGAAGACGCGCGAGTTCCGCGGCGGCATACCGACGATGACAGCAGATGGCCATCATATTCTAGGCCCTGCGCCGTCGGTGAAGGGATTCTTCTTTGCCAGTGGCTGCAACGTGGCTGGTCTCTCGATTTCACCGACCCTCGGCGAAGCACTGGCGGCATGGATCGTCAGCGGACAGCCGCCGATCGACCTTTCGCCAATGTCACCAGCGAGATTCAGCAACAAGAACTGGTCCGAGGAACAGCTTCAAAGAGACGCTGCATGGCAGTATCGCCATTTCTACGGTGCGGTTTAACACTGCGATGGCGTGGTGCAATCCGGCCACGGCCCGAATGCTTCATCTGCTGCAGTCCCTGACAGCCGCTTGGGTCAAAAGCTGCCCTGGTCTCGAAAGGTTACCTCCGCTTTGCCCTGCTCACGGACAGGCACCACCTGCTCAACTCGTCCGTTTCGTGCCAATGCTGACTTCACTTCGGACCTCAACATCAGGCAAACTCGAGTATGCGCCGGAAGTCCTGGCCGCCTACATCACAATTTTCGTGCCACCAATTCGATAGGTGCTATTATCCCTTTAGAGATGGTTGCGATCATGTTTTTGATCTGATCCTGCCGCCTTTCACCCATCAGTGTATGTAGGCCGAGCGGAGCAGGCTCGTCTCCAGGCGCCGAGGCGCGTGATTTCAAATCGTCAAAGTACGCAAGTGCGAATTCCTTTCGGTTGCGCTCCGACAAAATTTCAAAGCCCGCAAGCTCTAACGCCTGTGTGTAAATTTGCGGAGAGCCCAACGCGTTCGATTCAATGGTCGTGGCCCATGGTAGCGGGAAGGAGAGTTCGCCATCGGCCGTTCGCATAACGTCATACACGACAACGCGGGAACCAGCTTGCAGAGTGCGGGCGACTTCGAGGCAGAGACTCTCCTTGTCGCCAACGTTCATGCCGACGTGAAGCATATAGGCTGCGCTGAACGTCAAGTCCCGGAACGGCATGGCAAGGGCTGATGCTTGACAAATCTTTACGCGATCGCGCAAGCCCACCCATTCGCACAAGCGGTTTCCTGTCTCCACGTAGTCCGACGTAAGATCGATGCCGCTCACTCGGCACTTGTATCGGTCGGCCAAAAAGCGGGCCGGCCCACCCAGGCCGCAGCCGACATCGAGAACATGATCGCCGGGTGAGACCCCAAGTTGCGCCATCAGTTCCTCGGTTGCCCTGCGGCCTCCGATATGGAATTCGTCGACCGCCGAGAGATCGTCGATGGTAAGGGTATCAATCGTTTTCCCCATTCGACTGACGCCCCCCTCTATTGCTTCGAGCAGGCCACCGCGAGCGTAGTGATCCGAGACGCTGCGTTGATCTCCGGGGTTGCCGATAATGGCCTGGTCCGACGACTTGGACGTGATCATGACTTGATGCCAGCGTCGCGAATAACCTTGCCCCACTTTTCGAATTCAGCAGCCAGGTGTGCTGCACATTGATCGGAGGAACTGGCGACCGGGAGGAGGCCGAGCGGGGCCAGCCGGTCCTGTACTTCGGGTTGCGCGATCAGCTTCGCGATCTCGCGTTGGAGCATGTCCATGATTTCCCTTGGCGTTCCCGCCGGAACAAGAATGGCCGTCCAGATGTCGGCCGCGATCTCCGGGTAACCAGCTTCGGCGATGCTGGGAATACCCGGCAGCACTTGAGAACTGGTCGTGCTGGTGAGGGCAAGCGCCCGTAACTTGCCTTCCTTGACGTGCTGTACGGCGGGTGGAAGCGCGCCGAAAGACACAGGCGTATGACCTGCGAGTGTCGATCCAATCGCAGCACCGCCGCTGTTGAAGGGGACGTGCACGATATCAAGCTGAAGCGAAAGCCGGAACAGTTCCCCAACGAGATGTGGTGGGGTGCCTGTTCCGGGCGAAGCATAGCTAAACTTGCCCGGGGTGGCCTTAATGAAGGCAACGAGTTCCTTGACCGTGTTGGCCTGAACGGACGGATGGACCGTGAGTACCGTCGGGGCCGTGACTGCGAGCGTCACCGCATCAAAGCTCTTATCGAAATCGTAGGGAACGGTTTCGAAAAGGGTGGGGTTCACGACATAGCTGGGTGAAGCCACGAAGATCGTATAGCCGTCAGCGGCGGCCTTCGACGCCTGCCCTGCACCGATGTTGCCACCGGCACCGCCGATATTTTCGACATAGAACTGCTTGCCGAACCGGTCCGACAGTCCTTGCGCGATAATGCGGGCTACCAGGTCATTTGGCCCTCCTGCGGCGAACGGCACGATGACGCGAACCGGGCGGGTAGGATATTGCTGGGAGAAGGCCGAGCGCGGCAAAGCTGCGAACCCGAGAGCTGTACAGGAAGCTGTGAGAAAGCGGCGGCGGTTCAGTCTCATGTGAAGACCCCACTCGTTCAATCCTGTGGCAATAATAGCCTTCGCCGCCAATCCGAGCCATAATATGAAAACGGGATAATTCATATCTAATGGATATGACATGGAACTGCGGCATTTGCGCTATTTCATCGCTGTGGCCGAAGAAGGTCACATCACACGTGCGGCTGAGCGCCTTGGCATGCAACAGCCACCACTGAGTCAGCAGATAAAGGCCATCGAGGACGAGCTTGATGTGCAGCTGTTTCTGCGCAAGGCCCGGGGCGTCGAGTTGACCGATCCAGGCCGTGCGTTCTTGGAAGAAGCACGTGCCACGCTGAGCGATTGGCGGGCGAGACATTTATCCTTTACGGTCCGCCTGGTACCGGAATGTACGATTCCACCATTGCCGCTTGCCAAGCTGCAGGGTTCAATCCACGCGTTGGCAACCTTGGGGCATCCACTCAATTAGCCCCTCGCATTACTTCGACGTTGAGCCTGGTCGGAGCGGGTCTCGGCATTACATTCGTTCCCTCGTCGCTCCAGCGGATGAACATGGAAGGCGTGACATATCGCCCGCTCAGAGGCCCCATTCGACCAAGCGCTGCGCTCAAGCTTGCTTCCTGCCGAGGCGATCAGTCTGCAGTCGTCAAGCAGTTCATCAATCTTGTCCGAAAAGAAACGAAACTCCTCGCTCTCAGGTAGCGCCGCCTTAGCCAACGTCGGCGTCGGGTCAAAAAGCGCCGGTTTGAACGGCGCCGTGTCACTTCCGGTCTGCTCTTGTGAGCCGACACGCAGCGACACCGCCTCAGCGGTAGCGATGGGCCATGTGTGGACGTATATGGACCCCGCCCGATTGCAACGACCGGCTTGATCAGGATCGGCGGCCACAACTGCTGACGTATATCCGGCTTCTTGATGCAGCTGGACAACGTCTCCGCCGCGAGCCTCGATGGTTTTCGCCCGCTTCCACCTCAACGGCCCCGAGACATCGGCGCAAGCCGTGCCGGTCCACACATCAGGTTCGGGAAGCGACGGGGTGACCGTTTCGCCATCTCCTGCCATTTGTTGCAATTGCCGGTGAGACCTCCTTTCCTTGATTGCCGCTTCGCTTCAGGCCGCCTTCACCGAAAGCGCCGGCTCATAAG
>NZ_JADPJC010000174.1:0-19655 GCF_023073215.1 Bradyrhizobium sp. 35
CTTGAAACAGCTTCTATCGCCCACGGCGGCGACCAAGGCTGTTGCTGTCACAGGTCCGACGCCTTCGATTTTGCCGAGCCGCTGGCACTGCTCACTCGTACGGAAGATTTCCCTTATCCGCCGGTCATAGGCTGCAATGCGGGTATCAAGCTCGGACAACTCCTCTTGCAGTTCCCTCATGAGCGCTCGGAGCATCTCGCTGAGGTCGTCATTGATGTTTCCTACGATGACCGCGAGGCCACGCCGCAGCTGCGCGATGTCACGGGCAATGACAATCCCATGCTCGGACAGAAGACCGCGAATCTGATTGACGAGCCTGACTCGATCGGCGACCAGGCGCCGGCGAATGCGGTGGACGGCCTGTACCGCCAGCTGATCGGTTGATTTCGGTGGCACGAAGCGCATGGACGGACGACCGACCGCTTCGCAGATGGCTTCCGCATCGTTCTGGTCGTTTTTGTTCGACTTGACGTATGGTGTCACGAACTGAGGGCTGATTAGTCGGACCTGATGGCCAAGCTCCGTGAGCACGCGAGCCCAATAGTGTGCCCCGTTGGAAGCCTCCATGCCGACCAGGCAGGCCGGTAAATTGGCGAAAAAGCCGGCCACCGCATCGCGACGTAACCTCTTTCGCACAACGACTTTCCCGTGGTTGTCGACGCCGTGAACTTCGAAGACATACTTCGCCAGATCTAGACCTATCCGAACGACCTGCATAACATCCTCCTTCGCTGCAGTTGACGCTTGAGATTCCACCGCGGCAAGGGCGGGGTCCATACCATTGGCTCCGGGTTGGCAAGGAGAATCTTCACTTGCGGCGTTGGTCGGAGCAGCCATGTGTTCGGCCTTCTTGTGCGGTACTCATCACCGCTGGCCATAATGCCCTCCGCGGATCAGGTCCCGATCAAAAGCACGCATTCGAAGATGCCCTGGCCCATGTGGGTTGTCCTGATCGCCGGATCGACCGGCGCTGCATTAGTGCTGTTCGCCCTTCCAACCGTTACGTCACAGCCGGATGACCGGCTGTGATCTCGTTCACGCCGTAAGGCCGGCGGGTTCCTTGTAGGGTTCGTTCCTGGCCATCATCGCCCATGACATCCTGGCGAGCTTATTGGCGAGTGCGATGGCTGCGACCTTGGTGGGGCGCCGTGCCAACAACGCAGTGAGCCAAGGCCGATGGCTTGTGCCATGGATCTTGGCATAGCGGATCACGGCGAGTGCGCCCGCTGTGAATAGGCTGCGTAAATAGCGATCGCCTTGCTTGCTGATACGGCCAAGCTTGTCCTTGCCCCCACTCGAGTTCTGCTTCGGCACGAGCCCGACCCAAGCCGAGAAGTCCCGCCCCGATCGGAAGGTCTTGGCATCGGCAACGCTTGCGACTAGCGCCGTTGCCAGTGCTGGACCGACGCCAGGGATCGCATCCAGTCGCTTGCTCGTCGCGTTTGATCGATGCCAGGCCATAATGCCCTTATCGAACTCCAGGATCTGAGCCTTCAGTCCCCGCAACTGACCGCCGAGAGCCGCAAGACACGCGCGGGCCACCTCCGGGACCCGGCGGTCGGCTGGATCGGCGACGACTTCCAACAGCTGTTCCACACCCCTGCGCCCGACGGGGGCAACAATCCCGAACTCAGCCAGATATGCGCGGATCGAGTTGATGACGGCAGTCTGCTGGCGAATGAAGAGATGGCGCACGCGATGAAGCATCAGACAGCTCTGTTGCTCGATCGTCTTGGTCGGCACGAACCGCATGTTGGGCCTTGTGACCGCCTCGCAGATAGCCTCCGCGTCGGTGCTGTCGTTCTTCTGCCGCTTGACGTAGGGCTTCACATAGGCCGGTGGCATCAGTCGCACCGTATGCCCCAACGCCTGCAGCTCGCGGGACCAATGGTGCGATGAAGCGCAAGCCTCGATCCCGACTAGGCACGGCGGCAACTTCTCAAAGAAGGACAGCACGAAACGGCGCTTGAGCTGACGGCGTATGATCACCTGGCCGGCTGTATCAACCCCATGCACTTGAAAGACCGACTTCGCGATATCCAGACCAATCGTTGAAATTGACTGCATAGGCTGCTCCTCCGAATCGTGGGAGCCTTAAACGGCGCCCATTGTTTGGCACTCTCGTGCCCGTGGAGGAGCCGTCCACATGGGGTAATCGCGGGAGCGAGTCGCCCCTCAAGCCGGGTCAACCGACAATGGAAGCTGGTGGCTGTTCCCCGATAGGATGGAAATACGGGCTCACGACCGGACGCCGGGCCCAAGCATCGAATGGAGAACAGCCATGGAAGAATATATCGGTCTCGACGTGTCGATGAAAGAGACGTCAGTCTCGATCCGCCGAGCAGGTGAACGGATCTGGCGCGGCAAGTGCGCATCTGATCCCAGAATCATAGCCGAGCTCATCCGCAAGCGGGCGCCATCCGTGAAACGCGTCGTATTCGAGACCGGACCGCTGTCGGTGTGGTTCTATCATTCTCTGCGCGCCGAAGGCTTGCCGGCGATCTGCATCGATGCGCGCCATGCTAAAGCGGCGCTCGATATGGCGGCGAATAAGACGGACGCAAACGACGCCGATGGCCTGGCGCAACTCACGGAAGTCGGCTTCTTTCGTGAGGTGCGTGTGAAGGGATTCGACAGCATGCTGACCCGCACGCTTGTCGCAGCGCGGACGCGGCTGGTCCGAATCACTACCGAGCTTTCCAACCAGATCCGCGGCGTCATGAAAACCTTCGGTCTGGTCGTTTCTGCCGGAAAGGGAAGCACCTTCGAGAAGAACGTCCGGAGCCTTCTTGCCGATCAGGACGGACTTGCATCGATCGTGCTTCCGATGCTGGAGGCCTGGCGTGGCATTCGCATCCGCGCCGCCGAACTCGGACGCCAGTTGGTCCAGGACGCGCGCCAGAGTGAGGCTTGCCGCATCCTTATGTCCATTCCCGGCATCGGTGCGATCACCGCAACCGCCTTCACAACAGCCATTGAGAGGCCGGACAACTTCAGGAAATCCCGATCTGTTGGCGCCTGGATCGGCCTGACAACGCGCCGCTACCAATCCGGAGAAGTCGATTATGACGGCCATATATCCCGACGGGGCGACCACCATTTGCGAGGGCTTCTGTACGAAGCGGCTGCGGTCATTCTGACGCGCAGCTCAACCGACAGCACTCTGCGCACGTGGGGTCTGAAGCTCCGGGAGAGGATTGGCTTCAAAAGAGCTGCCGTGGCCGTGGCGCGCAAACTGGCGGTTATAATGCATACGATGCTTAAGACTGGCGAACTCTTCAATCCGAATGCCGGAGCCACCGCATAAGCCCGATCGCGTTCAGAACCCGAACGCCCAAGGTGTCCCTGCCGAGACGTGAGCCGAGCCATTCCGCTGATGCTGTTGCACTGCTGACTCAGCAAAGTGCGTCGTCCACATTGAAGGCTCGTCCTGCGAAGCTCCCTCATGCGGCGGCTAATGCCGACCGCGAAGACAACCATGCACCCGGCAGTGTCCCCTGAACGAAATTATATGCTTGACGCCTCAGCAGCGATTAGACAACAGCATCAAAAGCGGCCAATCGGCTATCCGTCGTGGCGCCCATTTTTGTTTGAAAAAACTTGGTTCGCCTCTTCAAAGCGGCGGACGGCGCGCTCAAGATCGAACCGTCCTTCAGGAGGGTTTCCGGATCCCACTGGCTTCTATGCGTGGGGTCGAGAATCGCCCCCATACACATGAATCGCGCCCGTCAGGCGGGAATGCCAATGTGTGCCGCCTTGGTTTTGCATTTCGCCGAAGGCGCCTGAGTCGTCTCGTGACGAGCCGTTTCAGGTCATTTCCCCGACCCGAATCGATGCCGGCCCGGCCTGATGTCCGCGAAAGAAGCCGTATGCAAGCTCTGCCCGATTGCCGGAAAATTCAGTTCGGGTATGCTTTGCCGGTTAACCCGCGCCAGTTTGCTTTTCCCAGAATAAGTACGACACAGGAGGTAGCATGGGCCACAGATATCAAACCATCCTTGAGACGGTCGGCCATACACCCGTCGTGCGGATCAATCGTCTCGCTCCCACGGGAGTCAATTTGTTCGTGAAGGTTGAGGCCTTCAATCCGCTCGGCTCGGTCAAGGATCGGCTGGCTCTGGGCGTGATCGAAGCCGCAGAGAAATCCGGGGAGCTGAAACCTGGTCAAACCGTCATCGAGGCGACCAGCGGCAACACGGGAATTGGACTTGCGATGGTTTGCGCCGCCAAGGGGTACCCGCTGGTGGTCACAATGGCCGAGCCCTTCAGCATCGAGCGCCGCAAGCTCATGCGATTTCTGGGTGCGAAGGTCGTCGTGACGCCTGCGGCCGATCGGGCCATTGGAATGATCAACAAAACGATCGAGCTTGCCAAAACGCACGGCTGGTTCATGACGCGGCAATTCGAGAACGAAGCCAATCCCGACTTCCACTCCAAAACCACGGCGCTCGAGATTCTGGACGATTTCGCAGGAGAACGACTGGACTATTGGGTCACCGGTTACGGAACCGGCGGCACACTGAAGGGTGTTGCGCGGGTGCTCGCTAAGGAGCGCCCCGACACCAAGATCATCGTCTGCGAGCCCGAAGAAGCGCAGCTCTTGGGCAGCGGTATCGAGCAGCAGCGGAACCCGGATGGCACGCCGGCGGCGCCACATCCGGATTTCAAGCCACATCCAATGCAGGGCTGGACACCTGATTTCATTCCGAAGCTGACCGGGGACGCCGTTATGATGAAGGTCATCAATCAGATTCTGCCGATTCCCGGCCCCGATGCTATTCGATGCAGCAAGGAGCTTGCGACCAAGGAAGGCATCTTTGTCGGCATCACCTCGGGCGCAACCATGGCGGGTGCGCTGAAGGTCGCAGCCCAAGCAGAGAAGGGCGCAAATATTCTTTGCATGCTGCCTGACACCGGTGAACGTTATCTTAGCACGCCACTCTTCGCGGATGTCTCTGCCGACATGAACGAGGAAGAGCTCAAGATATCGCGCTCCACGCCGACTGCCCAGTTCAAGCCATAGTTGTTCGGGACGCAATCCTGCACTGAATCAGCTGAAAGTGGACATCACCGCATGACTTGGTTGGATCAAAAAGCCGCCGTAGTACGGTGTCTGCGACATGTCCGGTGTACTGCTGATCGCGACTGAATGGCGGAGATCGTAGGACGCCTTGAATGGGCCAAACGAAGACGTTTCGTGCTTTTCTCGCACAGATTGCTAACATGACACGGCGCTAGACCTTCGGTATCGTCCCTTAGCGAGAAAGCTCGAAATTTCGGAGGGTGAGAGGATGCCATCTTTCCGAAACCCCGCCGTTCAGTGAGTTCATTGATGCTGGCGACCACGATCTCGTCGGCTCGCTTTAAGTCGTCCATGCGAGCGGGTCGGCACACGACAGCCATTTTCGAGTCCTCCTTCGGGATCAGCACGCCAGACCAACTATAGAACCGGGCCGCAGCGTAGCGGCCTTCCACTGACATCCTGAACCAAGATGAGAGGGACGAAATGCCCTCACCTGGATCAGGCCAGCGGCCGGATGTTCTGATTCATGCGGAAGAAATTGTTCGGATCATACTTAGCCTTGATCTGCTGCAGACGCCGGTAGTTCGGTCCATATGCGGCAGCGACGGGATCGCCCACCTCGTCATCGTCGAGATAGTTGACATACCGACCGGAGGAGAAGAAGGGTCGCATGCCTTCGTAGGTTTCGCGTGCCCAGGAGATGCATTGCCTCGTATCGTCCGGCTGCATCCATTGCGCGAGTACCAGGAAGTTGTAGCCTTTCTGCCGATGCGGAAACGCCGTATCCCTTGCATCGACACGGGCCGCCGCGCCGTGGATGTGTTCGAGAAGCAGCTGCCCCATGGGCGTCGGGCAGCGCGCGAAACATTCGATCATGGTCGCAATCGCACCATCACTCAGCTCACTGAGGAAATTGGACTTCCAATAGTTGAGGGCGCCTCTGGGGTAGTTGGCATCGAGCATGCTGTTGAGCTGGCAATAGGGCATCGGCCCGATTGCGTCCACGATCGGAGCCCCGAATTGTTTCAGCGGCCGCACGGCTCGTTCGGCTTCCGCTGCCGGACCGCAATGGCTGGTGACCAAGGCAGCTACCTCTGCGCCGGACCCGTCGGGCGCGTGCGTCAGGGTTGCGAACAGCGTGTGCTCGTCCGGTAGCGATCGCGTGCTGGCCCGGAAGAATTCGAGCACGTCACGGGAGCGATCGATAGAGTAGACGATGGGGCCGCCGGTAATGATTGGCCCTACTGCATGAAGGTCGTATTCGAGACTGGTGGCAATCCCGAAGTTTCCGCCGCCGCCGCGGATGGCCCAGAACAGATCGGGTTCCTCTTGCTTGCTAACCTGCAAGACCTTGCCATCGGCGGTGACGAGTTCGACAGCGCGCAAATTATCCAATGCCAGGCCGTACTTGCCCATCAGCCAGCCGAGTCCTCCGCCGAGGGTCAATCCGGCGATACCCGTGGTCGAGACCACACCTCCGGTGACCGCGAGGCCGTGAAGTTGCGTCTCGCGATTGACATCGCCCCAAGTCGCCCCGCCCTGCGCGCGTACGGTTTTGCCGACAGCATCGACATGGACGCCCCTCATTGGGGACAGGTCGATCATTATCCCGCCGTCGATGGTCGCGCGTCCCGCGACGTTATGGCCGCCGCCACGAACCGCGACCTCGAGGCCGAGCTTGATCACAAGAGCGACGGCGTCCACGACGTCGGCCACACTGCGGCATCTGGCAATCAACGCTGGCCGTTTGTCGACCAACCCGTTGTGGACCTTTCTCGCCTCCTCGTAGCCCTCGTCCGTTGGCTTGAGCAGTTGTCCTCCGAAGGAGGCGCTAAGGTCGGCGGCGGCGCTCGCGACAGATGTGATGGACGACATGACACGGTCTCCTCAATTCAACTCGCTATATCTTCAATCGGCGGCCCTCTCGGAGCAAACCTGAAGAATTCAGGTGAAGATGAATTGGTTTCATCTAGACTAGCCGCATGCACAAGCTGCCGCCCCTGATCGAGCTCCGCGCTTTTGAAGCTGCCGCCCGCCATCTGAGCTTCAAGAAGGCCGCGGCAGAACTCGGCGTGACGCCAACCGCGATCAGCCATCAAATCGTGCTGCTTGAGCAGTATTGTGGCCGCGCTCTGTTTCGCCGCAGACCGCGACCTCTTTCGCTCACCGATGCCGGAGCGCGGCTGTTTCCCGCCATTCGCGGCGGCCTTGAGGTGTTTGCCGCCGCAATCGCGGCCGTCAGGCGGGATACCGACCAACAGCCTCTTCGGGTGACGACAACGAATGCTTTCGCCAGCCGCTGGCTCGTGCCCCGCCTGCCCGCGTGGCGGAAGTTGCATCCCGATGTGCCGCTGGAAGTCATCGGCACGGACACCGTGCTCGATCTGCACGCCGGCGATGGCGATGTCGCCATTCGTTATGCGACTAGCCGAGTACTGCCGACGGACGGGATCATCAATGATCTCTTCAGCGATACATTCTGGCCCGTCTGCAATCCACGTTTGCTTTCAACGGGACGCCTGAAGAGACCAGTCGACCTCGCAAACCACGTTTTGATTCACTCCTATTGGTCGCCGGCCGATCGTGAGCCGCCCACATGGCAGAGATGGTTTGCCGTGGCCCAGCGCAGGTGGCGCGAAGTGCCCCAATTCAAGGATATGCAGCACTTGAGTTTCCGGGAGGAACTGCACGCCATCGAGGCGGTGATCGCGGGGCAGGGAGTCGGGATTTTCAGTGATGTGCTCGTCGCACACGAACTCGCCGCCGGTACGCTCGTGAAAGCGTTCAAGTTGAGCTTGTCTGGCTATAGTTTCCATGTGGTCAGTAGGCCAAGCCATCCGCGCGCGAAGACCATCCGAACCTTCTCAGAGTGGTTGCAGTCAAATGCTTAATTCGCTTCTTCTGCGCCTTCGAAATGTTTGCTCGGCGTCAGAATGCGAAGAACTCAGCGTGGGCAAATCTCGTCCGCTGTGCCCGACTAAGCGGACCTCGATAAGGCGTGCGCCGATTTCGCTTCCGGGTTCATAAGCAGTCATTGCGAGTTTGGATCGGTTTTTGAATGCACCGACCCGCACTGAATGAAACGGTGCGAGCGAGAGCAAGTGCGGTGCGCGAGAGCCCGGTTGAGCGTTGGACCCGGGGTAGCCTGGATGACCCACATTGGCGCGGAGTCGTGGCGGCGCCAGCGTGGACCGGCGATGCGCAGATGCGGAGGAACAAATGTGAGCCGGCGAAGAGCTGAACAAACTGCATCACTTCAACCGATCGAGGAGCGCCTTTGCGTCTTTCAGGTCCGAAGTACCTAACCCCTCGGTGAACCAATTGTAAATTGGCGCGAGAATGTCGCGTGCCTTCCGTTCATGGTGTTCGGCTATTACCCGGGCTAACGCTGTGGCGGAACGGAGCTCAAAAAGTCTAGCTCCCTGCTGGCGGGCCGTTTCTATGGCCTTGGCCAGGCATTCTTCTACCATGTCAGTAGGTGCGCCCTCGCACTGAAACAACAAAGCGTCCAGCCGATCCATTTCCGCCGCGAGATAGTTTTCGCCAAAACTCGCGCAATGCGCTCGCGCGGCTGACAAATAGGACCGCGCCGCCACGGCGTGACCTTGCACGAGAAAACTCTCCGCCAAGCAGATCTCGGCGTGGGTAGTGTGCAGGACGGCTCCGGTTTCGTACCATCGCCTCACGCCCTGTCGCAGGAGATTCAGGCCGCCCTCGAAATCGCCGAGCTGATGAATTGCCCAGCCTTTGCATCGCTCACCGAGAGCCAGCCATTGGGGCATGCGGTGCTCGCGCGCTGTCTCAATGGCTTCCGATGCGAAGCGGGCCGTTGCCGCAGGCTCGTGCTGTGACTGAGAAACGTGCGCGGCAACGCCGAGCGCCCAGGCAAGGCTGTGCGCGTTATTTTGCTGGCGCGCATGCGCTACGGCCGCCTCAATCAGCCTCATCCCGGATTCGGGGAAACCCATCAAGATTTTTACCTGCCCGCCATAGGCTCGGCAAACCATACTTGGATGCTCGCCATAAATCGCGAATTCGCCCTCCGGAATTGTGTCGGCGATAGTCGCTCCCTGAGCAAGCATTTCGGCGGCCTCTCGGAATTCGCCTGCAATAAGTAGCGAGTAGCCAGATGCCCGATGCGCCACGGCGAGTTTTGCCGGATTCCCGTCTTCTTCTGCCAAGCCGACCAAGTCTCTTGCCAAAGCCGCCGTCCTCGGAAGCGGCTGGCGCATCAGGCTGGAATTCCATGCGATCCGTTGCGCGGCGAAGCGACTCTGCGACTCGTCGAGCTTGTCCGAAAGTTCCTTGGCCCGAACAGCACACTCCTCCAAACGTATCGACCCAAAGCCGTGGACCGCGATCAGGGATACCGCGAGAGCAAGCATCAGACCCAGCTCACGCTCATCGCGCTGATGGCTCGGCGGCAGCTTTCCCACTAAATCGAGCGCGCATCCGAAATGACCGACCGCCTCGTGATGAGCAGATCGGTCTGCGCTGCGCGCTCCGGCGCGTCTCCAAAACTCGATCGCGAGATCGACCAGGCCTGCCTGGGAGTAGTGATGAGCTAAAGTCTCTGGCTGCGCCCCGATCGTCTCCTGGAATTCTTGTTCGAGCACCTTGGCGATACGGGCATGCAACTCCTGGCGTTGACTGCGTAAAAGAGTGCCATAAGCCGTGTCCTGCACCAGGGCATGCTTGAACAGGTAGGTCGCACGCGGCGGCGCGCCCTGCCGGAACAGCAAGCCAGCCGCAATGAGACGGTCCAACGCCGATCCCAGCTCTGGTTCGCGCTGGCGCACCACCGAAGCCAGCAGGGCGTAGGAGAACTGGCGCCCGATCGCCGCCCCGACCTGCGCCACCTCCTTGGCCGCGCCGAGCCGGTCGAGCCGCGCCATAAGCGACGCGTGCAGGCTTGCGGGGACCGCCAGCGCCGGGGGCGGAACCGCGCTGGCTGTCCGCCGCGCTTCGCCCTCGCCCTCCGACTCCATCACAGCCTTGGTCATTTCCTCCACGAAAAGGGGAATGCCGTCGGTGCGCTCGATGATATCCTGCCGGATGCTTGCCGGCAGACCCTTGTTGCCGACAAGATGCTCGATTATGGCATCGATGTCGCGCTGACCTAACCGATTGATGGTGAGGGCGGTCACGTAAGACCGGCCGATCCAGGGTGGATTGAATTCCGGCCGAAACGTCACGCTCAGCAACACGCGCAAGGTCGGAATCTGGTCCACCACCCGACCAAGCACTTCCAGACTCGTCGGGTCGATCCAGTGCACATCCTCGAAGATCATTAGCACCGGATTCGCTCGCACTAGCGTCTCTAGTTGGGCGGCGAGTGCTTCCAGCGTTCGTTGCCGGCGTTGCTGCGGTGTCAGCTCGATCACCGGATAGCGGTCATCGTTCGCGAGCGACAGCATCTCGGCAAAGAGTGCCGCGTCCTGGGCTGACGTCGAAGTCTGCGCGAGCAGTGCGTCGAGTTTGTCGAGCTTCGCTTGCGGGGAGTCGTCGTACGCGAGTCCGGCGGCACGTTCCATCTGGTGGATGAAGGGATAGAGCGCGCTGTCGGTATGCTGTGGAGAACAGAAATAGCGCAGGCGCGTGTGCGGCTCGCCGGCAAGGCGTTCCAAAAGCGCAGCCGTGAGCCGCGATTTGCCAATGCCGGGCTCGCCCGAAAGCAACACGACTTGGCCTTCGCCGGCTTTTGTCTTCGACCAGCGCCGTAGCAGCAGTTCGAGTTCTTCTTCCCGCCCGATAAGTTCCGTCACCCCGGTCGCGTGAAAAGCCTCGAAGCGGCTTTCAACTGAAGCCGGTCGCAGTGCCGCCCAGGCATTGGCAGGCACCGGTATGCCCTTCAGATCCTTTACTCCGAGGTCCTCAAGCTCGAATAGATTGCCGAGCAGCTTGCGGGTATTTTCGGCAATAACGACCGTGTTCGGTTCTGCAATGCCCTGCAAGCGTGCCGCATGGTTCGGCGTCTCGCCAACGATTGCCTGCTCCTGAGCAGAGCCCGACCCGATCAGGTCGCCGACCACTACTAGCCCGGTGGCAATGCCGACCCGCGTCTGCAGTACCGCCCGGGTCTTTTGATTACTTACGGCACTCACCAACTCCAGCCCCGCGCGTACCGCTCGCTCTGCGTCATCTTCGTGAGCCTGCGGGTAGCCGAAGTAGATCAGCACGCCGTCGCCCATGAACTTCGCCACGAACCCGCCGAAGCGGCTCACAGTTTCGGCGACGCAGTTCTGATACGCCGAAATTACTTCGCGCAGGTCCTCCGCGTCCATGCGGGCGGAGAGCGCCGTCGACCCCACAAGGTCCGAGAACATCACTGTGACTTGGCGGAACTCGGCGGTATCGTTCGGTTGAAGAGTTGCAGCAGTAGGCTTGGGTGTTCCGTTGTCGACGCCATCCAGTTCGGCTATCGCACGTAGCATCTTGCGGCGATGGCCGAGCAAGACCCCGAGGTCCTTAAGATCCTGATCCGTCAAATCGCGGAGCACGCTGAGGTCGACACCGTTTTCGGCAAAGCGTTCGGCGTACTCGGACATGCCGAGCTTTTTAAGCCAGTCCGCAACTTGCTGCATGGCGGCCTCGCGCGGATTGTTTGCCCCGACCCAGCTTCGGGACCGGGGCGACAGTTGGCGTGTCAATCCGCATACGCGCGGCCAGTTTACCGCCCAGGATGGCCGGCATTCAATCTACCAATGGAGCCATCAGGGGCCGAAATGACAAATCGGGTCGAACTGAGAAGAACTCGGTGCGAGCACCACGTTGTCGGCTTTGCCGATGAACGCGGACATTTTACCTAGCCGGCGGCATGTCTCAGAAGAGGCCAGAAGGCGACGCTCGACCCATAAAATGCGCCACAGAGTAGTTCCGACCTACCCAAAAAATCACCCTAAATTGATGACGCTGTTCCGTTGTATGCTGCTCTGCACACTCGGGAACGCCGCTTGTTAACAATCATTGATTCTTTGTTTTGTCAGTGAGCTTCGAACACGATCGCCTTATAGCCGATCGTCATTGAAGGCGTGAGGCTTCAGGATGTCGGCGAACGCCCACAGTCTTTCTTCGTCGAATGTCTCTTTGGGTCATTCGCGTCGGTTTGGCGCTCGGATGCAAACTTCCGGTCTACCCCTGTGAGCCGAAATAAAGCTGCAGCACGCCAACGGAAGCGATGGGCCAAAGGACTAAACCGCTCGCGCGGTAGGGCACTGCGGCGGGCGTCGGGGCCAATGGGATAGCGCAACGGGGCGTCCTGTCTTGAGATCGAGGGGTTTCGACAACCTCACTCAAGACAGGAGCATCCCCATGACCGACCAGGCCATGAGCCCGTTACGCCGGCGCATGATCGAAGACATGACGATCCGCAAGTTAGCGCCAAAGACCCAACAAGGCTACATCCGCACCATCAGGGATTTTGCTGCGTTCCTCGGCCGGTCGCCCGACACGGCGAGCTTTGAGGACGTCCGGCGCTTTCAGCTGCATCTGGCGGCGAACGGCGTGCACATCCCGATACTCAACCACACCGTGGCTGCATTGCGGTTCTTCTTCAGGGTCACACTGAGGCGTTCCGACATCATCGAGCACACGACGTTCCTCCACGAGCCCCGCAAGCTGCCGGTCGTGCTCAGCGCGGAGGAAGTGGCGCGGCTGCTCGATGCCGCGCCGGGCCTCAAGTACAAGGCGGCTCTGAGCGTGGCTTATGGCGCGGGTCTGCGCGCCGCCGAGGTGATCTCACTCAAGATTGGCGACATCGACAGCAAGCGCATGGTCATCCGCGTCGAACAAGGCAAAGGACGTAAAGACCGCTACGTGATGCTGTCTCCACATCTGCTTGAACTGCTGCGTGCCTGGTGGAAGGCTGCGCGACCGCAGGGCTGGCTGTTCCCGGGGCGCGACCGCGTGCAGCCGATGACGACGCGCCAGCTCAATCGCGCCTGTCATGCCGCAGCCCAAACAGCCGAGATCGACAAGCGCGTCTCGCTGCACACCTTGCGGCACAGCTTCGCCACCCATCTGCTTGAGCAGAACATCGACATCAGGGTGATCCAGGTGCTGCTCGGTCACGCCAAGCTCGATAGCACGGCACTCTATACCCGCGTCGCCACCAAGACGATCCAACAAGTCATAAGCCCGCTGGAGCATATCGCCCGCAAGGTCGAGAGGGCTGAGCCGCCCGCCTGACGCGAGGCTCCTCGTGTCGCGTCCATCGCTGGAGGTCGCGGACATCTTCCGCGGCCACGGCCCGGCATGGCGCCGGGCCCATGCCGGCCATGTCAGCCTCAGCCAGTTGAAGGTGATGTCGGCGATCGAGAACTGCCGCACGGCAGCTCTCGGCGGCCATGTCGCGCGCTGCGAGGACTGCGCCCATAGCCAGATCTCGTACAACTCCTGCCGCAACCGGCATTGCCCGAAGTGCCAAGGTGCCGCGGCAAAGAACTGGCTGGCCGCGCGCGAAGCCGATCTGTTGCCGGTGCCGTACTATCACGTGGTGTTCACGCTGCCGGCGGCCATCGCCGATATCGCCTACCAGAACAAGGCTGTGGTCTATGGCCTGCTGTTCAAGGCTTCGGCCGAGACGATGCTGACGATCGCCGCCGATCCGAAGCATCTGGGCGCCCGGATCGGCATCACCTCGGTTCTCCATACCTGGGGCTCGGCCATGACCCATCACCCGCACGTCCACATGATCGTGCCGGGCGGCGGCATCTCGCTCGACGGCGAGCGTTGGGTGGCGTGCCGGCCCGGCTTCTTCCTGCCAGTGCGCGTGCTCTCGCGCCTGTTCCGGCGGCTGTTCCTGGAGAAGCTGATCGTGGCCCACAAAGCCAGCCATCTGAAGTTCTTTGGTGATCATGCCGTTCTCGCCGACCCGCAGGCGTTCGCGGCGTATCTGGCGCCGCTACGACGATCCGAATGGGTCGTCTATGCCAAGCGCCCGTTCGGCGGACCACAGGCCGTGCTGGCCTATCTGTCGCGCTATACCCACCGCGTCGCCATCGCCAACAGCAGGCTGATTGCGGTCGACGGGCACAGCGTCACCTTTCGATGGAAGGATTATCGCGCCGAAGGTCGCGACCGCCGGAAGGTCATGACACTGGCCACCGCCGAGTTCATCCGCAGATTCCTGATCCACGTGCTGCCGCAAGGCTTCCACCGCATCCGCCACTATGGGCTACTCGCCAGTGGCACGCGCGCCGACAATATCGCACGCGCGCGTGAGCTGCTCGCCGTTGCAATCCCTGACGGCCAGCCCACCGCTGCCGCCGCCGGTCAAACCAAGCCGAGTTGTCCATGCTGCGGCGGTCGCATGGTCCTCATTGAGGTCTTCGAGCGCGGTGCCACGCCGCGGTATCGGCCGACAGCTCCAACGATCGTGATCAGGGTCGACACCTCATGACCGCGTCTCTATCCGGCAAATCTGCTTGTCGTACTCGCCGGCTCTCCACCGGCCACGGAAAAGCGCGCCAAGACATAAAGCTGCCGCCCCAAATCGTTCGGCAGTTCACGACGTTCCACCCGACTCGCCGCTCATTCATGAGCCGCTTTACCGCAGGCGAACTTGCTGAACCGGCTCAGCTCCAATCACACACCTCAGCCGCGGCACTCAAATCCCCATAGCCCACGCCGCGCCACCTACGTGCCCACTCCCGCGGTTTCCTTGTATGGGCTTTTGTCAAGGAGGCGGCATTTCAAGAGGCGATAGGTCGGCGCATCTTTTTTCCTTCGTCACTTTCTTTGTTCGATCTGAGAGCCGTTTCTTCGTCCCGACCCGCACTTCGCTTGCGCTGGCGCGCGCAGAAGCTGTCAAGGTTGGCCGTCGCGCGAATCTTACGACAGGCTCCACCGTTGCCAGGCCACACCTTGACAGCTTCGAGCACGACGGCACGGTTGGTGCGATCGGGATGACGATCGGAGGGGAGCCCGCTTGCGGGCGCGATCAATCGCGCCACAACCTTGTATCCGGTGGGTCCAAGGACCCGAACCATGATGCAGTCATGCGCATCGGCAGCGAAGCTCCGAAGCGGCGGACCCATTCTCCCTTTCGGCATTGAAGCCAAGGAAACGCGTCGGGACCCCGCCACCTCGAACCGTCATCGGCGATACCGTCACCAGCGGACGGACAAGGCCGAAACTGTTGGGTCTTCTTCAGTGACCTCCGTGTTTATGATGCCGGCCGCAGAACGACGCCGTCCGGCACTACGCCCTCCCGCACGAGCCGCCACAGGGCGATCAGTAGCTTGCGCGCCAAGGCCACGATCATGGTCTTGCGCGCCCCGCGGGCGTTCTCGGTACGGCTTCGAAACCACTGCGCCAAGACGCTGTCCTTCTGGAACCTGAGAAATCGCCACGCCAATTGGATCATGCCCCGTCTCACTCGAGCATTGCCGGAACGGGTCAGCCCTTTCTCCCGGCGTTTTCTGCCGCTCTCGTCGGGCGAGCCGGTGAGGCCGGAATAACGCGCTACAGCCCGTCGGTCGCGCATGCTTCGCGACAGTACCTCCTGCACCAGCATGTCGGCGGTCTCGACACCAACCCCGATCACCCGCGCCAACAGCCGCACCATTGCGTGTGGTCCATCACTGGGCGCTTGCGTGAGACGCTCCAGGCGAGCGTCCTCGATCTGCCGTATCTGATCGCCGACGAGCCGCCGGCGCGCCATGTCGCGACGCAGCTCAGCCAGGGTGTTGGGCGGGATCGGCTCGCCCTCGGGGGAGCGCAAGCCGTCAAGGCGTTCGGAAGCTTTCTTCAGCTTGGGATTGAAGCCGCGGATGCCGAGCCGGATCAACGCCGCTTTCATTCGGTTGACGATCCGTACTTTGTTCTCCGATGAGGCTCTCGCGCTCACGGTTGGGGCGCTTGGCATCTTCGTCCTTGATTGTCGGGATCGCGACCATCTTGCAGTGATCACGCTCGCCACGCAACCAGCCGAGAAAGCTGCGTTTGAGCAGTTCGGTGTCGAGACGATCGGTCTTGGCGCGCCGGTGCTCGCGCGATACCGCTACGCTCGATGCGTGAATGACATGCGCCTCGATGCCGCGCGCCCTGAGCCATCGGGCCAGCCAGAAACCGTCACGGCCGGCCTCGAAAGCGACCGCGATGCGTTCGATTCCGTATCCTTTCTTCTGCGCCTCTTCTCGCCAGCGATTGAGCAGTTTCAGCAAGGCGTTCTCGTCGACCTCAAGCTTCTTCGACGGCTGGCGTTCGACGCCAGGCACAATCCCGCAACGAGCCAGCTCGACAGGCTCATCTCGATCACGGCGATCAGCGTGCCGTCCGGTTTGAGGGACGTGAGGGATCGGCTCAGGTCGTTCAACTTCTGCATGAGGTGCTCCATCGGTTCACATCAGCGCCGATGAATGCCATATCCTTACCTTCCTCACCGCCGCCGTCTGCTGCATAGCATCTCCCTTGGAGGTTTGCGGACGCCGGCCCCGTGCGCGCGGCGACACCCTCATGGGGCCGGCATCCGAAAACCTTCACAGAACCGGAAGTCGAAATTCGCCCGAACGGTGTTCCAGCTTGGCTTTGGCAATGGACTATCGATGCGCCCGCACAATGTGAGGACCAGGTCCGAACACGATATCTCGCCTCAGGACGCCGTAGTACCGCTCGGCTATTTCGGGAAGTCCTAGATCTTCTATCACATTAAAGCGCTCGCCTTGCAGCAGTTGCAGCAGTTCGATCGGATCAAAAAAGCTGAGCCAGGGTTCGCCCCGCGACGCTGCCCTTGCGGCAGTTGCCATGACGCTGGCGCGGCGCTCAGCAGGATAATTCTGGAATGGTTCGACGTAGTCGAAAGCCACGGCTGCCTGCGGCACCTCGGAAATAAACTTCAATGTGGAGGAGACCGCATCTTTAGTCAGATAAGGCACTACGCCAAGCCATTGAAAAAACGCCTGCTCGTTCAGTTTGAACCCCGCTTTTACTAACCCCTCCGCGAGGCTTTCTCGTTCAAAATCTACCGGTGCGAAAGCAAGCGACGGCGGCTCCGCGAGACCTGCGGTCCTTATCTGATCGCGTTTCCACATTTGTGTCGAAGGGTAGTCGACCTCGAAAGTGCGAACGCCGAGATGAGCATAGGGATTTCGCAGCGAGAAGGTATCGAGGCCTGCCCCCAGCACTACGACCTGTCGTACGCCGCATGCGATGCAATCGCCCATCGTGTCCTCGGAAAACCGGCTGCGCGCTGCGATAAATAAACGCCAGGGCCGTAGCGAGTCGTTTGCAGCGATCTCGTCTAAGGCAGCGGCTGTCTCTTGGTCTATTATCCTCGACGCTAATGGATCTTTGAAGATCGCTCCGCCTTCTAGCTTTTGATGAATGGCACGATAAGCAGCCGCACCCCGAGCGGTCTGACTAGCTTGTCCATCGCGCATAATGATCTGTCCCGAAAAGGGTGCACGGCTCATGGCATCGTTGCTGCTCAAATTCAGCACCCTCGATAAGGGACTCTTGATGTCCACCTCGTCAAGAGCGCCGCCCGGCAGGGCCTTCATCATTTGTCAACGGAGACAAGCCACCGCCGTGGATCACCAACCGAGGTGCATCTTTCCACGCTGCACGACGCTATTCGAAACCCTTTGCCTTCAGAACGGTCCGGCTGGCGGGCATGGACAGGAATGCGACCAGCGCTTGTGCGGCGTCAGCCTGACTGCTACCTGTAATGATGCCTGGGGCGAACTGGGTGTAATTCTGTATATCTGGGGGCAACGGGGCAATAAGTTCGACGGTTGGTTGAGCCAAGATTTCGCTTACTTGATTGAAGCCGATCTCGACTTCCCCGCTGGCCACGCTCGCATACAGTGTTCCAAGCGTTGACAGTCTTGTCTTGGCCTTCATCTCCCCAGCAATCCCCATTCGTTCGAGCAAGTTGGCCACGTAGATGCCACTGGCACCTCCTCCGGCCGGATCGGGATAAGCGATCGCTCTTGCGACCAGCATCGTGCGTTTAAAGGCGTCGGCCGAACTTATATCGGGCTTCGCGGCACCCTTGCGCACAAACGCGCCAACACCGACCTTCGCGATAACGATGCGGTTCCCGGCCACGATTCTGCCCTGCGCTTCAAGCCGGTCGACCGTTTGGACCGAACTCAAGATGATGTCGGCAGCCTCACCCTTTTGGACGCGGTCCGCAACAGCACCAGCGGTTCCGTAGTCGACCGTTACCTTGTGCCCCGAGGATTTCTCAAAATCCGGTATGAGGGCATCAATTGCGGGATGCAATGCAGAGGCAGATAGAAGCTTGACCTCGGCGGCTTTGGCGGCAGCTCCCACAGTGACGCCGAGCGATACCAGCCCAATTGCAACTCCCGCAGAGACACTTAGTAAGTTGCGCCGGTTCATGGCATTTCTCCCTTGGACGTCTTGTTTCGCTTTCGGCGAGATAGGCGACCATCTAATGATTAGCACGTAAGCCTACGTCGCCCCGGGTTCTTCGCGCAGAGTTTGCCGCAACGCGCCGCGATGCAATGGAAAAGCGCAGAGAATTTCCACATCGTGGACACTTGCGGGGAGCTGTGCCACGGTAAGGTTGGCACCTCACCGGGGAGCAATATCGTTTCTTCAAGGCGCATCCCATGACAGCTCGTGGCTCTCGCCATACCGCCGGCGCCGCATCCGTCGATTTGCCGGGCGGAACGCAAAGCATTCAGAGAGCAGTGGCTGTGTTGCGGATCCTGGCAACTGCCCGCGAGGCTGGCCTAGGACTCACCGAAATTGCGAAACAGGCGGAACTAACTCGCCCAACGACACATCGCATACTGAGCGTCTTGATTGCGGAAGGCATCGTTGAGAGGCGACAAGGGTCTCAACGATATCTGATTGGCGAGCAGATACCACTGCTGGCGCTTTCGCGGCGAATACGGGATCCCCTACTCGATATCGTTAGTCCTCATCTGCGGGCTGCCGTCCGTGAACTTGGTGACACCGGCTTTTTCACACGCTGGGTGGGACTTGAGACGGTCTGCGTCGCAAGGCAGCTCGGAACCTACCCTATCCAGGCCCTCGCTTGGGATGTCGGTGAACGCCGCCCCCTTGGCGTTTCCAACGCCGGAATTGCGATCCTATCCAGCATGCAAACCGACGCGGCGCGCGAAGTGCTCGCCAAAAACCGATCGCGTTTCTCTCGTTACGGCCTATCGACGGAAGCAATCTTGCAGGAGGTTGCGGTGGCCCGATCGAAGGGCTTTGCAGAACGCGCAATATCCCTCATTCCTGGCGCAAGCCCCGTATCCGTGATGATCCGGTCTTCTTTTGGCATAGCTCGTGGCGCTCTTACCATAACGCCAACACCGCGACGGCGCTCGCCCGAACGCACCGAGGAGATCGTAGCTTGCCTTCTCAGGCACGCCACGGCGGTTGAATTTGAACTCAGCAATGCGGCCACCCTGCGACCGCCGCGCCGTTAGCTTTGCGACAAAGGGAAGCCGGCTTCACCAATGGCAACGCCTAGAGTTATGGGAGGCATGTCGGCAATGGGTCTTGGTCGTGTAAAAACGCTGTTGCATGACGCGGACCGGCGCGGTCGAATTCAGGCTATCGCGGTCCGATCAATTTGGGCAAGTTTTACGGCCGCTCGACCAGAACTCATCCTGAGGCAATGTCGGGGCTCTTTTACGCGCCCCATGAA
>NZ_JADPJC010000004.1:0-781 GCF_023073215.1 Bradyrhizobium sp. 35
CGTCAACGCGTTGTCCGACACATGGAAGCCGCGCCGGCGCACCACGCGTTCAAAATAGACGTCAAGCACCAATCAAATGGGCCTCAGAGCGACGCTTACACTGCATCTGGGTCGATGGCACGTCGTTCGATGGGGCCAGCCGAAGCCAATCTGATATTTGCTCGCAAGTTCCTGGTCCGGTCCGCCGGACTGGCGATGTCCCGCTGGGACGGTGGTCGTGGTGACCTCGGTCAATCGGCTGGTGGCGGTTCGCCCGCTCCGCTGCAAACGTTGAGGCGCCCGATCCGGACATCATCATGAGGCGCTCGCGACCTCGGAAAGGACCATGACCCCAGCTACGACATCAACCCAACCCGACGAAGCCGACAACGACGTCGATTGCCAAGCCCGCTAGGCAATCGTCTCGCCATGCGCGATCGCTCCGTCTCCGCAACCTGACCAGCTCCGACGGAGCAATCGCCACCGGCGTGTCACTGGAGAGAGGAAGAATGGTAGCTTGACAACAAACCGCAATTAAAGGGCCGATTGACATACGCCCGAGACCGACGGCAAGGCCGAGCGCTTCATCTAAACCGCGCTTCGCCAGGGGCTTATCCGGAAGCCTCCAGGAACTTATGCCAGCGAACGGCCGAACTGCCCGACTCGCTCCATCGCTACAATTGAGATCAGCCGCACGGGCATGAGAGCTATCGCCCAAAGTTGGTGACGGCGGGAATCGGAAAGGCGGCATATCGTGGGGGTGCTTGACGCCTCCACTTCTCCCCCGAAGGAGCGATATGCC
>NZ_JADPJC010000097.1:0-16982 GCF_023073215.1 Bradyrhizobium sp. 35
AGGCGTGTTGCTACTCGCTACGACAAACTTGCCAGAAACTTCTTGGCCGCCGTCCACCTCGCCGCTCTCGTCGCTTATTGGATCAATTGAGTCTGAACCCTAGGCTAGTGCGACCAGCTGCAGCACAACATTCATACTGAACGCCGTCTGATACGCGATTGAGGGGTAGTGTCCGTCCTTTACCGGCCATTGCTCGAGAATTAACCCCGTCCCGTACTGGACGAGGAAAGCCCACCCGAAATGCAGAAGGTTGAGCACGCCGTTTGCGCGCGCGATCAGTTGGGCCGGAAAGTAATCTCCGATGATCGTAGCTGAGGACGATTGCTGATCCGACCACCGCCACAACGATCCACGACGGTAGCGACGGGAATGACGGATGCAATATCAGCGCGAGTTCGGCTGCAATGAACACAGCAGCTACGATTGAGAGCAACGTTTCAATGTTCTTGCCATGCCGGCGCAGTGAATCGGCGACCACGCTGAGCAGCAATGCGCCAATGCTTAGGGCTATCGCCATTGCGAGCAATCGAGTGACAAGGCTTGTTCGATCCAACCCTTCCACATCGCTCAGCCAGGACGCTGCCCACAAGGACTGCAGGGCCCACGCGGACCCGATACATGTTGAAGAAAATCGGCGCAATTCTCCAGAACCGCCCATCCGTATAGACGGTCTTCAGGCTGACTGTCCCTGGAGGGCTCTTCGCAGTTGCCTCATGCTCTGGAACCAAAAAATAGATCGAAGCGGCCGCGGAGGCGCTGGATGCGGCAAGCACCTCAAATAGACCGCGCCAGCCTATCCAGTTAAGCAATGCCTCGGCTGGTGCGGTTGCCGTTACCGCGCCCAGTGCACCCAGCATGATCATACAGCCGTTGATGAGCGCCACGCGCTCTCTCGGCCACTCCCGCTCGAGCGAAGGCGACCAGGGCACAAGCTGAAAGCCGAGGCCGTTCTCGATCATCGCGAAGCGTGCGGACGCCACTGACAGACGTCCACGATAATCCCCTCAGATCTGCTCACCTACATCAGATGATAAGTGCGGAAGCCCCGCTTGCTCCATGAGCCGTCGTGTAACGACGTCGAGTTCGCGGTCGCGGAGGCTTTCGATCACGTTGCGGCTTAGCCGGACCTTGTTGCCATCGCGCCGGGCGGGTCCTTGGTCGGCCAAAACATCGATGCGCCGTTCAAGTGCGCACGGACCTCGGCGCCAAACGCAATGCGCGAGAGCTCGGCAGGATCTCGCGCGACGAGCTGCCGGTCTAGCCACGTTGCTCCATCCGCCGCGACCTGCTGGTCCAGAAAGAGCTCCGAGCGAACCGCGAGCGCAATCCGTGTTCGACCACGGGTGTCCGCAAACCGGCGCAGTTCCACGATCCCACCGATCGGCCCATCGCCGGCCGCCTCGACAGCAGGAAGCTTCACGTGATGCACACGCCCGTCAATCCCGTCGACAACGGCAAAGGCTGTGCCCTTCATCAAGCCCGCGCCCGATGAGACGGCCAACGATTGGTTCGCCATGAGTTTCGCCCTCCAGTGCCCAGGATGCGGGGGTGCGGCTGGCGCCGTCCCGCGTGAGGGTTTAGTGCAGCCGCTTGATGATGTCACCGCGCTCGCCCAGCGCGCGCAAGCTCGCCTCCGCATCGGGGGCCAGAACCCGGACGGCGGGGCCCGCAGGTTCCGCCAAACCGCGCCGCGCGAGCGTCCGCATGCGCCCGATCCGCTTTCCCGCAATGGATCGCGCCCGGCATCCCGCTCGGACCTCAAATTGATAACGCCGTCCGCCGTCCCCGCTTCCCGGGCAAGCGTCCGATCGAGTGTGGTCCAGCGTTCGGCTCGTCGTGTCCGCCTCAAGGCTCTGGCGAGTCTCGAGCTCCGAACGAGGGCCAAGTTCGCGCATGACAAGGTCGCTGGCGCCGGCGCGCAAGCCCATAGCGAAATAACCGCGAGTGATGATGAGGTCGGCACCATCATCGGTACGGCCCCGCACGAGGATGTGAATGTGCGGATGCTCTGTATTCGAGTGGTCGACCGCCTCCAGTCAAGCCGTGTGCCAGGGTCGCGCGAGGCTTGGTCCATCAGCTCCCGACTGAAGCTACGCAGGCTGGCAAATTCACCCGCATTATCAGGCGAGACAATGAACCTAAAATGATGGCGGTCACCCTCGCAACGCCTGACGAAGGCGCAACCGTCCGCATCATCCGCCTCAGCGTCGAATAGTTTGCCCTGAGCGCCGTCTCGTGAGATTCCGTCGCGCTGCAGGTAACCGATATGGGCGCGCAACGCGCCCGGCGAACGCATCCGCCGCACCACCCGCGCCTTGACCATAGCACCGCGGCCGCTGGCGTTGAGCCGTGCCGCAGCGATGCTCGCGGCGCGGCCGCGTCCAAACTTTCCGCCACGGCCATCCTTGCCTCGCGAGAGGCCGCCGGCCTTCTGAGCGGCTGTGAGTACCTGCGCCACAAACGGCTTTGTCCGGGGCGCGCGCGTGGAGCGGATACGGCCGGGACGGGTCCGAAGATCATCCTCGCGCGTCATTCCGGCCGCCGCAAGGCATCGAAAGCCGTGTAAGAACAGCGCCTTAGGGAAAGCTGAACTTTGCTCCGAGTCGCCGCAATGTTTAGTCGATCATTGAAATCCATACACTTTCTCTCACAACCGACCGGCCGCACCTTGCGGCTTTTATCCTGCCGTCCTGCCGTCGTGGTCTCCCAGTCGCCGGATCCCGAAAGAGCCGTCGCGACTTGGCAGCCGGCTCGCGAAGCCCCCACTGCTTCCGAGCGCTTGCGATAGCGATCGTTACCCGAAGGGCCGAGACACCCCGAAGGGTGGCTCGGTGAGGAGCGAAGCGACGAGTAGAGCGCGGGCCGAAGGCATCGCCCATACGCCATCAACACGCGGCACCTGCTTGGTGAAGCACACGAAGGCTTGCGAACCCGCGCACTTGGTCATTGCGATACTCCCGCATCCGATCGAGGGACGAACACGCCAATAGCCCGGGGGACCATGGGCGAAACATCGGGCGCAGAGATTGCAGTCGTGACGCCGCTCGACGGCATGAGCGCCGGCAACCGAACGCGTGTTTTCATGAGACCGGATCGCGTAACGAATAGCGTTGCAGCTGCTGCTGACTGTCCGCTGGACGGCCATCTCGGCGGCAATTCGATGCCGAGTAGATTTGCAAGCTTCGCGACGTAGGCTCGCGTCTCCTCTTGCAGGGAGCCGCCTGCGAGATGCTCTTCATAGCGAGATGGTCCCGCGTTGTACACGGCAAACACGCCAGGCGAGCCGTACCGGTCGAGCAGTTCGCGCAAATAGGCCGTACCGGCCAGAATGTTGTCGTACGGATCGTAGGGGTCGTTCCCGAGACTGTAGCGCTCGCGAAGTTCCGCCCAAGTCGCCGGCATGATCTGCATTAGGCCCATTGCGCCTTTGGGCGACTTGGCGCGCACGTCTCTAGCGCTTTCGACGTTAATGACCGAACCGATCCAGTTCACCGGAATTGCAAAACGCTTCGAGGCTTCGTCGACGAAAGCTGCAAACGGGTTGCTTGCCTGAGCAACCGCTTGAGCTAACACTGATCCACTCTCGGCTAGAGCAGTACCGTCTGACGCAGCGAAAACAACCAGCAGCGACACGACAGCCCAAACACGCACGCCCGACCGAGCCAAGCATGCCGTCGTGCTCCCGCCCGTCCAGAGGAAAGCCGCTTCGCGCCGGCCATGCGGCCGCCCTTGACTGCCGCGGCGCGCGTCGGCCCTGCAAGCGTTGGTCGGGACATGGGGTAATCGCGGAGAACACTCATTGCTAGGCTCTCCGCACTGATTCCCCGTCGAAGGAGCAATGCAATGCACCCAATGGCTCAATATGTTGGTCTTGATGTGTCGCTTGAAGAAACCAAAGCTTGCGTTGTCGACGAAACCGGTCAAACGCTCTGGCGAGGATGTTGTGCATCGACGCCAGACGAAATCGAGAAACTTGTCTGCAAGCACGCGCCAAATGCTATGCGGGTCGGCCTCGAGACCGGAATGCTGTCCGTGTGGCTCTTCCACGAACTTAAGAAGCGCCGAGTGCCAATTATCTGCATCGATGCCCGTCATGCCAAGGCAGCGTTGTCGCTCCAGATTAACAAAACTGATGCCAACGACGCGCAAGGGATCGCACAGGTCGTTCGCGTTGGCTGGTACCGGCAAGTGCTGGTCAAGAGTATGGATACCTACGCAATCCGCGCGATGATCAGCGCACGCGCCCAGCTCGTCAGCACGGCCTTGAAGATCAAGAATACGGTCCGCGGACTGCTGAAGACTTTCGGTTTGATCCTCAAGATCGGAAGTCAGCGGAGATACATCCAAATTGCCCGGTCGGCGATCCAGGACAATCCGGTGCTGTTGACCATTGTCGAACCCATGTTGATTGCTCTCGGTACCCTGCAGGAGCAAATCGCAGTCTTCGACGGCGCGCTTTGCCGACGGGCATCGGCCGATCCGATCGCCAAGCGTCTCATGACTGCCCCTGGCGTCGGCGTAATTGTTGCGCTTTCGTACATAGGCACGGTCGAAGATCCACACCGGTTCAAGCGCTCGCGAAGTCGCTGCATATCTCGGGCTTACTCCTCGGAGATTCCAGTCGGGTGAAACCGACAGGGCTGGAGCTATCTCGCGTGCTGGCGACCCAGCTATGCGAACCTTGCTTTACGAGGCTGCTTGCGTCGTGCTGCGCCGCTGCTCTCGACCCTCTCCACTCCAGGAATGGGGACGCGCATTGATCGAACGATTGGGTAGCAAACGGGCAATGGTCGCAGTTGCGAGGAAACTGGCGGTCATCCTGCATCACATGTGGCGTGACGGGACGCCATTCCAGTGGGGTGCCCGCGCCGCGATCGCCTAATAGGTACAAACAGCGTGGAGATCCGCTGTCAGCGATGGCGGTGAGAGGTCCCTGCCGGGACGAGCGCCGGCGACCGCGCCATTCCTTCTGCGGCTGCAGAAATGCAGACCGCGCTCGGGACATAGCGGCGCCGACCTTCTGACGCATAAATGCAGCCGTTGAGCCAATCGGACTGCGAAGAGAACCGTGGACTCGGCAGCGACTGACACTATGGACAGCGCTTGGCATAGGATCGAAACTGGCGGAACAGTTTGTTTGTTTGGCCCAGCGAGCTCAAGCCTGGCGCTTTGCGCCCCCGCCTTCGGCGGCTCCGGGCTTGACCTCGCCGTGCCAAACAAACTTTTGCTCGCCATCGGTTCGACGGAAAGAACTAGCATCTTTGGGTGTGCTGAGAATGGGAAAGAAAGGGCTTGCATGATGGGCCGCGATTAGAAAACGGAGGAATGGTCCAGCGATCGATCGAACAGAGGAATGGCGGAGTAAGAGCGTGGAACACGCACGATCACTCCTCCCACGTCCACACCGGCAGCGCACGGCCGATCACTGCCGACGCCGGCAAGAATCCAAAATATCGGCCATCAAGAGAGTCGTGAGACTGCCAGTTCATGAGAGAGAGCTCGCCGTCTCCGACCACGCGGCAGCCCTGCCACTTCGGCAGCGGCCGGCCGCGTCTGTCGCGATCCCTCGCCTCGCCCACGGCGATGTCGTCGACCGAGATCGTGAGGCCGATTCTGCAAACACTCTGCCCCGGCAGGGCGAGCACGCGCTTGAGCATGGGGACGCCAATGGGCAAATAGCCGTTTAGATCGAGGAAGGTCGCGAGCGGCTCCGGCGGCTGCACGGCGACCAACTCAGTGACATGGAATTGTTCCGCCGGTCGCAAGCGATAGAGTCCGATCGGCACGCTCGCGGATGCATTCCAGATGTAGAGCGGAAGCGGCTCCAGGGCGATCGTCGCGGCGAGCGCAGCAGCAGCCACAAAACTCGCGGCCAGCGTCTTCAGGCGTCGCGTCATCGCATTACCCTCTGACGGTGAAGCCAGGCCTGGTGGCGCGCTGTCGTACAGGGACGCGGGTTCTCGTTGACGAACAGACGGTTATGAACGTGATGCCAATGATCAGGCGCAACATCAGCGGGATCGGTACCGAGGGCCTCGACGGCATCGACCATCTGCAGCACCCGTTCGACCTTCGGCCAACCAGACAGCCGCAGCAGGATCTGTCCGCCGGGCTTCACGTACGGTACAGTCGAGCAGCGCTGTCCCGGCGCGACCGCGCGCAAGATGTCGATCCGAGAAATGATTGTCCCAAAGTCGTTGGAGGTCCAACGGACGAAGGCAAAAGATGCTGCCGGGCTCAAATGACAGGACACGCCGGTGGCGATCGATCTTGCGTTCCTCGACAACGCGGCCGAACCGAATGCGGTTTTCGATACGCTTCTCGAGCCACAACACTTCTACTTCCGTGAGATAGCTCATGCGGCGGCTCCATGACGCTGGAGCTGGTAGCCGTGAGCTTGAGGCTCGGCGGAGAGTGTGCGTGGCCCGCAAGGGCGAGCTAGACTGACGGACCGCCGTTTCCGGGCGCCGCCAACGCGGCTTTCCGCCTGGTCCGTTAGAAGAAATCCGAAGGATTTCTGGTAGCCGGGGTACTGACCGGTGCCCCCTCGCCGGCCGTGCTGCTGCGAAAATGCTTCACAGCGATTCGCGAACGGAACGTGCGGTGCGGTCCGGCGGTCGGCGGTGGAGGCGCATGATGGACTTCTATGCAGGGCTCGACGTGTCGCTGGAGGCGACCAATATTTGCGTAGTGAACGGTGACGGCAAGGTGGTCCGGGAGGCGAAACTGGAGACCGATCCGGATGCGATCGAGCTGTTCCTGGCGGAATGGGGAATCCACCTCAAGCGCGTCGGGCTGGAAGCCTTCTCGTACAGCGCCTGGCTGTTCACGGCGCTTTCCGAAAAGGGCCTGCCCGTAATCTGTATCGAGACCCGGCATGCCAAGGCGGCGCTGAACGCCATGCTGAACAAGACCGATCGGAATGACGCGAAGGGGATCGCGCAGATGATGCGGACCGGCTGGTTCCGCGCGGTGCACGTCAAGTCGGAGGCCGCGCAAACGCTGCGCGCGCTGCTGGTCGGGCGCAAGGCGATGCTCGGCAAGGTGCTGGACATGGAGAACATGATCCGTGGCCTGTTGCGCCCGTTTGGCCTGAAAGTCGGCGAGATCTCGGTCGGCCGTTTTGACACGCGGGTGCGCGATCTCTTGGCCGGGAAGAAGGAATTGGAGGCGATCGTCACGCCGCTGCTCGACGCGCGCAATGCGATGCGGCTGCAGTTGGCAAAACTGCACCGGCTCGCGCTGACGGCGGCGCGCAGCGACAGCGCGGTGCGACGGATGATGACAGTGCCCGGCGTCGGCGCGCTCGTGGCGCTGACATTCCGAGCCACCGTTGACGATCCGACGCGATTCAGGAAGTCGACCAATGTCGGCGCCCATTTCGGGCTGACGCCGCGGCGCTATCAATCCGGCCAGACCGACCGGATCGGCAGCATCTCCAAATGCGGCGATGAGCTGACGCGAGCGATGCTGTACGAGGCAGCGAACGCGATCCTCACGCGCATTCCGAAAAATTTTAAGCTGCGGCTGTAGGGCCTGCGGCTGGCCAGGAAGAAGGGTCTGAAGCGCGCGGCGACCGCGGTGGCGCGCGCGCTCGCCGTGCTGCTGCACAAGATCTGGATCGATGGCACGACCTTCCGGTTTGGCGCCGGCGGCAAGCGCGGCCGGGTCGCTGCGGCTGTGTAAGGGCCTCCGCGACCCGGCCGCTTCCACGCGCGCCTTTTCCTTCCGCGACGGCGGAGCGGCGTCTCCCGAGCTTGCGCACGAGGCGGTAAAGCCAGCGCTCAAGTCCACCCGTCAGGTCGAAGTAAGCGCGGTCGATCGTCAGCACCAGCGCGTCGTCGATAACGCCGGCATAGAACCAATCCGGCAGAATCAGTTCGACCCCAAATGGATGTCCATTTGCATCGGCCGTCTCTTTCCACTCGTTGATCCAGGAGAAGCGGTGTCGCCGTCGTTCTGTCGGCTGACGGATCGATGTCAGCACGGTCGTTGACTGAAGTCTGTCCAGACCAGCCTTCAGGCGGTCATAGTCACGTGCGCTGGTGCCGCGGCCAACAAACGTCAGTATCTCATACGGCGTTGCAGCCATCAGGCGCGACGTCTTCAAGCCGGCGTCACGGGCTTCGACGATCTGGGATGCAGCCCAGATCAGAACGTCTGCATTCCAAATGGTCGCCATGCCATGTTCGGGCGCCGCTTCGACCGAATTGCGATCGCACCGGCACGGAAATCGATCGGTACGATCCGCTTGGTCTTTGCGAGCGAGAAGAACGGATATGCCATCAGATCCTGCGCGTCGCGGGGCGCTAGGTCACCGGGCAGCGCCCGAATAGCTCAAGCTGATCGCGCTCGGAATGGAGTTTGCGCCGCATGATCACAATCCATCCGTGGTGATCACCGACGTTCCTGGCCGGCATAAGGGCGCAGCGCGGGATGCTTCTTGGCCGGCAGCACCGTTCCCTTGCCGGGGTCGGAGGTCGATGTCTTGGCGCCCCGGTCGGCCCATGCTTTCAGGTCATCGACGGCGTTGACAACACGTCCGCCGATCTTCCGATAGGTGGGCCCAGTACCGTACGTGCGGTGCTTCTCCAGCGTGCGGCCGGACAGGCCAAGATAGCGCGCCGCCTCAGGTGTACGCAGGAATCGCGGGGGAAGACCGGCCATCGGATCGGGCATTTGAGAACTCCAGGAGGACAGCGCACTACGCTTGGCTAGGCCGGCGTGTGTGCGGTCATCATGGAGAAGCGCGATATCGGAGGGGGATGCCGAATATGGAGGGGGCGATTTTCGATACCCCTCGGCCGAGGGGCTACTTGTGCCTGCGGCCGGGCCGCAGAAGTTTGCGGTAGCCTCCGCGTACCAACGCGAGGCCGCCCTGCACCAGGCGGACTGTTCGATTGCGCAAATCGTGCGTCTTCCAGGCGCGATCAGGGATGCGCTTCTTGCCGAACAGCGCTTCGGCGGTCATGCGATAACTGCCACCTGCTGTATGCGCATCGAGCGCGCGGATGGCGGCGCTCAGGCGCTCGCGCCGCTGCTTAGATGAAAGGCAGGACCTTGCGCGCGTCCATGCATCGCGCGCCACAGCCGCCGGGCTGCATAGGCGCGCGCTTCCAAATCACCGTTAAACGGCAATTCGGCTGCGTATGACGCGCCGACCACGGGAGGCTCTTTGGACCAGACACGGTGATCCGTCGCCCCGATGCGCAGCACGATATGCCAGCCGTCGGCGGCGCGGCGCACCTGCCCCGCTGTAAGGTCGAGCAGTGGCCGAGCAGCCGAACTGCGATCGGCGGCCGAGGCGACCGTGATCGGAACGACGGTTGTTAGAACCTCAGGCGCCCAAAAGATTATCTGCTCGTCGAAGGACCGTTGGGGGTCATGGGCGAAAGCAGATGCCCCACCTCCTCCTGAACTCCGTGGTCGCTTCGCCATCTGGGCTGCTAGCGATCATCGCTTCGTACTCGCGTCGATAGTCCGCATTACGACGAAGACATTCCGAGGCGATGTCGGTGATTTCGGCGTTTTGTAGGCTCTTGTAGGAATCCGGCGACCGCCAGTCGAATTCAGGCATTGCTTCCGCCCCATTGCACGCAGTTAACAACGATTGCGGCGCAATAGGTATGAACGAAGCGGTTGTAGGAAGCCCCTAGTTTGGCACCACGTGGGGCCCCGGAATGACCACCCGTCAGCAAAAGAAAACAATTCTGCCCGCAAGACACCAGTCAGAAATCTTGTTCTATTTCGAGCCGGCGCCACGTAAGAGTCGCCCCTGCTCCGTCACCCATTCTGCGCGCGCAAGATGACTCTGATACGCGCGCAGCGCACGATCCGGCTCTCGCTCTGGGTCCATATGCAAGACCACTCGAGCAACTTCGCGCCAATCCGCTCCCTCACCATCGGCCTGCAAAAGGCGAATGTACGTGACGACATGCTGTTCGTCATAGTCCGTCAGCGCCGGCTCGTTCGGCGCAACATCCGCGACGTCAGGATCTAATTGCGGTTTTGTCATAAGCCCCTCAACAAACAGCAAATGATTCAAATTTCCCTGATTGGCCGAGTTCGTCCGCACTTCTCATTTTAGCCTCATTGCGGACTAGCCGACGAGCGGGCGGGTCGAAATACATACTATAGAAGATAAACCTCGTAGTATGTAAAGACGCAATTTGCGCCGATGGACATGCGCAAGTTGGTCGGTCGGAATTTCGCAAGATTGCGGAAGCAGAAGCGCTTCACGCAGGAGAAATTCGCCGAAGTGTCCGGATTCACCCAACAGTATATTAGCGACCTAGAGCGTGGCCGTCGCAATCCAACGGTCGTCACTCTATTTGAGCTCGCCAGCACTTTGGGCGTTAGTCATGTCGATCTAGTCCTCCCAGATGATGAGGCACGAGACGAGCGACCAAGACTTGGCAAACGGCGGTGATTGCTTTGCAGCCGGACACTATGTCGCTTCGGAAAAGCTCGAATGTGTTAGTGACGGGTACAAAAGCAGTGTTGCGCATGGAAGCGCGACACGGGGCTAGCGAGACTTTGTACTCACTGATCGGCTGAGATCTACTTCCATGCAAAGGGAACGACGATGCCTTGCCCTCGATCGAGGGGGGCTTCACGGTTAGCTGGCGCTTTGAGTTGAAGAACTTCAGCCGCAGGCGCAGAAAACCAGCCCGGCGGAAGCGATGTGAGGTTTTCAACGTCACCAGCCGACATCGTGAATTCGACTGCAAGCAAATCCGCCTTTGTGCGAACGCCTGCATCGGCGATCAGATTCAAAGCGTTTGCGAGAATGCCCGGCTCTGTGAGCGGCCAAGCATCATCAAGTGGCTCTTCTCGATTCCAACCCTTGGCGGAATAGAGCTTGTACAGATCCACGTCATAGCCTTCGGGAATAAGTTCGAGATCTTTGAGCCGCTTGATTTGAGCCTTAATGGAAACGCGCCATCTCTCCTTCAAGGTCTCCAGCACGGCGAGCGACGGGCGCTTTACTTCGCGCGGGTAAGTGGTCGACGGCAACAGAAACGCACTTGCGAGACGGAAAGCTTGCACTTCGATCTGTTTGAGATCCATGCGCAGCTCTTCGGGAGAGACGTGCCTGTGCAGAACGGCATGCGCTAGCTCGTGAGCAGCATCCATCTGCCGGCGCGGAAACGACATCTTGTCGGTTGCCAAGAGTATATGCGGCCGTCCCTCTGACGCAGACCAGGTGCAAACGCCATCAAGCTTGGCGGTGCCCATTTCGATCGAGCCGACGGTAACCCCGATCCGTTCCAGCAAAGCGACCATATCCGTGCATGGCCCCTCGCCTATCTTCCAATGTCGGCGCAGATCAAGCGCGATACGTTCGATATCTTCGTCGCGCAGCTGCTTGTAGCTTGCGCCAGCAAGGACATCAGGGATATCGACCTTCGGGAACTCGACATAGTGCTGCAGGATGGAGCTGATTTCCTGCAACCATCGCAGCTGTGACTCCTGATAATTGATATCGCGAACAAGCGTCGAGGACAACGAGCGGTAGAAGAGAGCGTGGTCGTTCTCGTAGGTTGGACGAAGGAAAAATTCCCGACGAACCTGGAGCGTCTCCGTCAACGCGGCCATGGCGTCGGCGTCCGGCGCGCTTGTGCCGTCTTCCCAGCGCGTGACGCTGCTCGAATTTACGCCAAGACGTCGCGCCAACGCGGACATACTTGTTAGCCGCCGCGCTGCCCGAATTTCGGTCAGACGCGCCGGCACGAATCCGGGGGTCCCTACTCGCATGTATTCACCAATGTCGAACGTTGCTTTTGCCCGAAGGAGAAATCAGCCTTGGGCATCACCCTCCTCGCTCTTGGCCGTCGGTGCCTCAGGCGGCACAAACGGTTTCACACCCTTGTTCAACGTAACCTTCGGTTGGTCAACCGTCGGCGGCGCAATGGGCGTCGGCGCCGGAGCATCGGGTTCCACATCGCCGTCGCCCGCCAGGAACGACTCTACGGTTTCGTAGTAAAGGAATCCCTCGTAGCTGGACTCGATCACGCCGATCGCGATCTCCTCGATCTTGCCGGCGCGTTTGCGGTCGCGGGCAACCAACAGGGTGACAAAGATGTCGCCGATCTTCGGCCCCTTACCGTCGAAATCCAGCCGCAGCGAGAGCTCGTAGTTGACCGTCACGCCAGCCAGGCGAGACTTGTTCTTCGCCGGCAGCGTGCCGCTCTCCGGCATGCTGGCCAGCGCCAAGATGACCCCCTGCCGTTCATGCTCAAAGCGCATGAACGGCTGGTGCACCCGCAAGTCCGTCTTCGGGATGACGCCGCCTTCGAGCAGATGACCGCCGTGCTCGGCGCAGACTTCCTCGAACCCCTGCTCGCAGATGCGGAAGCGAGCCTGGCCTTCGATGGCGCGGGCGCGCACTGGCGTCAGCCCTTCAAAACCATCGCGGACGACTTCATGCGCGTGCAGCGCATCGGCATTGATTGCGATCCTCAAGATCAAGGATCAAAGAGCCCGGCAACACCCGGCGGAGCCGGAGGCGAAGGGGAGCAAGCATGCAGTTCCTCGATTCGTGCGCTGGTGCAAATGGCTTTGAAGCTCGTGCTGGAGCCGATCTTCGAGGCGGACTTCTATCCGACCTCCTATGGCTTCCGGCCCGGCCGTAGCACCCATGATGCGCTGGCGAAAATCCAGCGACGACTTCACCCCACACCCAGCGGCACTTCCGAGTACCGCTTCGTGATCGAGGGTGACATCAAGGGCTGCTTCGATGCCGTCGATCATCATGTGCTGATGGAGCGTGCGCGCCGACGCATCGGGGATCGCAAGGTCCTTAGGCTCGTGCTCGCCTTCCTAAAAGCCGGTGTCATGATCGAGGGCACCGTCCGCCACCCTGTTACGGGCACCCCGCAGGGCGGCATCATCTCGCCGTTGCTGGCCAACGTCTATCTGGCGGCCATCGACGAGAGATACGGACGGTGGTCGATGCGCCCTCGCGAACGACCGCAGAATGCAGCCGACCGGCGGCTTTACGATCGCCGGAGAAACAGGCCTACATTCTACGCCGTACGTTACGCCGACGACTTCGTCGTGCTGACGGACGGGACCCGCGAGGAAGCAGAAGCCGAAAAGTTTGCGTTGGCGCAGTTCCTCAAAACGGAAATGCGCATGGAACTGTCGATGGAAAAGACCAGGATCACCGGCGTCGAGGAAGGCTTCGACTTCCTCGGCTATCGGGTGGTGCAGACCAAGGCACGCCACACCGGACGTATGGTCGGTAATCTCTTCATTCCGAAGAGCAAGCTGAAAGACCTGCGCCACAAGACCAAGGTCAGGGTGAAGGCGACGCCGACAGGCCAAGCCCTTGCCGATCTCATCGACGATCTCAACCCGGTCATCACCGGATGGCGAAACTACTACCGCTACGCCACGTGGGCCACGCGGGACTTCGCCAGTCTGGATTGGTGGCTGTGGGAGCGCATCGGCCGATGGCTGCACAGGAAGCATCCTAAGACGACGTGGCAAGAGCTGCGTCGCCGCTTCCAGGCAACAGCGCCCGACAGCCGCTGGCGATGGGTCGACGGACCGAAATCGCTGCGGTTCTTCCGGGAAGGCGGATCACTCCACTTCCCGCACCGGGGCATACGCATACCGAACGGATGGAACGATCCTGGCGAGAAGTTCCGCAAAGGAGCCGATCGCTTCTGGGCGTCGTTCAACACCCTCATGGACGCGTGAGGATCACACGCGGCGTAAGCGGCGCATGGAGAGCCGGTTGCTTGGAAACTTGCACGCCCGGTTCGGCGAGAGGGGCGCAGAAACCATCCGTCGCAAGACGGACAGGCGCTGTGCCCCTACTCTACCTGTTGTGTTTCGAGCCCGCGACCGCCGCGGCCTCGATGGCGATCTAGGGCCGAGGACGATCGGCGACGCACCCGCTCGCGGGCCGGAGCGCAGCGGAGGACGTCGTTGTGGCGACTTTCTTGTCTCCGAGGAATGGGCGAAGCCCAGGGGAAGAAAGTCGCATCAACGGCGTTGCGGCTCAGACGATCGAGGCGAAGCCGGTCTTCGGCCAGATCAAGCCATCAACGAGGCCATGTGCGTCCGCGTGCTGAACCACAATCTTGCGGAGAAGCGTGGCTATCTCGGTTTTGATGAACAAGAGGTCGGAACGATTCAGCGCGGAAAGAGAAACAATCTGCTGCAAAGGGCGGCATCGTCTCCCAAGAACGAATCGAGGCAACACCGCTCCGCCGCGGCTGCGTGGGCCAGACCGGATGCCGCGGCTTGGTCGAGGAGTTCGGAGGAGGATTGCCTCTCCCGCGATCAGGCCTTAGTCATCGCTCAGCGCGCCGATCTACGCGAACCTGTTCGTCGATGAAGGCGGTGAACGGTAATCCTCTCGGGCCATGGGGCCGTAAGAACTGGTTAGGACGGATTCTCCACCACCCCGCCCGGCTCGAACGGGCGGGTCTTCGCCAAAACCATCAAGCGCGTCCATGACGTAACGCCAATGCAGACTGCGCCGAGGCAAGCGAAGACCTCACGCCAAGCCGGCGAAGGCACCCCGATATGGGACACCGCGAACACCACATGATAGCCGGCGACAGCGGCGGGAACAGCAAATGCTGTCGCGATCGCGATTTGCAAGGCCGAGAACCGAGTGACAGCAAAGGCGACCTGGCCTAGGACGAGCGTCAGGGCACCGCCGGCCGTTCCAAGAAGCAGCGCGCCGATGAGGCCGGCACCGCTCTGAAACGCTATCATCCCGATACTCAGTGCGACGAAAAACGGCAACGCATACACAGCGAGCGTAAAGATCGCCCAGCAGAACAAGCCGATGCCGAGTGTGTTGAGAACAAGCCCAATAGCGAGCATGGTGGTGGCTCCATGTGCATAGATGTACCAGTTGCGCCTTCCACCACCACCACGGCGCAACTATGGATATGAGACTGAAAGGAGGCGGAGTTGCGGCGTGAACAATTTCCCCTCGATGGAAGTCGAGAAGACGGTGCTCACGCGCCGCCGAACCTCCAGACAGGGATGCTGAGTCGCTTCGCCTTATCGGCGAGGTTGTCCTGGATGCCCGTGCCCGGGAAGTGCATGAGGCCGATCGGCAGGAGTTCGAGCATGGCGTCGTTCCGCTTGAAAGGCGCTGCCTTAGCATGCTTTGTCCAGTCGGGCTTGAAAGCGATCTGAGCTACCTTGCGGGTGGTCGCCCATTTGGAAGCGATCAGTTCGGCACCCTTCGGGGAGCCGCCATGGAGCAGGACCATGTCGGGATGCTTGGCGTGAACCTTGTCAAGACGATCCCAGATGAGGTGGTGGTCGTTGAAGTCGAGCCCACCTGTGAGCGCGATCTTTGGTCCTGAGGGCAGCATGACCTCGGTCTCAGCTGCGGCGCTTGGCTGCGATGAAGTCGCGGGAGTCGATCATCGCTGCGGTCAGGGTGCGGTGGTTCACCAGAGATCCCGATCGGGGGCGCCAGAATGAGCCGGTGTGCGTCTCAAAGCGCTCGATGGCCTGGTCGCGGAAGAGCTCCAAGCAGTTGCGGCGCTCGATCAATGTGATGCCTTCAGCCGTCAGGCGCTCGAGTTCGACCGATCGAACTTCGGAGCCGTTCTGCTCGCGCTGGCTCTTCTGCTGCGCCTGTTCGTTGTCGTCGAGTTGGCGTTCGATGCGGTCGACGGCACGATGGAACAGGTTGACAGTCGACCAGAGCAGATCGTCAAGATCCGGCTCGAGCCGAGTGTCGCTCAAGGTCGCGACCAGGGCATCGAAGATGTCGGCGACGGCTACGGCGACGATCCTGCCCTCGGGAAGCGGCCGACCGGGCTAGAACCCGAAGGGCCGAAGCGCAGCGGAGGATGGCGGAGGCCGGCTATTTTGCTTCGCGATGCAAAGCGCGCTGGCCAGATAAATAATGTGTCTTCCATCGCCCACGCGCGGCGGAAAATAGCCGGACGCAGCCATTGCCGGCCCGAGCCGCTTGCCGTCCGATCGCCCTCTAGAAGGCCGTGGTCGCGTGCTCTTCCGGCATTGGACGCGTCGTGACCGGGCTGTCGTCCCCGATCGAAGTGCACGGGCTATTCCGCAGCTACCGTCGGAGAATGCAGGAAGCGGACGACGTCCTCCGGTACGAGTTGAAGGAGCAACGCTGCTCGGAGGGCCTCGAGGCCGAAGATGTGCAGATCTTCGTTGAAGTCGCCCAGTCGAGGCGACAGCGGGATCACTTCAATCCCGACGGCTTCCGCGCGCTGGGCGAGAATAGCCTGTCCGGCATCTCCCGCGGCATCGTTGTCGCGGGCGATATAGAGACGTCGCAGGCCAGACGATGTCCATGTACAAGACAGGGCCTTCCAGCTTTCTGAGAGTCGCATCGCGAAACCTGCCCGTAAAAAGGCTCAAGGGATCGCCCGTGAGCGAACTCTGCGTCTCCAGGGAGGATGCGATCTGGATGATCGCCCTGAAAGCTTTCCTTCGGAATGCGAAAGAGGCTATCCTCCGACTTTATGAGCCGCGTTCCCGACTGACACGCATCGACCACTTTGACGACCAGCGCAGCATTTGCGGATCGCAAGATGGCGTGAAGCTCGGTGGTCGACAACCCAGTCAGGTTGGGGTGCTTGGGGTCAAAGTCTGTGGCGCAGTAAAATAGTTCGCCCTCATGCCCGTGCCCATGCCCCGTGAAATAGAAGAACAATTCGTTCGGGGCCGAGACTTTATGGACAGCGTCCCGCAACTGTTGCTTCAACGCATCTGCATCGACGTTTTCTATCGTCGTTCTGGAATCGTACTTTTGCGTGGCCGCCAGGAGTTCGTTCATGGCCGCGAGATCGTTGACACAACAATCCAGCTTTTGCAAATTGCGATACCGGCTGTTGCCGATCAGGATTGCCGCGTTTGCCATTTAGGGTTCAGACTCAATTGATCCAATAAGCGACGAGAGCGGCGAGGTGGACGGCGGCCAAGAAGTTTCTGGCAAGTTTGTCGTAGCGAGTAGCAACACGCCT
>NZ_JADPJC010000055.1:0-775 GCF_023073215.1 Bradyrhizobium sp. 35
GAGACAAGTCACGAACCGTGATTCCGTTGTGTTGACGCGAATCTCGGCGAGGTCGATCCATGATGGGCCGTCTGAAGAGTGACCAAGGTCAACTGTTCTACGAGTTTCGTCTTGGCGACGCGATACCCGAAGATCATCTGGTGCGGAAGATCGATGCTGCTCTCGATCTGTCCTGGCTTCGCGGTGAACTAGCATCTCACTATTCGTCGATGGGGCGCCCGTCGATTGATCCGGAACTGATGATCCGGATGCTGGTCGTGGGGTATGTCTTTGCGATCCGCTCGGAACGGCTGATCTGCCGTGAAGTGCAGGTGAACCTCGCCTATCGCTGGTTCTGCAAGCTTGGTATCGAGGACGCTGTCCCGGATCATTCGGCATTTTCGCGCGCCCGCAACGAGCGCTTCCGTGATGGAGATGTTCTCCGCCGCGTGTTCGAACGGATTGTCGAGACATGCATTGCCGCCGGTCTGGTTGGTGGCGAAGGATTTGCAGTCGATGCGAGCCTGATTGCGGCCGACGCGAACAAGCAGCGCTCGATCGCAGGTCAGGACTGGCGCAGGGATCGCGATCCGGCCAGGTCCAGCCGCGCGGTGAAGGAGTATTTGGCAACCCTCGACGATCCGGCGTGGGGCGCCGCCAGCGATGTCATCCCGAAGTTTGTCTCGCCATCCGATCCGGCAGCGCAGTGGACCGGCGCTCACAAGGGGCCGGCATTCTTCGCGTACTCCGACAACTATCTCATCGACGTGAAGTTCGGCGTCATCGTGGATGTCGG